>NZ_JBNNXU010000024.1:0-85310 GCF_052873915.1 Photobacterium sp. DNB22_13_2
CCGGGGGTCGCGGGTTCGAGTCCCGTCCGCTCCGCCACTTATACTAAGCCCAAGCAGAAATGCTTGGGCTTTTTTACATCTGTCAGATATGTTCGCCTTGCAGGCGAATGAGTCCCGCTGGAGCGCCAGCCCGGCCGCTCCGCCACTTATTAAGAAGCCCAGCCTTTTAGCTGGGCTTTTTAACGTCTGAAGATCGAATGGGATCTGAGGTGGACGTATTCCCCGCGGTGCTAGTGAGGTATGAGGCTTTTTGCTATTTGTGGTTTTAGTAAAGTGGCTCTCATGAGGCTGTGTCTTCTCTATTTATTGGTGAGGTCGCTATATCATGCTGTGGTTTTTCGCCCTTAGGTCGGAAATATCAGGAAGAGATATGTTTAAGTTGATGAAGACTCTATGACTTCTGGAGAACGGGCTGGGGCAAAAGGGAAGAGATAAAGAAAACCCAGCTGTTGGCTGGGTTTGAAGCGTATTATGACGATTGCATGTTAGAGGCTATGAGAGTTGCGCTTTAACGGCTTTACTGTCGTTGCAGACGATAATGCCAGCCAGCCTCATCTCTGTGCAAGCTTGGGCAACTGTTTCAGGCGCAATACCACGACAGGCCGCGAGGTTGACGAGCACCTTAAATTGCCCAGTAGCTTGAAGCTGTATGGCTGTTGTCTTCACACAATAGTCAGTTGCTAAGCCTCCAACCAAGATGGTATCGACCTTTTGGGTTGCCAGCCACTCTATAAGACCAGTACTCAGTTTTTCCTCAAGATCATGATAGCAGGCGCCATAAGGATGAAGATCTGGCTCGATCCCCTTCCAAATAACATGATCATACTCAGTGACAGGCGGAAGATCTGGAATGGTTTCAAAACCAGGCGTGCCTGGCACGGCATGGCTGACCCAAGTCAGATCGGCATTGGGGTGTTCTAAGGGGGAAAGCATCTTGTCATGCGTATCTACCACCCACACTGCATTACTTGGGTGCGCATCCTTGGTCAGAACGCGTAAATCAGCGAAACCTGCCTGGTGGTTTAGCTCCTGACCTATAGTGTCACCTTCAGCTACGGGCAATTCGTTAGGGCACAGAGGAGTGAACGTTTTTTGTGGATCAACATCAATAGCTGCAATCGTCATGACGGTCTCTTCTACAGGATCTGATTAAGGATGTGATCAGCCTTAACTCGTCTTATGCGTTTGATTAGTTTTCGCACAGGGGCTGGGTAAGCATCAACTTTGTCGATGAACTTATAGCTGCCAACAAGCTGAGTGTGCATCAATATACGGTCAAGCTCACGCTGTTTCTGGTCTGCTAATAGTTGTTGCTTATCATGGACCAGAATGGCATTTTCCAAATCCAACTTCCAAGCCCTAGGGTTTAGGTTGTTACCCGTGATCAGCATATAGCTACGATCAACCCAGATTCCCTTGAGGTGGAAACTATTGTCATTGTGTTTCCACAGGTGGATAGCAAGTTGACGTCTTGCTATCGCTGCTTCATTTTGTTTGGCAAAGTGACGCAGATTGACTTCATAAAGGTAAGGTAGCCCTGCGATGGTTTTAAACGGCTCGCTAGGCGGGATATAGAAGTCATTTGCTGTTTTGTCACCCACGATGATTGTCACTTTCACGCCGCGACGCAGTGCTCTTTTTACTTCTCTACTAATGCTACGAGGAAAGTTGAAATAAGGGGTGCAAATCGTCAATTCTTTCTGTGCACTCGCTATAAGGGTACAGATATGTTGGTTTAGACGGTTTTTCCGTTTACCCAGGCCAACGAGTGGGGTCAGGCCGACTTCGTCATCAGAGATCTGCTCTGGGTTGAATTGATAACTGGCTTTTTGTAGTTGGTGGCGCAATTCTTTTATTGGCCCTTTCAGGTTACGGGTCTCTGGACGGTTGACCTGACTGAGGCAATTCACAGCATCGCTGTTCACTAAGGTGTCGACAATGAAATTGGCCATGCTATCGGCAAGGTGGCCATTTTTGATCACGTGATAGCGGTCATAGCGATAACGTTGGTGTTGAGCCAGATATACATCGTTTAAGCTGGCACCGCTGTAGATGATCTTGTCATCGACGACAAAGCCTTTCAGGTGTAGCACACCAAATACTTCACGGTTACGGACCGGTACACCGAGAATATTAATCTGATGCTCGTATTTCTCCGAGAACTCGCGGTATAGGGCGGCATTACCATCTGACTTATCTGCCCCGATAAGCCCACGCTGAGCCCGGTGCCAGTCAACCAGTACTTTTATATCAAGTGCTGGGTTAGCCTGCTTGGCTTCGTAAAGCGCAGTGAGGATCCCACGTCCGCCATCGTCATCTTGAAGGTAGAGCGCGACTAGATAAATACGCGCTTTGGCATTGGAGATTTCTTGGTGGAGACGTTCACGGAACGATCCTGCATCGAGAAGGGTCTCTAAATCATCTGGCTTGTGTGCAATACACGGCAGTTGCTCAATGCGTTGCTTGTTAGCAATAGCTGAATCCATTATCGCCTCGTTTACGCGACCTTAATAAGGATGAATCGGTTAGTTAAGGGCGCGATTATATCAGAAAAATATCATAGTCAACGTATTGCTAAGTTGGCTTATATCACGCTTGGCTTAATTCAAGCTTACTCCTTTGAGCATAGATCATGGGAGTGAGTGTTTTACCGCTTTGCCTATAGCGGTTTATTCTTGACTTGAGCTGTTCGGGCAACGCATTATCCTCAATGATTGTAAATCCAGAACCTTGGTATAATTCTTCCAAGTGGCTGAAGGCAAAGCAGTAACATTGGGATGTGGTTATTTGTTCTTTGCTGGCCTCGAGAAGGGCAATGGCATAGCCTTGAGAGCGGAGCTCTGGGTGCACAAGCATACCGGTGAGCAGTTGGTATTCGCCAAATTGCTTGAACCTGACACAGGCTTGTATGCCTTTGTTATCCTCGCCGATCCAGATAACTTCATCTTTTTTTGCCTTTCCTGCAGGGTAGTAAGACTTATAAAAGCGGTTAATTAACGGGAACCGAAGAGGCTCAAGAGGGTGAAATCTAAGCTTGCTCATAGTGAAAACACTGCCAAGAGTGGATGAATCAGTTAAAATACAGCCCCTAGTATAAAGGTATGGATCAGAAGTCGCATGAAAGTTTTGCAAGATAGGTCACTAGCACCATTTCATACATTTGGTCTGAATGTGAAGGCTAAAGATATTGTTGTTGCCGAGACAGCACAAGAGTTGGTGTCTATCTGGCAAGATGAAAGGTATCGGGATCTGCCTAAGTTGATCCTGGGCCAAGGGAGCAATATTCTATTTTGTGGCGACTTCTCCGGTGTCGTTATTCTCAACCGTATCGCTGGTGTTGATGTTCAAGAAACGGCTCAGGCTTTTATGCTCCATGTTGGGGCCGGTGAAGATTGGCATCAACTAGTAACCCAAACAGTTGAGCAGGGTATGCCAGGATTGGAAAACCTAGCCTTGATACCCGGCTGTGTTGGTTCTTCGCCAATTCAGAACATCGGTGCTTATGGGGTTGAGCTAAAAGATATCTGCGAATATGTCGATATCGTTGAGCTAGAAACCGGCAAGCAAAGCCGGCTGTCTGCCGCAGAATGCCAGTTTGGCTACCGAGACTCTATTTTTAAGCATGACCTAAAAGACAGCCATGCCATTATCGCTGTTGGTCTAAGGTTGCCAAAAGTATGGAAGCCCGTAATCTCCTATGGCCCGCTGGCACAGTTTGATCCTACTACTGTGACGGCGAGAGAGATTCTTTTAGCTGTGTGTGATATTCGACAAGCAAAGCTGCCGGATCCGAAGGTGCTTGGAAACGCCGGTAGCTTCTTCAAAAACCCCCTAGTTGAACCGGATGTTGTTAAGCATCTACTTGCACAACATCCTGCAATGCCGCATTATCCTCAGCCTGATAACTTGGAAAAGCTTGCTGCCGGATGGCTTATTGAACAGTGCCAGCTTAAGGGCCATCAGATAGGTGGAGCTCGGGTGCATGATCAGCAGGCGTTGGTGTTGATAAATTACCAGCATGCCGAAGTTAAAGATGTAGTACAACTTGCTCAGTATGTTGTGGACTGCGTGATAGAGAAGTTTGGTATCAAACTGGAGCATGAAGTTCGTTTTATGGCAGCGACAAGAGAAACGACATTGGCAGAGGTTAATCAATGAAAGAGCATTCCACACGCCTGGCTCTGATTGCCAAATTGGCGGATGGACAGTTCCATTCAGGAGAAGCGCTGGGGGAGGCTCTAGGAATCTCCCGTGCTGCAGTGAGTAAACATATCAAGGTATTGCGAACGTGGGGAATTGATATTTTCCGCTTACCAGGCAAAGGTTACAGCCTACCTGCAAAACTGGAGCTCCTTGATTGCGATAAGATCTTGGCTCAGGTAAAGTGCCCGAGCTTAGAGGTTATTCCAGTGATTGACTCTACCAACCAATACTTATTGGACCGTGTCGGTAGCATGCCCAAAGGAGCAAGTTGCTTTGCTGAATACCAGCAAGCTGGCCGAGGTAGGCGAGGGAGGCAGTGGCTATCACCGTTTGGTAGCAACCTCTACCTCTCGATGTATTGGCGACTGGATGCCGGTATCGCAGCTGCGATGGGATTGAGCTTAGTGGTCGGTGTTGCGATTGCTGAAGCGCTTGAGTCCCTCGGTGCCGATGGGATCAGGGTTAAATGGCCCAATGATCTTTATTACCAAGACCGCAAGTTGGCTGGCATTCTTGTGGAAATGTCAGGACAGACTGGCGAAGCGGCACATTTAGTGATTGGTATGGGTCTTAACATTGCAATGCCGGAGTCAGAAGGCGAGGCGATTGAACAGTCTTGGACCAATCTTACCGAGGCTTGCGACACTCTGCCTGACCGCAATACACTTGCCGCAACGTTGATCAATCGCCTCTATGATGCTTTGAATGATTATGAAGAAAGCGGGATGGATGGTTTTGCAACGCGCTGGAATAGACTGGATAACTTTTTGGATCGCCCTGTGAAGTTATTGATGGGTAACCGTGTAGTGGAAGGGATTGCTCGCGGGATCAATAGCCAGGGAGCGTTATTACTGGAAACCGAGGAGGGGGTCACACCTTATCTCGGTGGTGAAATCAGCCTTAGAGGTTGTTGATGCAAATTTTGATTGAAGCGGGCAACAGCTATGTAAAAGTTGCCCAACTATTTGAAGATGGCCATTTTACGCTATTGGGTCGTTACCCAAGCCGTAAACTGGAGATGGTCTTGGAGCCCTTGCTGGAGAATGGAGTCACCAGGATAGTGTTCGCTAGTGTTGGCCCGGTAGAAGTTGATAATTCGATTCAACGTATCTCGCAGTTGGCCAACATCCCGGTGATGCAGGTGAAGACACTAAAGAAAGACTTTGGTGTCAAGAACGCTTACAGCGAATACCAATACTTGGGGGTAGATCGCTGGTTGACGCTGGTGGCTATTCGCCAGGAATTCAAAGCGCCGACAGTTATCGTGGATATCGGCACCGCACTCACCTTTGATGTCATGTCCGAAGACGGGAAACATCTTGGCGGCTGGATAGCTCCCGGTTACCAGCTAATGATGAAGTCGGTGCTCGAGAATACCACCAAGGTCTTCTCCGACAGAGAACATAGCGATACCTTGACCTTTGCCGATAACACCGCTGATGGGCTGAAAAACGGATGCCGAGCCGCCTTGGTCGGGCTAATTGAATATGGTCTGTCACAAGCTAAAGAGCGTTTAAAAACTGAACCCAAAGTGATCCTATGTGGTGGAGGTGTTCGACATTTGCCTCAGCTGTGGGGGAAGGACTACTATCACCGTTCAGATTTAGTATTGGAAGGCCTTGCTTTGTATGCGAAATGTCGCTAACGGCTAAAATTTGTCCGGCAGAGTTCGAAATCTGAAAAAATCACTAAAAAGGTATTGCAAGGCTAGAGATAGTTCTCTAGAATGCGCAGCACTTACGCCGACTTAGCTCAGTAGGTAGAGCAACTGACTTGTAATCAGTAGGTCACCAGTTCGATTCCGGTAGTCGGCACCACTTTCTCCTAAATGAGTGAAAGTGCTAAAAATTTGGAGGGGTTCCCGAGTGGCCAAAGGGATCAGACTGTAAATCTGACGGCTCTGCCTTCGATGGTTCGAATCCATCTCCCTCCACCAGTTTCAATAGAAAGAATAGCTTATCGAGTGACGATTTTTGCGGGCATCGTATAATGGCTATTACCTCAGCCTTCCAAGCTGATGATGCGGGTTCGATTCCCGCTGCCCGCTCCACATTTCTTGTGTGCTGATATAGCTCAGTTGGTAGAGCGCACCCTTGGTAAGGGTGAGGTCGGCGGTTCGACTCCGCCTATTAGCACCACTCTCTCCTTAAGTCAGTTCAATCCTTTTGATATATACTCTACAAACCCATGATTGGTTGTGTGGTCGTAATGCCACCAAATACCGTGCCTAGAGGGACTATCCATGTCTAAAGAAAAATTTGAACGCGTAAAACCGCACGTTAACGTTGGTACTATCGGCCACGTTGACCACGGTAAAACAACTCTAACTGCTGCTATCTGTACTACGCTTGCAAAAGTGTACGGTGGCCAAGCTAAAGACTTCGCATCTATCGATAACGCTCCAGAAGAGCGCGAGCGTGGTATCACAATCTCTACTTCTCACGTAGAGTACGATACTCCATCTCGTCACTACGCACACGTAGACTGCCCAGGACACGCCGATTACGTTAAAAACATGATCACTGGTGCTGCGCAGATGGACGGTGGTATTCTAGTTGTTGCTGCAACTGATGGCCCTATGCCTCAGACTCGTGAGCACATCCTACTAGGGCGTCAGGTTGGTATCCCTTACATCATCGTGTTCATGAACAAGTGTGACATGGTTGATGACGAAGAGCTTCTAGAGCTAGTTGAGATGGAAGTTCGTGAACTTCTTTCTGAGTACGAATTCCCAGGTGATGACTGCCCAGTAATCATGGGTTCTGCTCTTGGCGCTCTAAACGGCGAGAAAGAGTGGGAAGACAAGATTGTTGAACTAGCTGAAGCTCTAGATAACTACATCCCAGAGCCAGAGCGTGCAATCGATCTACCATTCATCCTTCCTATCGAAGATGTATTCTCAATCCAGGGCCGTGGTACTGTTGTTACTGGTCGTGTTGAGCAAGGTATCATCACTGTAGGTGACGAAGTAGAAATCATCGGCATCAAAGAAACTACCACTACTACTTGTACTGGTGTTGAGATGTTCCGTAAGCTTCTTGACGAAGGCCGTGCTGGTGAGAACGTTGGTGTTCTTCTACGTGGTACTAAGCGTGACGAAGTTGAGCGTGGCCAGGTTCTTGCTAAGCCAGGTTCAATCACTCCACACACTACTTTCACTTCAGAAATCTATGTTCTTTCTAAAGATGAAGGCGGTCGTCACACTCCTTTCTTCAAAGGTTACCGTCCACAGTTCTACTTCCGTACAACTGACGTAACAGGTACTATCGAGCTACCTGAAGGCGTAGAAATGGTAATGCCTGGTGATAACATCTCTATGACTGTTACTCTAATCGCACCTATCGCGATGGACGAAGGTCTACGTTTTGCTATCCGTGAAGGTGGCCGTACAGTTGGTGCTGGTGTTGTTGCAACTATCGTTGAATAATATTTGACGACACGGTACTAAAAAGGGCATCATTTGATGCCCTTTTTCTGCGCTGTTGCTTGGTTTTGCATATTTTTTGCTCAAGCGTGCAGGAAAAAAATTTTACTATGATGAAGTTTTTTGTTTGTAATTAAGGCTTTAGAGCTTTCCTTCATTGCGCCTCGCTTATGCGGGGTTATTTTCGTCTATATTGAGACTAGTTACAGGTTGGTTGTATGAAAGCGAATGCCGAAAACCAAAGCAGCTCTGGTGGTATGGATGGCCTTAAGTGGGTCGCTGTATTTGCCTTGCTAGCTGCCGCTGTGGTTGGTAATTACCTGTACAGTGATGTTTCTGTAGTGCTACGTGCTGCTGCTGTTGTTGTCCTTGTGGCCGCAGCTGGTGGTATTGCCGCACTTACAGCAAAAGGTAAAACCGCGATCTCGTTTGCCCGCGAATCGCGCATGGAAGTCCGCAAGGTAGTATGGCCTACTCGTCAGGAAGCTACGCAGACAACCTTTATCGTTTTAGCTGTCACTGTCATTATGGCGTTAGCCTTGTGGGGCATCGACGGCATCATGGTCCGTCTAGTCCGCCTAGTTACCGGTGTGTGAGGTAAGAGTTCATGAGCGAAGCTCCAAAAAAACGATGGTATGTAGTACAGGCCTTCTCTGGTTTTGAAGGTCGTGTAGCACAATCACTACGTGAGCATATCAAAATGCACGGCATGGAAGAGCACTTCGAAGAAGTACTTGTCCCAACTGAAGAAGTTGTGGAAGTCCGTGCGGGCCAGCGCCGTAAGAGCGAACGAAAGTTCTTCCCTGGCTATGTGCTTGTACAGATGGTGATGAACGATGAGACATGGCATCTGGTACGTAGTATCCCTCGTGTAATGGGGTTCATCGGCGGTACATCTGACCGTCCGGCTCCGATCTCTGATAAAGAGGCAGATGCTATTCTTAACCGTCTTGAGAAAGCGAGTGAATCGCCTGTTCACAAGACGGTCTTTGAACCGGGTGAAGTTGTCCGTGTTACGGATGGCCCGTTCGCAGACTTTAACGGTGTTGTAGAAGAAGTTGACTACGACAAGAGCCGTGTGAAGGTATCTGTATCCATCTTCGGCCGTGCGACTCCTGTAGAACTGGAGTTTGGTCAGGTGGAAAAAAGCTGATCATTAAGTAATCAGTTTTAGTTGTCAGGGGCGTGAAATTGGACTATAATTTCGCGCCCTTTCGTTAGACGGGGAGTCTATTTCTCGAAAATAGACGTTCGAACCCAAATTAAGGTAAATAGCAATGGCTAAAAAAGTAGAAGCTTACATCAAGCTGCAAGTTGCAGCTGGTGCAGCAAACCCAAGTCCACCGGTTGGTCCAGCTCTTGGTCAACATGGTGTAAACATCATGGAATTCTGTAAAGCGTTTAACGCTAAGACTGACTCAATTGAGAAAGGTCTACCGACTCCAGTTGTTATCACAGTATACAACGACCGTTCGTTCACGTTCATCACTAAGACTCCACCTGCTGCTGTTCTTCTTAAGAAAGCTGCTGGCGTTAAGTCTGGTTCTGGCCGCCCGAACACTGAGAAAGTTGGTACTGTAACTGACGCTCAGATCCAAGAGATCGCAGAAACTAAAGCTGCGGACATGACTGGTGCTGACATCGAAGCTATGAAGCGTTCGATTGCTGGTACTGCTCGTTCAATGGGTCTAGTGGTAGAGGGTTAAGACAATGGCAAAACTAACTAAGCGTATGCGCGTAATCCGCGAAAAAGTTGACGTTGCACGTGAGTACGACATCAACGAAGCTGTTGCTCTTCTTAAAGAACTAGCTACTGCTAAATTTACTGAAAGCGTTGACGTTGCTGTTAACCTTGGCATCGATGCACGTAAATCTGACCAGAACGTTCGTGGCGCAACTGTGCTACCACACGGTACTGGCCGTGAAATCCGCGTTGCGGTATTCACTCAGGGTGCAAACGCTGAAGCTGCTAAAGAAGCTGGCGCTGACCTAGTAGGTATGGAAGAGCTTGCTGCACAGGTTAAGAAAGGCGAGATGAACTTTGACGTAGTTATCGCATCTCCAGATGCAATGCGCGTTGTAGGTCAGCTTGGTACTATTCTTGGTCCACG
This sequence comes from Photobacterium sp. DNB22_13_2, assembly GCF_052873915.1. Classification (NCBI taxonomy): domain Bacteria; kingdom Pseudomonadati; phylum Pseudomonadota; class Gammaproteobacteria; order Vibrionales; family Vibrionaceae; genus Photobacterium; species Photobacterium sp. DNB22_13_2. The sequence continues at coordinate 9,739 of NZ_JBNNXU010000024.1, forward strand.
CGGTCTAATGCCAAACCCTAAAGTTGGTACTGTAACTCCTAACGTTGCTCAAGCGGTTAAGAACGCTAAAGCAGGTCAGGTTCGTTACCGTAACGACAAGAACGGTATCATCCACACTACTATCGGTAAAGTGGACTTCGATGCTGAACAACTAAAAGAGAACCTAGAGTCTCTTCTAGTTGCACTGAAGAAAGCGAAGCCTTCTTCAGCTAAAGGTAACTTTATCAAGAAAGTAAGCATCTCCACCACTATGGGTGCAGGTGTAGCGCTAGACCAGAATACTCTGGAAACTAACGCTCAGTAATTTGCAGTAACGCTGAATTAGTGTATAATTCGGCGTTCACAAATTCATGGCTGAGGTTGATTGCTTAGCAATTGACCTCCGTCAAAGACCGTAGGCGTTTTGCTCTTCAGAGCAAGCTTAATATTACCTACGTAGACGGTGCCAGAACATGATTGATGTAAATCTATCTTGGATCTGCGCCGTAAGACTCTCCTGTCATAGTGGCAGTGAGTGGTGTAATGACTGGGGTAACCCAGCAAAATCCAGGAGCTATATCCAATGGCATTAAATCTTCAAGACAAAAAAGCAATTGTTGCTGAAGTCAACGAAGCTGCCAATGGTGCCCTGTCTGCAGTTGTTGCTGACTCGCGTGGCGTTGCAGTTGGTGCGATGACTTCTCTACGTAAACAAGCTCGTGAAAACGGCGTTTACCTGAAAGTTGTTCGTAACACACTAGCACGTCGTGCAGTTGAAGGTACTGATTTCGAATGTCTAAAAGACGTTTTCGTTGGTCCTTCACTAATCGGTTTCTCTAATGAGCACCCAGGTGCTGCAGCGCGTCTTTTCAAAGACTTCGCTAAAGAGAATAAAGATTTCGAGATCAAAGCAGCCGCATTCGAAGGCGCTGTTGCTGACGCAGAAATTCTTGCGACACTACCAACTTACGACGAAGCGATTGCACGCCTAATGATGTGCATGAAAGAAGCTTCAGCTGGCAAGCTGGTACGTACTATCGCAGCTGTACGCGATCAGAAAGAAGAAGCAGCGGCGTAATCGCCTTTGCTTTATCTGAACGCTATATTAAACTAATTGTTGATTTCAAAGAGAATTGTTATGTCTATCACTAACGAGCAAATCCTAGACGCAGTTGCAGAAATGTCTGTAATGCAAGTTGTTGAGCTAATCGAAGCTATGGAAGAAAAATTCGGCGTTACAGCTGCAGCAGCAGTAGTAGCGGGCGGCGCAGCTGCAGAAGCAGCTGAAGAGCAAACTGAATTTGACGTAATCCTAACAGCTGCTGGCGCACAGAAAGTACAGGTTATCAAAGCTGTACGTGGCGCAACTGGCCTAGGTCTTAAAGAAGCTAAAGCTCTAGTTGACGGCGCTCCTTCTGCACTTAAAGAAGGCGTTGACAAAGCAGAAGCTGACGCTCTTAAAGCTCAGCTAGAAGAAGCTGGTGCTTCTGTTGAAATTAAGTAATAATTACTTAGCTTCATAGCCTTTATTGGCTAATGGCTGGTGGCTACAATGCCACCGGCCTTTTTGCGCTGTAGGGTAGTGGTGTTTTCACATTGTTTTGCAATCACTATTCATGCAAAAAGCAGTTCTGTTTTCCAGATCTGTTCCAACAATAAACAGTGTCATTAGTCACTGCTCCTCGTTTTGAGCAGTTTGGATCACTTATCAGCGATCTGAGGAACCTATGGTTTACTCTTATACCGAGAAAAAGCGTATCCGTAAGGATTTTGGTAAGCGTCCACAAGTGTTGGACATACCATACTTGCTGTCGATCCAGCTTGAGTCTTTTAAAAAGTTCATCGAGCAGGATCCAGAAGGGCATTACGGTCTAGAAGCTGCCTTTCGTTCTGTTTTTCCAATTCAGAGCTATAACGGCAATTCCGAGCTGCAATACGTTAGCTATCGTCTCGGTGAGCCGGTCTTCGATGTTAAAGAATGTCAGATTCGTGGCGTAACATATTCTGCCCCACTTCGTGTGAAGCTTCGTCTTGTCATGTACGACAAAGACGCGCCAGCTGGCACAGTCAAAGACATTAAAGAACAAGAAGTTTACATGGGCGAAATTCCGCTCATGACAGATAACGGTACTTTCGTTATTAACGGTACCGAGAGGGTTATCGTATCCCAGCTACACCGTAGCCCGGGTGTTTTCTTCGACAGCGATAAGGGTAAGACCCACTCCTCAGGTAAAGTGCTTTATAACGCACGCGTAATCCCATACCGTGGTTCATGGTTGGATTTCGAATTTGATCCTAAGGATAACGTATTCGTACGTATCGACCGTCGTCGTAAGCTTCCAGCTTCTATTATTCTTCGTGCTCTAGGCTACACAACCGAGCAGATCCTTGACATGTTCTTCGACAAAGTAAACTTCGAAGTACAGGGCAAGTCTCTGGTTATGGAGCTAGTACCTGAACGTCTACGTGGCGAAACCGCAAGTTTCAACATTGAAGCGAATGGTAAACTTTACGTAGAACAAGGCCGTCGCATTACCGCTCGCCATATCCGCCAGCTTGGTAAAGACGGTGTTGACCACATCGAAGTACCTGTTGAATACATCGTGGGTAAAATCGCGTCACGTGATTACGTGAACGAGGAAACCGGCGAATTGATTGCTGCAGCTAACCAGGAACTTAGCCTGGAAACGCTAGCACTGCTATCTCAATCAGGCTACAAGTCTCTAGAAGTTCTATTTACGAACGATCTGGACTTCGGTCCGTACATGTCTGACACCATCCGTGTCGACAGCACGACCGATCGCCTAAGCGCACTGGTAGAAATCTACCGCATGATGCGCCCTGGTGAGCCACCAACGCGCGAAGCCGCCGAGCAGCTATTCGAAAGTTTGTTCTTCAGCGAAGAGCGTTACGATCTATCTGCTGTTGGTCGTATGAAGTTCAACAGCTCGCTAGTTCGTGAAGAAACTACAGGTCCGGGTACCTTAGATCACGCTGACATCATCGATGTAATGCGTCGTCTAATCGATATCCGTAACGGTAAAGGTGAAGTTGATGATATCGACCACCTTGGCAACCGCCGTATCCGTTCTGTAGGTGAGATGGCTGAAAACCAATTCCGTGTTGGTTTGGTACGTGTTGAACGTGCAGTTAAAGAGCGCCTGAGCCTTGGTGACCTTGATGCAGTCATGCCTCAAGACCTTATCAATGCCAAGCCTATTTCTGCGGCAGTTAAAGAGTTCTTCGGCTCTTCTCAGCTGTCTCAGTTTATGGACCAGAACAACCCACTGTCAGAAGTTACTCACAAACGTCGTATCTCGGCGCTTGGTCCAGGTGGTCTGACTCGTGAGCGTGCTGGCTTTGAGGTTCGAGATGTTCACGCGACCCACTACGGTCGTCTATGTCCGATCGAAACGCCGGAAGGTCCAAACATCGGTCTGATCAACTCACTGTCTGCTTTTGCACAGTGTAACCCTTACGGTTTCTTGGAAACTCCATACCGTAAAGTTATCGATGGCAAGGTAACCGAAGAAATCGATTACCTATCTGCTATCGAAGAAGGTCATTACGTTATCGCTCAGGCGAACGCCGCGCTTAACGAAGACGGCTCATTCACTGACGAATTGATCACTGCTCGCCAGAAAGGTGAATCAGGTCTGCACCCACGTGACCATGTTCAGTACATGGACGTTGCAACCAACCAGGTTGTATCGGTGGCGGCATCTCTGATCCCATTCCTAGAGCACGATGATGCAAACCGTGCCCTTATGGGTGCGAACATGCAGCGTCAGGCTGTTCCTACTCTACGTGCTGATAAGCCGCTAGTAGGTACAGGTATCGAACGTAACGTAGCCGTTGACTCCGGTGTAACAGCCGTAGCTAAACGTGGCGGTATGGTTCAGTCAGTAGATGCTTCTCGTATCGTTATTAAAGTTAACGAAGACGAGTTGGTACCAGGCGAAGCCGGTATCGACATCTATAACTTGACCAAATACACCCGTTCTAACCAGAACACATGTATCAACCAGCGTCCAACTGTGATGCCGGGTGAGCCTGTGGCTCGTGGTGACGTGCTTGCCGATGGTCCATCTACCGACCTTGGTGAACTAGCCCTTGGCCAGAACATGCGTATCGCGTTCATGCCTTGGAACGGTTACAACTTCGAGGATTCCATCCTTGTATCTGAGCGTGTTGTACAGGAAGATCGCCTGACAACTATCCACATTCAAGAACTCTCTTGTGTGGCGCGTGATACTAAGCTGGGTGCGGAAGAAATTACTGCCGATATCCCTAACGTGGGTGAAGCAGCGCTATCTAAGCTGGATGAGTCAGGCATCGTTTACATCGGTGCTGAAGTTAAGGGTGGCGACATCCTAGTTGGTAAGGTGACACCTAAGGGTGAAACTCAGCTGACTCCTGAAGAGAAGCTACTACGTGCTATCTTTGGTGAGAAAGCGTCTGACGTGAAAGACTCTTCTCTACGTGTACCGAATTCAGTGTCTGGTACTATCATCGACGTTCAGGTATTTACCCGTGACGGCGTTGAGAAAGACAAGCGTGCGCTAGAAATCGAAGAGATGCAGCTGAAAGAAGCTAAGAAAGACATCACTGAAGAATTCCAGATCCTTGAGGGTGGTCTTCTTGCACGTGTTCGTACTCTTCTTCTTGCAGCCGGTTACAGCGAAGACAAATTGTCTACAATGGACCGCGAGAAGCTGTTTGGTCAGACTCTTGATGATGAATCACAGCAGAACCAACTTGAGCAGCTAGCCGAGCAGTACGACGAGCTGAAATCAGAATTCGATAAGAAATTTGAAACCAAGCGCCGTAAGATCACTCAGGGTGATGACCTAGCGCCAGGTGTCCTTAAGATTGTTAAGGTATACCTAGCTGTTAAGCGTCGTATCCAGCCTGGTGATAAGATGGCGGGTCGTCACGGTAACAAGGGTGTAATCTCTAAGATTTGTCCTGTTGAAGATATGCCGTACGATGAAAAAGGTCAGACAGTTGATATCGTACTGAACCCGCTGGGTGTACCGTCTCGTATGAACATCGGTCAGATCCTGGAGACTCACTTGGGTCTTGCAGCGAAAGGTATCGGTGACAAACTGAACGAGATGCTTAAGCAGCAGCAGGAACTACACCAGTTCCGTAACTTCCTGCAGAAAGTGTACGATCTTGGCGACACGCGCCAGGATGTAGACATTGCCGCCCTAAGCGACGACGAAGTACATACGTTGATCAAGAACCTGCGTAATGGTCTACCTATCGCGACACCTGTCTTCGACGGTGCGCCAGAAAGTTCTATTAAAGAGCTTCTGAAATTGGGTGACTTGCCAGAATCTGGTCAGCTGAAATTGTTTGACGGTCGTACCGGTGACATGTTTGAGCGTCCTGTAACTGTTGGTTACATGTACATGCTGAAACTGAACCACTTGGTTGATGACAAGATGCATGCCCGTTCTACCGGTTCTTACAGCCTAGTTACTCAGCAGCCGCTGGGTGGTAAAGCTCAGTTCGGTGGTCAGCGTTTCGGTGAGATGGAAGTGTGGGCGCTAGAAGCATATGGCGCAGCATACACCCTACAGGAAATGCTAACTGTTAAGTCGGATGACGTTAACGGCCGTACGAAGATGTATAAGAACATCGTCGATGGCGACCATCGTATGGAACCTGGTATGCCGGAATCGTTCAACGTATTGTTGAAAGAAATCCGCTCGTTGGGTATCAACATCGAGCTGGAAGACGAATAAGCACGGCATTGCCAACCTTATTAGTTACTCCGGTATAAATATGAAGGCGCCAGCAGACTGGCGCCTTTATGGGTCAACTCCTCACAGGAGCCGAATGTGAAAGACTTACTTAAGTTTCTGAAAGCACAACACAAGACTGAAGAATTTGACGCGATCAAAATCGGTCTTGCTTCACCAGACATGATCCGTTCATGGTCTTTCGGTGAAGTGAAAAAACCAGAAACCATCAACTACCGTACTTTTAAGCCTGAACGTGACGGTCTTTTCTGTGCACGTATTTTTGGCCCAGTAAAAGACTACGAGTGTCTTTGTGGCAAGTACAAGCGCCTGAAGCACCGTGGTGTTATCTGTGAAAAATGTGGCGTAGAAGTAACTCAGACTAAAGTGCGTCGTGAGCGCATGGGTCACATTGAGCTAGCTTCTCCTGTTGCCCACATCTGGTTCCTTAAGTCACTGCCATCTCGTATCGGTCTGTTAATGGACATGCCGCTACGTGACATTGAGCGTGTACTTTACTTTGAATCTTACGTGGTAATCGAACCAGGTATGACCAACCTTGAGCGTAGCCAGCTGCTGTCAGAAGAACAGTACCTGGATGCACTTGAAGAGTGGGGCGACGAGTTCGACGCGAAGATGGGTGCTGAAGCCGTTCAGGCACTTCTGGCCAATATGGACCTGAATGCTGAAATCGAGCTGATGCGCGAAGAGCTGGAAGAAACCAACTCTGAAACCAAGCGTAAGAAGCTAACAAAGCGTCTTAAGCTGGTAGAAGCATTCCTACAGTCAGGTAACAACCCAGAGTGGATGATCCTGTCTGTACTGCCAGTACTACCGCCGGATTTGCGTCCGTTGGTACCGCTAGATGGTGGCCGTTTCGCAACGTCTGATCTGAACGATCTGTACCGTCGCGTAATCAACCGTAACAACCGTCTTAAGCGTCTACTGGACCTAGCAGCCCCTGACATTATCGTACGTAACGAAAAACGTATGCTTCAGGAGTCTGTTGATGCATTGCTAGATAACGGTCGCCGTGGCCGCGCTATCACTGGTTCGAACAAGCGTCCTCTGAAATCTTTGGCTGACATGATCAAAGGTAAGCAGGGTCGTTTCCGTCAGAACCTACTTGGTAAGCGTGTAGACTACTCTGGTCGTTCTGTTATCACCGTAGGTCCTTACCTACGCCTGCATCAGTGTGGTCTTCCTAAGAAGATGGCATTGGAGCTATTTAAGCCATTTATCTACGGCAAGCTAGAGACTCGTGGTCTTGCGACAACGATCAAAGCTGCTAAGAAGATGGTTGAGCGCGAAGAAGCGGTTGTTTGGGATATCCTAGACGAAGTGATCCGCGAACACCCAGTAATGCTTAACCGTGCACCAACACTGCACCGTTTGGGTATTCAGGCATTTGAACCAGTACTAATCGAAGGTAAAGCTATCCAGCTTCACCCACTAGTGTGTGCGGCCTATAACGCCGACTTCGATGGTGACCAGATGGCGGTACACGTACCTCTAACTCTGGAAGCACAGCTTGAAGCTCGTGCGCTGATGATGTCAACAAACAACATCCTTTCGCCAGCATCTGGTGATCCGATCATCGTACCTTCTCAGGACGTTGTATTGGGTCTTTACTACATGACTCGTGAGAAGATTAACGCTAAAGGCGAAGGCATGTACCTTGCAGGTCCTGCTGAAGCTGAAAAAGCATACCGTACAGGTAATGCTGAGCTGCACGCTCGCGTTAAAGTTCGTATTACTCAGTTCGTGAAAGGCGAACAGGGTGGCTTGGTTGAAGATACTCAATTGATTGATACGACTGTTGGTCGTGCAATGCTATGGACTATCGTACCGAAAGGTCTGCCATTCACCTTAGTGAATACTGAAGCTTTGGGTAAGAAGCAGATCTCTAAACTGCTTAACACTTGTTACCGTGAGTTGGGCATGAAAGATACTGTTATCTTTGCTGACCAGATCATGTACACAGGTTTTGCTTACGCTGCACTTTCTGGTGTGTCTGTTGGTATCGACGATATGGTTGTACCAGAAGCGAAATACACCAAGATCGCAGAAGCAGAAGCAGAAGTTGCTGAAATCCAAGAGCAGTTCCAATCTGGTCTTGTAACCGCCGGCGAACGTTACAACAAAGTTATCGATATCTGGGCAACAGCGAATGAGCAAGTTGCTAAAGCGATGATGGATAACCTGTCTTTCGATACTGTTATTAACCGTGACGGTGAAGAAGAACAGCAGAAATCGTTCAACAGCGTTTACATGATGGCCGACTCAGGTGCTCGTGGTTCTGCCGCACAGATTCGTCAGTTGGCGGGTATGCGTGGTCTGATGGCTAAGCCAGATGGCTCAATCATCGAAACGCCGATCACAGCGAACTTCCGTGAAGGTCTGAACGTACTTCAGTACTTCATCTCTACTCACGGTGCTCGTAAGGGTCTTGCCGATACCGCACTTAAGACAGCTAACTCAGGTTACCTAACGCGTCGTCTTGTTGACGTTGCGCAGGATGTTGTAATCACAGCTGATGACTGTGGTACGCATGCAGGTATCACTATGATGCCTCTAGTCGAAGGTGGTGATGTTAAAGAGCAACTTGGTGACCGAGTTCTTGGTCGTGTTGTTGCTGAAGACGTTATCAAGCCGGGTACAGAAGAAGTTCTTGCTCCACGTAACACGCTTCTTGATGAGAAGTGGTGTGACATTCTGGAAGAGAACTCTGTTGACCAGGTTAAAGTGCGCTCTGTTGTAACCTGTGAGAATGACTTCGGTTGTTGTAAGTTCTGTTACGGTCGTGATCTAGCACGTGGTCACTTGGTAAACACTGGTGAAGCAGTAGGTGTTGTTGCTGCTCAGTCAATCGGTGAGCCAGGTACACAGCTTACGATGCGTACGTTCCACATCGGTGGTGCAGCATCTGCAGCCGCTGCTGAAAACAGCATCCAGGTTAAGAACAACGGTTCGATGAAACTGCATAATGCCAAGTTTGTTACTAACAACGAAGGCAAGCTAGTTATCACTTCTCGTGCGTCAGAAATGAGCGTTATCGATGAGTTTGGTCGTACCAAAGAGAACTACAAACTGCCATACGGTTCACACCTAACTAAAGGTGATGCTGCGGAAGTTAAAGCTGGCGAAGTTATCGCTAACTGGGACCCGCACACAATGCCAATCATCACTGAAGTGGCAGGTCGTATCCAGTTTGTTGACTTGATTGATGGTGTAACTGTTTCTCGTCAAACTGATGAGCTAACGGGTCTGTCTATGATCACTGTACTTGACGCTGCAGAGCGTACCGGTGCAGGTAAAGACATGCGTCCAACGGTTAAGCTAGTTGATGAAAACGGCCATGATGTAATGATCGCCGGTACTGAAGTACCAGCTCAATACTTCCTGCCGGGTAAAGCAATCATCCAGCTAGAAGACGGCGCAATGGTTGGTATCGGTGATACGCTAGCACGTATCCCACAGGCATCTGGCGGTACGAAAGATATCACCGGTGGTCTACCACGAGTTGCTGACCTGTTCGAAGCACGTAAGCCGAAAGAGCCAGCAATTCTTGCTGAAATCACGGGTATGGTTTCGTTCGGTAAAGAAACTAAAGGCAAACGTCGCCTAATCATCACACCTTCGGAAGGCAACGCATACGAAGAAATGGTACCTAAGTGGCGCCAGCTGAACGTATTCGAAGGTGAGAAGGTTGAGAAGGGTGATGTAATCGCCGATGGTCCAGAGGCTCCGCACGATATTCTACGTCTACGTGGTGTACACGCAGTTGCAGAATACATCGTTAACGAGGTTCAGGAAGTTTACCGACTACAGGGCGTTAAGATTAACGATAAGCACATCGAGACAATCATTCGTCAGATGCTGCGTAAAGTTACTATCGTGTCTTCAGGTGACTCTGAGTTCCTACCTGGTGAGCAGGTTGAGTTCTCTCGCGTAACGATTACTAACCGTAAGCTTGAAGCTGAAGGTAAGCTAATCGCAACGTTTGAGCGTGACCTACTGGGTATCACCAAAGCATCGCTTGCAACTGAGTCGTTCATCTCAGCTGCATCGTTCCAGGAAACGACTCGCGTACTAACAGAAGCTGCGGTTTCTGGTAAGCGTGATGAGCTACGTGGCCTGAAAGAGAACGTAATCGTTGGTCGTCTGATCCCTGCTGGTACCGGTTTTGCGTACCACCAGAACCGTCAACGTCAGCGTGATGCAGAGCTAGAGCCAGTTGCACCTCAGGTAGATGCTGAGCAGGCATCGCAAGATCTTGCTGCACTACTGAATGCCGGTCTAAGCGACGACTAATCGTTAGCTAACGCATTAAATAAAAGGGTACCTTCGGGTGCCCTTTTTTATTGCCTATTTTCAGGTAAAACACTTTGAAACGACAGTTCAGCAACCGATTAAAGGTATGACTAACGCGACAAAAAGCAGGGTCTCAGCTCGGTACTGCCTTTGCAGGAGAGGGGATAAAAGCGTATAAAAGTAGGACCAGCCCGATGAGGTTATCAGGCCGGTGGCAGGTGAGGACAGGTGTGAGTTGCCTAGGCGCCCGGTGGGCAGGCCAGGCTCTCACTGATCAATTCGATCAGCTTATCCTCAAGGGCAAAGCGGATTTCTATCAGCTCGCCAGTGGTTGACAGATCGGTGTCGAAACCAGGCAGCTCGTCACCTTCATCCATATCGGTATATTTATCGCTGAAGTTCAGCAATGGATCCGTTGTCTGGGTGATTTGTGCGTATAGCTGAGAAATTTCTTCGGTGGGTGAATACCCGGTCGAGTTCCAACGCGCCATGACCATATCGTAGATTTTGAAGTGTCCTTCGGAGATATAGTCGACCAGCTGCTGGCTGAAAAGTTGGAGTTGGGAAGCAGTCGGAAGCTGACGGTTGTTACTCTCGAACGGTGGGAGGCCGGCTAGCTTACAGTAATCGATTAGCAGCTGTTGCCGAGACATCAGCCAGTGATCGATGACGTCACTCGTGCCACCCCATTGTTTTTGTACTTGCTCGAATTTACTTAACATGACCATGCCCTCATGATCTACAGTACCGAGACAGGGTACTGGAAACAATACCTGTTAATCTCTTAAAAAAGAGAACCTTGAATTACGGATCCTTTTCCGTATTAACTTTAGATTGCCAGTAAAAACGATACCCTGCAAGGATGGATGTGACGTTGATGTTAAAAAAACAAGAAAAAGGCTATTGGTGCATAGTCAAAAATCGCCAGCTCTACCTAGAAGATCAACAACTTCCCCTCAAAGAGCCGGGTGAAGTAGGGTTTGATCTGGAAAGTGTCGTGGAAGTTGGCCGATACCAAGGCATTCCCGTTTACTGGTTGGAAGCGCCTGATCATTTAGATGAATCGGGATTCGATAGCTTACGGGCCCTATTGGTCATTGAGAGTGAGCTATTTAACCTCGCCAGCCGAGCTATCCAATTATCACATATGCTGCACTCTCAGCGTTTTTGCCCGCAGTGTGGTATGACGTGCCAATTAATTAAAGATGAGCTTGCTATGGCCTGTCAGGGCTGTCACAGCCACCATTACCCAAGGCTATCGCCTTGTGTCATCGTAGCAGTTCGAAAACAAGATAAAATATTGTTGGCGCAGCACCCTAGGCATAAAACTGGGATGTATACCGTGATTGCGGGCTTTGTCGAAGCCGGCGAGACACTAGAGCAGTGTGTGGCAAGAGAAGTGTTGGAAGAAACTGGTATCAAGGTGACGAATATCCGTTATTTTGGCAGTCAGCCTTGGGCGTTTCCGTCTAATCTGATGATGGGTTTTCTGGCCGATCACCAAAGCGGGGAGCTGAAGCCTGATTACGCTGAGTTGAGCGATGCAATCTGGGCATCACAAAACGAACTGCCGGAATTGGCCCCTCCGGGTACGATAGCCAGAACACTGATAGACGAGACGTTGATATTGATGGCCAAGAGCTGCCAAAAATAGAATAAAAAAACCCTCCGTGAGGAGGGGTAAGGTGCAGTTATTTTGCCTTCTACGAGCAAAGTCATTGTTATTATTGCTAGCGCGCAGATTTTGTACCATGAGAGGCTACAGAGTCGCAAATCTGGTGACCAGATTGTTACTATAAACTTGATCCGGTTAACAAATGGCCTCTTTTGTTGACCGCCGGGAGTGGTACAATGCCCGCATAATAAAACCATGGAGTCCCAAATGAGCGAACTAAAGAATGACCGCTACCTTCGCGCTTTATTGAAGCAGCCAGTCGATTGCACCCCAGTATGGATGATGCGTCAGGCAGGGCGCTACCTACCAGAATATCGTGCAACTCGAAGCGTAGCCGGTGACTTCATGTCGCTATGTAAAAATGCTGAGCTGGCTAGTGAGGTGACACTACAGCCTCTGCGCCGTTTCCCGCTTGATGCGGCGATCCTGTTCTCAGATATTCTGACGATCCCTGATGCGATGGGATTGGGACTGTATTTTGAAGCGGGTGAAGGGCCGAAGTTCGAACGTCCAATTACCTGTAAAGCTGATGTCGACAAGATCGGCCTGCCGGACCCGGAAGGTGAACTGCAGTACGTCATGAATGCTGTACGCCAGATCCGCAAAGATCTGCAAGGTGAAGTTCCGCTAATCGGTTTCTCTGGTAGCCCATGGACACTGGCGACCTACATGGTTGAAGGTGGTAGCTCAAAAGCGTTCACCAAAATCAAAAAGATGATGTATGCAGAGCCGCAAACACTGCACCTGTTGCTCGATAAACTGGCTGACAGCGTGATTGAGTACTTGAACGCGCAAATCAAGGCGGGTGCTCAGTCGGTCATGGTATTCGATACATGGGGCGGTGTATTGACTCCTCGTGACTACAACGAGTTCTCACTGCGTTACATGCACAAGATTGTTGATGGATTGATCCGTGAAAACGAAGGTCGCCGTGTACCGGTTACCCTGTTTACCAAAAACGGTGGTATGTGGCTTGAGCAAATCGCAGCAACGGGCTGTGATGCGGTCGGTCTGGACTGGACCATCAACATTGCTGATGCCAAGAAACGTATTGGCGACAAAGTGGCACTGCAGGGCAACATGGACCCATCGATGCTATATGCCCAGCCAGAGCGCATTCGTCAGGAAGTCGCGACTATCCTAGAAGGCTTCGGCGACGGCGGTACTGGCCACGTGTTCAACCTTGGCCACGGCATCCACCTGGATGTGCCGCCAGAAAACGCTGGTGTGTTTGTTGAAGCGGTGCATGAGCTATCGAAGCCGTATCATAAATAACGCAGGTGCGAGATCCTGGGGTACGAGTTCCTAGGGAAAGCTTGTTAAGCCCATACAGCTAGCTGTGTGGGCTTTTTATTTGCTCCTAAGAAAAGCAGACCCTATTAGCAGGGAAGAGCATTAAAGCAGAGTAAGAGCTTTATGCCGCAACGGATCTGGCAATTTCTACCCGTAGAACCTAGAGCCCTCCAGCAATGAGGATCTAGGTACTCGGATCTCGCTTTGCGAGATGCAGGTGGACGTAGTCACGGATATACGGCACCACCTCTTCTTCAAACCATGGGTTCTTCTTCAGCCATAGGGTGTTACGGGGAGATGGGTGCGGCATCGGGATAAACTCCGGTGCCCAATTACGCCATGATTTCACCGTTTCGGTCAACGTCTTCGGTTTGTTCTTGAGGTAGCGTTGCTGGGCGTATTGGCCGACCAACAGGGTCATTCCAATATTGGGTAGCAACGGCCATACCTGCGGGTGCCACTGTGGCGCACATTCAGGGCAGGGCGGTAGATCGCCCGACTTGCCACGGCCGGGGTAGCACAGCCCCATCGGCATGATGGCTATGTGCTCTGGGTTGTAAAAGGTATCACGATCAAGTTCTAACCAACGTCGGAGGCGATCACCACTCGGATCGTTCCATGGGATCCCGGTTTCATGCACCTTGGTACCCGGCGCTTGGCCGATAATCATCAAGCGGGCACTGCTGGCAGCTTGAACCACAGGTCGTGGCCCGAGCGGGAGATGATCCTGGCAGATCTTGCACTGGCTGATCTGATCGAGCAGGTTATCAAGATGTTGCTGATCGGATTTTGGGCTCATATTGTCTCCCTGACTTCCTTAATTGAATTAATAGCCACGTTGAAAGTTGATGGCATAGCGCAGTGGTTGGCGTTTGAGCCAGCGCTGGACATTATCACGAAAGATAGCCATGACCTGATGGGGAAAACTTTCAGCGGCAATATGCGGGGTGACAGTGATCTTCGGGTGCGGCCAGAATGGATGGCCATTCGGCAGTGGTTCTTGTTTGAATACATCAAGGAAGGCGTGTTCGATAGCCCCCGACTCAAGTGCATGGAGTAAACCGGATTCGCAAATTGCGTTACCGCGCCCGACATTAAAAAGTAGGGCATGACGGCAAGAGCTTAAGCTGCTGGCATTAAGCAAATCATCGGTGCCGGCTGTGGCTGGCAAAGTTGAGACCAATATATCAGCTTGCGTGAGTGCGTCGTGTAGCTTGGCTAATGGAAAAATAGCGTTGAAAGCCCGCTCTTCGGCCAAGCCGGAGCGGTTGACCCCGATAACGTGGAACCCCAGTACCTTGGCCGATCGGGCTAGATGGCTGCCGATACTGCCGGTGCCCAGTATCACCATCGTTTTGCCTGCCAGGGTATGATAGGGATGAGGGTGCCAGTTTTGCGTTTGCTGCTGGGCTTGATAGGTCGTGAAATGGCGCTGGTGGGCCATGACCAACCCCAGTACGTATTCACTGATCAGCTGGCCGAAACAGCCTCGGATATTGGTAAGCGTGTAATCTTGACGCAAATGGGGTTGTGTCAGGGCATCGATACCGGCAAAGGTTGATTGGATCCACTCAAGGGCCGGGAACTGGCGCAGCAGCGGGGCCACCTTGGGAGGATCGGCTAGCAAGATCGTTGCCTCGTCCGGTTGCTGGGCAAAAGTGACCCCCGGCAGCGGCCGTTCGGTCAGCATGTCTTCATAGGCTTGTTTTTGGCGGGAAACAATCATCAGTTTATGCATGTCAGCTCCTTTCTGGTAGCACAGTGTTATCCGCAGTCCATGTATTGCAGTAGTAGGGGGATACAAGTAAGATTCGGGTCAAATCACAATTGCGGATTATCCCATGCTAAAGAATCCAGTTCAGCTCCGTTTAGAAAAATTAGAACCATGGCAACACATTACCTTTATGGTGTCACTGTGTGAACGAATGTACCCCAACTATGCGTTCTTCTGTCAGCAAACGGAGTTCGCGGATGAGCAGAAATACCGTTCGATTCTGGACAGCATCTGGGAAATTTTGACGGTAAAAACAGCCAAGATTAACTTCGAAAAGCAACTTGAGAAGCTTGAAGAATTGGTACCAAACGCTGAAGATTTTGATCTGTATGCTGTAAACCCTGCGATTGATGCCTGTGCAGCGCTGGCTGATCTGCTTCATGCCATGCTTGATCGTGATTTGATGCTTGAAACACTGGCTAAACTGAGTTCGCTGTCAGCTGAAACCGTTGCTGATCTTGAGTTTGCCCAAACGGGTATCGAAATCACTGACGAGAACCAGAAAGAAAATGAAGCGGTGTGTGCCGAGTGGGATATGCAGTGGGCGATCTTCCGCGCGCTGAAAGAAGCAGAGCGTCGTGACATCGAATTGATTAAAGATTTGCGCCAAGAGCTGCGTGACGAGCCGGTTAGCAACATTGGTATCGAACTGTAAGCTAACTGTATAGTTTTTATATAAAGGGCCCCGTCGGGGCCTTTTTTGTATCTGATGTTTAGGGGGGAGTGAGTATGTGCCAGTCAGAAAAGGGGAGGCGGTTTGTGGATGTAACAGGTCTGTTAAGTTTTAAGTTCTAACTTTACAGTCAAAAGTCAGTCCTTTATTCTGGTTTTTGGATAAAGCTCAATCCATAAAACTTATTTTATTTTTCTGCTTGTGTTGTCTGACTACTGCCGTTTATAACAAAGGTGTCGCGGAAAACACCTTGGTTTTCTATCTTTTTACCTGTCATTAGGACGAGTTATGCCTGTATCAGCTATCAATACTGCTGTTCACTGCAATGGTTTCAACGCCGTTGCGGCTAGCCTGCTCCTCCTGCTCTCTCTGGGTCTTATCCGGGGCTGACAGGCCGTACCTAATTTTTCTGTCAGCTTGAAGCGAAGCTGACAGGTCAATATTCCCTCCCGAATTATCCTTAGTTTCCTTCAAGCCGATGCTGAAGAGGACAACTATGTTAAGTGCACGCAATATCGCCGCCCTGGGTTTTATGACTTTCGCCATGTATCTTGGTGCCGGTAACCTGATCTTTCCCCCGTATCTTGGCCAGCAGGCTGGTGAACATTTCACGGCTGGCATGGCCGGGTTCTTGTTGACCGGTGTTGGCCTGCCTGCGCTGGCATTGGTGATGGTGGCTTTGGTCAATGGCTCAGACAATCTGACTGCAGCACTGCCTAAGCCCGTAGCAACAAGTTTTTGGGTTATGGTCTTTATCGTGATCGGCCCGGCGTTCGTGATCCCAAGAGCGATAACGGTGGCCTATCAGTTTAGCTTCGCCCCGTTCGTTGGTGGCGCCGCGCTGTTGCCATTCACCGCTTTTTTCTGTCTTGCTGCGATCTTGTTTGCCCTGTATCCCGGCAAGTTGGTGGATACATTGGGTAAGTGGTTGACCCCGATGCTGGTGGTGATCTTGTCGGTACTGGCTGTGACGGCTTTCATCTCGCCAGGCGGTGAGGTACTGGCCGCTTCGGGTCCCTATCAGGACAAAGCGTTTGCCGAGGGACTGACCCAGGGTTACATGACCATGGATGCATTGGGCTCGATTGGTTTTGGTTGGATCATTTTTCGCGCTATCCGTGAGATGGGAGTGGACTGCCCAAAAGCCACGGCGAAATACACTTTGATAGCGGCACTGATGTACGCTGTGGCTATGGCCTTGGTATATCTGTCATTGGCTTATATTGGCTCGACCAGTGCCAATCTGGGCACCTCGTTCAGCAATGGCGGCGAGATCCTCACCGCCTTTACCTTGGTTCATTTCGGTACCCTAGGAAGTGTTTTGCTTGGCGCCGTGATGATATTGGCTTGTTTGACAACCGCGATTGGGGTGACGACTGCAGGCAGTGAGTTTTACAGTCGGACTTTCACGTCAGTCACCTATAAGCGCAGTGTTTGGATGACGATGGTGGTGGCAGGGCTGGTGGCCAACCTTGGTTTGGAGCAGCTATTGGCAATCACCTTGCCGGTTGTGGTCGCGCTTCACCCGGTCGCCATTGCCCTACTGCTGATTGCGCCTGTACGCCGCCAATTGACGACCGGAGCCGTGATGGCGGCTGTGGTCACAGCGTTAGGCTTTGGCGGCGTCGATGCCGTGCATATCCTTGGCCGAATGCCAACAGGAGCGGATGCTTGGTTAGCGCAGTACTTACCTCTGTATAGTGACTATGCCGGGTGGGTGCTCCCTAGCGTGACGGTTATTGCCTTGGGCTTGGTAGTGAGCCGAGTAACCCGAACAGGCGCAAACGTCGTATTGCAGCCGTAATGTAACGGGCTTATCTTCTGGTGAGGTAATGAAATAAAAAAGGGGCCATCAGGCCCCTTTTTTTGTCGACAACGTGATTACTCGTCGTCTTTGCTTTCGATAACCCCATGGGTTTTCTTCCACTTCTCCCAGCGCTGGTAGGCCAACTGCTGCATGTCGGTATTCTTGTCGGCTTCATCGACAATCTCTTCACCGACAAGGTGCTCGAAGATATCTTCCATGGTCACCAGACCTTGGACGGTGCCGTATTCATCCACGACCAAGACCAGCTGGGAGCGTTCTTTCATCAGCTGCTCAAAGGCTTTTGGCACGCTGGAATTGTTCATGATGACCGGCAGTGGGCGCATCAAGGTTCCTAGCTCTTTCTGGCCTCGACCAGCCTGACTTTCGGCAAAAAGCTCAAGGCGGTGGACAAAGCCGAGGATGTTGTCCTTCTGTTCGCTGTAGACCAGCGGACGCGAGAACGGACTGTCTTTATGCTGGGACAGGAACTCGTTGATTGGTTGTTCGGCATCAATCCGGAACAACACCGGACGTGGCGTCATTATCTTGGTGACGCTGACATCGCGGAACTGGAGTAGGTTCGTCATGATTTTTGACTCGCCTTCAGCCAACTCGCCGGACTCTATTGCCAGCATGGCCATGGCCGATAGCTCGTCACGAAGCTTCGGTGCTTGATGGCCATGGGATAGGCGTCGAGTGATTTGCTCTGAGACCCAAACAAACGGCGTCAGGGCCCAGACCATCCAGCGTAGGGTCGATGCCGATGCAGGGGCTAGCTGGCGCCAGTAGGTTGCACCGATCGTTTTCGGAATGATTTCGGAGAATAGCAAAATACCAATTGTCAGCACGCCGGAGAATACTCCCAGCCATTGGCTACCGAATACCACGGCTGCCTGAGCACCGGCCGTTGCCGCACCGATGGTGTGAGCGATGGTATTGAGGGTCAGGATCGAAGCCAGTGGTCGGTCGATATTGTCTTTTAGGGCCGCGAGGCGATCGGCCGCTGGGTGACCTTGCTGGCGCAGGGTACCAATATAACTAGGGGAGATGCTGAGGAGAACAGCTTCCAGTACTGAACAAATAAACGAAACACCAATCGCAATAGCGATGTAAATCGTAAGGAGTATCATGCTTACCTTAGTAACAATTAACGGGATAACGCCTATATTAATCGGTGTTGAAGCGAATAAATACAACTATTTCAGCCAGCATATTAGTAACATTTTGTGAACTTGCGCTCAGTTTGTGGTTAAAGAGCCCGCACCTAACCACATGAAGGCTGACAAACCTTTGCCACACGGGCTTCTTTTGAATTAGAGTTGATGCGTCTTAAGAAAAAACCTTAGAAGGGAAACCTAATGAACAAGACCCAACTGATTGACCTGATCGCTGAAAAAGCAGATCTTTCTAAAGCTCAAGCTAAAGTTGCCCTAGAATCAACTCTAGACGGTATTACTGACGCGCTTAAAGAAGGTGACCAGGTTCAACTAATCGGCTTTGGTACTTTTAAAGTGAACCACCGTGCCGCGCGTACTGGCCGTAACCCACAAACGGGTCAGGAAATCCAGATCGCTGCAGCAAACGTACCTGCTTTCGTTGCAGGTAAAGCACTGAAAGACTCAGTGAAATAATCTATACTCCGCCAGGTATCTATCTGGCGGAGTTTTTCCATGAAGCGACTACTGACTTTTCTTACCCTCTCGCTATTGGCGGGATGTGCCTCCAACCCAACAGTCCCTGAAAATAATATTACGCCAGTGTTGACCCATGCCGGTGGTCAGAACCTCGGTGATAGCACGTCAATATATTGGTTTACCTCGCAGCAAAACCGACCTGTTAGCCTTGCCGAGCGGGTAATGTCAGGTGACTATGGTGAATACCGGACCGACTACCGCTGGCGGGATGGCAAACTTCGTGAAATCAAACGCGAAGGGACCCAGCTCGATGAGCAGCAAATCAAATCTTTCTCCCTGCACGTTCGCTACGATACCTTGGGCAATGCGGTTTTTCAGCGTTATACCCTCGGCGATGAGTTGATCCCGCTGGGCGAAGCACAACTGCAGCAATTGGTCCAAGAAGCTAAACATGGTACTGATGTGGTCAAGCAGCAGCGCAAGAATGATCAATCCTTGGTACAAGGGTTCTGGCAACAGGGGCAGTTTTATCGCTGTGGAGACGAACGCAAGCTGAAGGTGACCTTCACCCCCGAACTACCCGGATATGTGCAGCAGCAGTTGCTGGAGCGTCAGCAAGCCGGTTATATGGCGGTGATTGGCCAAGTTCGTCGTGATGCCCTGACCGCCAAGGCTTTATTGATGCTCACTGAACCTCAGCCCGCTTGCCTGACGGCACCGGTGCTGCTTACCAATTAAGGCACACCAGAAATAAAAAACGCGCCAGGAGGCGCGTTTTTGATGGGCCAGCAAGGGTTAGGCGTCTTGCTGCTCGCGCTCAATGGCACGGTAGCCGATGTCATTGCGGTGGAACATGCCGTTCCAGCTAACTTGCTTAGTTAACGCGTAGGCGCGTTCCTGAGCCTCAGAAACCGTGTTACCAAGTGCAGTCGCACACAGTACACGACCGCCGTTTGTCACAACGTCGCCAGCTTCGTTATTTGTGGTGCCTGCATGGAAAACCTTTTGGCCTTCAACTTCGCTCGTTGGTAGCGAAATAACATCACCTTTAGCGTAGTCAGCTGGATAACCACCGGCAGCCAGAACAACGCCGATAGAAGCGCGTGGATCCCACTTCGATTCTGCTTCGTCTAGTTTCTCGTCGATAGCCATCAGGCAAAGCTCAACAAGGTCGGATTCCATACGCATCATGATAGGTTGCGTTTCTGGATCGCCAAAGCGGCAGTTGTATTCGATAACCTTCGGCGTGCCGTCTGCATCAATCATTAGGCCAGCGTATAGGAAACCTGTGTACGGTGCGCCTTCTGCATCCATACCACGTACTGTTGGATAGATCACTTCTTCAAGGATACGGTTGTGGATCTCTGGAGTCACAACCGGCGCTGGCGAGTAGGCGCCCATGCCACCGGTATTCGGACCGGTATCCTTATCGCCAACACGTTTGTGGTCTTGGCTGGTGGCCATAGGAAGTACGCTAGAACCGTCAACCATCACGATGAAGCTTGCTTCTTCGCCTTCAAGGAACTCTTCAATAACCACGCGGCTGCCAGCTTCGCCAAATGCGTTGCCCGCTAGCATGTCTTTGATAGCGTCTTCGGCTTCTTCAAGGGTCATCGCAACGATAACGCCTTTACCGGCAGCTAGGCCGTCAGCCTTAACGACAATTGGCGCGCCTTGTTCACGTACGTAAGCCAGTGCTGGCTCGATGTCTGTGAAGTTAGCGTAAGAGCCTGTTGGGATCTGGTGGCGAGCCAAGAAGTCTTTAGTGAATGCTTTAGACCCTTCAAGCTGTGCCGCTGCTTGAGTTGGACCAAAGATAGGAAGACCCACTTCACGGAATGCGTCAACCACACCAATAACCAATGGTGCTTCAGGACCAACGATGGTTAGCTCGATTTTTTTCTCTTGAGCAAACGCCACTAAGCCAGCGATGTCTTCAACGCCGATGCTTACGTTCTCAAGTTTAGGCTCAAGTGCGGTACCGGCGTTACCCGGAGCGACGAAAACGGTTTCAACGTTTGGGTTTTGTGCCGCTTTCCAGCCAAGTGCGTGTTCACGGCCGCCAGCACCAATAATCAATACATTCATAATTTTACCTTTGATAGCGTTGCCACATGGCCAACTTCTGTGTCACGCATGCTCACTTATGTCCATAAGCTCCGCGTACGTTCCTTGAATTAGGCCATCTGGCTTAGCTCTAAAATTAAAATTCTTTTTTATGAGTTACAGCTGCGATGCTGCAACATGACATGTTCTTTAAATCGAATAAGGCTCCGGGTTGCCCCTGAGCCTGTGCTTGATTAGTGGCGGAAGTGGCGCATACCGGTAAAGATCATTGCCATGCCGTGCTCGTCGGCCGCATCAATCACTTCCTGGTCGCGCATCGAGCCGCCTGGCTGGATAACACATTTAATACCGGCTTCAGCGGCTGCATCAATGCCATCGCGGAACGGGAAGAAGGCATCCGATGCCATGACACAACCTTCTACCTGAAGGCCTTCGTCAGCGGCTTTGATACCGGCAATTTTCGCTGAGTAAACGCGGCTCATTTGGCCGGCGCCCACGCCGATAGTCATGTCACCCTTAGAGTAAACAATGGCGTTCGACTTCACGTATTTAGCGACTTTCCAGCAGAAAAGTGCATCTTTTAGCTCTTCCTCTGTTGGCTGGCGTTTAGAAACTACTTTCAGGTCTTCTTCAGAAACCATGCCTTGATCGCGGTCTTGAACCAGCAGGCCGCCGTTAACACGTTTCACGTCAAAGCCAGTTGTCTTCGTCGTCCACTCGCCACACTCAAGCAGGCGAAGGTTTTTCTTAGCCGCGACAATTTCTACCGCTTCAGCAGAAACAGAAGGTGCAATGATAACTTCAACGAATTGACGCTCAGTAATCGCCGTTGCTGTTGCTGCGTCTAGTTCACGGTTGAATGCGATGATGCCACCGAAGGCAGACGTTGGGTCTGTTTTGAAAGCACGGTCGTAGGCTTCTAGGATGTCTTCACCTAGTGCAACACCACATGGGTTAGCGTGCTTAACGATCACACATGCAGGCTCGTCGAACTCTTTCACACACTCAAGTGCTGCGTCTGTATCAGCAATGTTGTTGTAAGAAAGTGCTTTACCTTGGATTTGGCGAGCAGTAGAAACTGATGCTTCTTCAGGGTTTGATTCAACGTAGAAAGCGGCAGCTTGATGGCTGTTCTCACCGTAGCGCATATCCTGCTTTTTCTCGAACTGCTGGTTGAAGGTACGTGGGAATTTAGACTCCTCGTCGCCTTCTTTGTTGTCGCCGTAGGAAGCCACCATGGTACCGAAGTAGTTGGCGATCATGCCGTCGTAGGCTGCTGTGTGCTCGAAGGCTGCAATAGCCAGATCAAAGCGGGTGGCGTGGTTAAGTGAACCGTCGTTGGTCGCCATTTCGGTCAGCACGCGGTCGTAGTCGTGGGCATTAACGATAATGGTCACATCTTTGTGGTTCTTCGCGGCAGAGCGCACCATTGTCGGGCCACCGATATCGATGTTCTCAACAGCATCTTCCAATGTGCAGTCAGGGTTAGCAACTGTTGCTGCGAATGGGTATAGGTTTACCACCACCATATCGATAGGGGCAATGCCATGGTCGTTCATCACAGCATCATCAGTGCCGCGACGGCCCAGTACACCACCATGGATTTTTGGGTGTAAGGTCTTAACGCGACCGTCCATCATTTCAGGGAAGCCTGTGTGATCGGACACTTCAGTGACCTTGATACCCTGCTCGGCAAGAAGGCGGGCAGTGCCACCTGTGGAGAGGATATCGACGCCACGATCGGCAAGCGCCTGGGCGAACTCAACAATACCAGTTTTGTCTGACACGCTAATTAGCGCACGGCGGATAGGACGAGCGTTTTCCATTGCTACCATCTCTTTATAAACACGGAGGACTATTTGCCAAAAGCCAGTGGGCTGGATTTTGGTAAATACCCTCGGCTAGAATCGAAGATACAAACTGTGCTGTCGTTGGGGTGTTGTGATCAACGTGGCATATTTTACATTAATTCCACCACTACGCAAACGTTTGCTTTTTGTTGTTTGTGGATCACTGAAGGGTAGGGCGGTATGTACTTGATTGGCCAGCTGGCTAAGCATTGTGGTGTCAGCAATGACACGTTGCGGTTTTACGAGAAAAATGGCTTGCTGGTACCTGCCGGGCGTAGCGAAAGTGGTTACCGACTTTATAGCGAAGGTGACTTGTCACGGATCCACTTTATTCTTCGTGCCAAGGCTATCGGGCTAAGCTTGGATGAAATTAGGGAGCTGCTGGATATCCGGCTGGAAGCCAGCCAACATAGTTGTGCTGAAGTGAAAGCTATCACTCTGGCCAAGTTGGATGACGTCGATCGCAAGATGGCTGAGTTGGCGAGGATCCGTAATGCCCTCAAGAAAATCAATGATGCTTGCTGTGGCCATGTGGATGATGATGCCAGCCACTGTTCGATCCTTGAAGCGTTGGGGGATGAGGATATTGAAGATGCGGAATCAAGTGAAGGGCGCTGTTGCAGCGGGCGTGATGCTTGTACTGAGCGATAGTCTAAAATCATCAGTGAATCGATCAATTATATTGGGCAGGCCGTCAAGTTATGGTAGCGTCGAAGCATCACCTTGTTATTGATAGGGAAAGTCATGTTGAAAGTAAATGAGTATTTTGATGGCCAGGTTAAGTCTCTGGGTTTTGAGACCTCTGGCGAGCGTGCCAGCGTAGGGGTCATGGCGCCAGGTGAATATACCTTTGGTACGGCTGCGCCAGAGAAGATGAGTGTGGTCAAGGGAGCCCTGACGGTTAAGTTGCCAGGTCATATCGAATGGGAAACCTATTATGCAGGTGACGACTTTGAAGTCCCTGGTGACTCCTCATTTGAGGTGAAGGTTTCTGAGCCGACCGCTTATCTGTGTGACTACCTTTAACTGACAGCGCTTCACCGGTGGTGAAGCGCTGTGCTTTTCAGCCGGCACTGTTAGCCGTTAATTATTCTTTTTCTTTCTCTTTTGGGATCAGCACCGTGTCGATGACATGGATCACCCCATTGCTGGCTGGCACATCTGCCAAAATGACGTTTGCACCGTTGATGGTTACTTTGCCATCGTCATCGGTTTCAATTGCAACCGTGCCGCCCTGTACCGTTTCTGGCAGCTTAAGTTTCATGACTTCCTCTGAAGAAAGCGCTCCCGGTAAGACGTGGTAAGTCAGTATCGCTTGTAATTTTTCTTTGTTCTCCGGTTTCAGCAACTCGGCGAGTGCGCCTTCGGGAAGCTTGGCAAACGCGTCATCCGTGGGTGCCAGTACGGTAAACGGTCCTTTCCCTTCCAGTGTCTCGACCAAATCAGCAGCCTTGATGGCCATCACCAGTGTTTGGAAATCATCATTGTTGGCAGCGACCTGGACGAGATTCTTTTCCATTTCGCTTTTTTCATGGTGGCTTGCCAGTGCAAGACCGGAAAAGAACAACGCTATAATGACCAAAGAGTGATTGAATGTACGGAGTATGTGATTCATTGCTGCAGCCTCGTTGTGGTTATATTCAAGCATGTAACGTACAAACAAGCAGTATGGTTCACCCTACATAGTGGTCGGTCTTATTTTTGAGATAACAAAGCTAAGTGTCTTTAGTTTCCCTGTTCCCTTTTTATTTCCCTTAGCATGATGCGATCCAGTAGTGTTCGGGCGTTATGGAGTCGAGTAAAACGGTACTGAGCTGATCGGTATAACGACCTATGAATATCAGCTCCGAATGGAAGCCTTTTAAGCAGGCAAGGGCGAAGCTCTCCCCTGAGAGAGGGAATGGCGAGACTAGATAAGAGTTATCAGCAAAATACCGTGTATTGATAAACAAAAAGCCCAAACCAGTTGCCTGGTTTGGGCTTTCAATAATCAGTATTAACTGAGAATGGCTTAGTTCATGCCGTATTTTTTCAGCTTCTTACGAAGAGTACCGCGGTTGATACCCATCATTGTTGCCGCGCGGGTTTGGTTACCACGGGTGTACTGCATGATAGTGTCTAGTAGTGGCTGCTCAACTTCAGCAAGCACTAGCTCGTACAGATCATCGACTTCCTGACCGTTTAGTTGAGCCAGGTAGTTTTTCAGCGACGCCTTAACAGAGTCACGAAGTGGCTTCTGTGTGATTTGGTCCTGTGAAGTAACAGTAGTTACTGTCAATGCTTCGGAAGTCAGATTTTGTTCGAACATATTCTGTAAGCTCTTCTCGTATTTATGCAACGTTGTCGAAGTAGCCTTGCAGCGCATCGAGTTGCTGTTGGGCATCCTCGAGTGCGTTGAAGGTCCGGCGGAAATCACCTGCTGGGGCATGCTCTTTCAAATACCAGCCCACATGCTTGCGTGCGATACGCAAACCCAGGTACTCGCCGTAAAAACGGTGGAGTTCCTGGATGTGACCTAGCATGATGCTACCAACTTCATCGAATGATGGAGCCGGCAGGTGTTCGCCAGTTGTTAAGTAATGGTGGATTTCCTGGAAAATCCACGGTCGACCCTGTGCAGGGCGACCTATCATCAAGCCATCGGCACCGGTGTAATCCAGTACAAAGCGTGCCTTTTCCGGTGAGTCGATATCACCGTTCGCAATCACCGGAATCGAGATCGCTTCTTTCACTGTCTTGATGTAATCGTATTCTGCCTCGCCTTTGTACATACAGGTTTTAGTCCGGCCGTGTAGGGCCAGGGCCTGAATGCCACATTGTTCGGCACGTTTGGCAATATCGACACAGTTTCGGTTTTCAAGATCCCAGCCGGTACGCGTTTTCAGCGTAACCGGAACATCAACCGCGTCGACTACTGTCCGAAGAATATCTTCGATCAGTTCGGGGTACTGCAGCAGGGCAGAGCCTGCCAGGCGCTTGTTGACCTTTTTGGCTGGGCAGCCCATGTTGATATCGATGATTTGCGCACCGTTTTCAACGCTGAACTGAGCCGCCTCGGCCATCAATTTAGGATCAGCGCCGGCGATTTGCACCGAGCGGATCCCTGATTCGCCTTCATGTACCATGCGGTTCTGGGACTTGGACGTTTTCCACAGGTCTGGGTTAGACGACATCATTTCGCTCACGGCCATTCCTGCCCCGTAGCGCAGGCACAATTCGCGAAAAGGCCGATCGGTCACACCTGCCATTGGCGCGACTATCAGCTGGTTGTTAAGTTGATAAGGACCGATCTTCAAACGTCTATTCCTGACTATGCCAGTAAGGGCGCGCATTTTACGCATTTTTTCCCCTTCTGAAAAGGCCAATAATTGAGCATTTAGGTTTTGATTTTCAAAACTGTACGCTTTTCAATCAATTGACGCAGTTTAGAAGAGGAAAAAGTCGATTACGCTTTGTGCCCAGAGATGCGACACCACTCTTCTCGGGCCGCAATTGGGTCAAGTTCAAGCTCGTCGCCGTAGTAGGTCGCGACGTCTTCCGCTTGGCTTTCAAGTACACCTGAAATTGCTAGCAGGCCACCGTCTTTGACCAGGCTTTTGATAACTGGCGATAGCTCGCGCAGTGGGCCGGCCAAAATGTTGGCAACCACGACATCAGCCAAGATACCTTCCGGTTGGTCTTGCGGCAGATATAGTTCAAGGTTTTCGGACACGCCATTACGCTCTGCATTGTCACGGGAAGCTTGGATAGCCTGTGGATCGATATCAATACCGATTACCTTCTTGGCACCCAGTTTCAGGGCGGCAATTGCCAAGATGCCCGAGCCACAACCGAAGTCGATGATGGTTTTGCCAGCCAGATCCTGACCGTCTAGCCACTCAAGACAAAGCGAGGTGGTTGGGTGGGTACCGGTACCGAATGCCAGACCTGGATCCAGCATCACGTTTACCGCGTCTGGCTCAGGCACTTCTCGCCAGCTTGGGCAAATCCACAGGCGGCGGCCAAAGCGCATTGGGTGGAAGTTATCCATCCATTCACGTTCCCAGTCCTTGTCTTCCAACTGCTCGATTTTGTGGGCAAAATCATCGGCAATCAGCGGGCTGTTTTTCAGCATTTCCAGGACAAATTTCATGTCCGTCTCTGCATCGTACAGGCCGATCACATCCGTATCACCCCACAGACGGGTTTCACCCGGCAAGGGTTCGAATACCGGAGTGTCCTGGGCATCAAGGAAGGTAACCGAGACAGCGCCCGTCTCTTCCATCAGCATGTCGCCGATAGCTTCAGCATTCTCAGCCGTCGCGTTCAGTTTGATTTGAATCCAAGGCATGGTTAATTCGCTTTTTGGTTAGCTAAATTCAAGGATGCGGAGTCTAGCATGATTTTTAGACAGTTTAAAAAAAGATAGCACCCGAAGGTGCTATCTGAAGGCGGTCTTAAACCTGTTGGAGGGTCTGCTGTGGAACCGGCCGAGCAAGGCTCCCCAAGACGAAGGTGACAAGACCAATGACCAAGGTTGGTACGATGGCATGGATACCCCCTAAATCGGGCTTAAGTAGCGACAGGGCGATATAACAGGCCAGTCCGCTGACCATCGAGGCAAAGGCACCGGTGGCCGAGGCCTTTTTCCAGTACAGACCAAGTACCAGTGGCCACAGGAACACCGCCTGCATGCCGCCAAAGGCCAGCAGGTTGAGCCAGATGATCATATCCGGCGGGTTGGTGGCAGCGACAAAGACCAGTAGCGAGAAAATACCTGTCACCCATAGCGACAGCTTCGGCAGGCGGCTTTCGGCCTCCGGCCCCTGGGCGGCTTTCGGGTTGATGTAGTTGAGGTACAGGTCCTTTAGCAGTGTAGCGGAGGCTTGGATCAGCTGGGAGTCGATGGTCGACATAATTGCCGCCATGGGGCCGGCAAGAAATACGCCTGCGACCACTGGTGGAAGCACCGTCATCATCAGGGTTGGCATGATCTGATCAGGGCTGGCAATATCTGGCACGATGGCCCGGCCAAGAGCGCCGGCCAAGTGCATGCCGAGCATCAGGAAGGCCACCATGGCTGTGCTGATCACCATGCCTCTGTGCAATGAGCCTGTGGATTTATAGGACATGCAGCGTACTGCAGCATGGGGCAGGCCAATGACCCCGAAACACACTAGCACCCAGAAACTGAGCATAAAAGGCTGGCTGAGGAAGTTATCCGGGCCGAATGGGGTGACCAGTGCTGGGTCGATACGGTGTAGTTCGCCCATCATTTCGCCAATGCTGCCGCCAGCATGGACAATACCGATCAACAGGGCAATTGTACCTATGATCATCATGATCCCCTGGACGGTATCGGTCATGACCACGGCGCGGAAACCACCTATTGTTGTGTAGAGGCCGACCGTGGTGGCAAAGAGGATCAATCCGTGCTGGTAAGACAGCCCGGTCACGGTTTGCAGCAGGCGCGCGCCGCCAACAAACTGCACCACCATAGTACCGAAGAAGGCCAGTAGCAGTGCTAACGAGGCAAAAATAACGACGCCGCGATGTTTATAGCGGGCGTAGAGAATATCGTTCAGCGTTAGGGCGTTGTGGCGACGTGCTTCAATGGCAAATTTTTTGCCCAGAACCCCAAGGGTCAGCCAAGCCGCCGGTAGCTGGATCATGGCCAGCAATACCCAGCCGAGACCCATCTTATAGGCCGCGCCCGGTCCGCCGATAAACGAGCTGGCGCTAGCATAGGTGGCAGCCAGGGTCATGGCTAGCACGAATCCGCCCATGCTGCGGTTGCCGACCAGGTATTCATTGAGGAAGCCGCTGCCATTACCACGATGACGCCGGGTATATATCGCTAGGCCAAATACGGCCATCAGATACAGCACGAGCGGGATCAACAGTTGGCTATTCATCATTGGCCTCCGGTTCGATCTCGAGCGACATGTCGCGATAGATATATTTCACCATCAGGCCACAAAGCACGGTGAACAGAATGGGGCCGATAATGCAGGCCAGTAAAAACCAAAGGGGGAATCCCCAGTATAGGGTCGGCAGTGCTTCGTCTATGCCGGTCGGGGCGAAGGCATAGGCCGAGAAATACCACCAGCCGAAGTAGGCCAAGGCCAGGCCGACGGCCCATTTGGCTTCTTTGTGGGCCTGGCGATAGCGCGCAGACAGCGTTTTCATGGTGTTGTTTCCGGTTGAGGTGCGGGAAAGAAGCGATAGACGGCGGGCGTTACGCTCATTCTTCATACAAATTTAAGGGGGGTATTGTGGCAAAAGTTAGCAGGGAGCGCTAGGAAGGGAGTGAAATTGCATAAGATAGAGATAAAAAAAGCTGCCGAAGCAGCTTTTTACTTGAAGGTGTCAACCTTACTGGAGACCGAGTTTCTTCTCGAGGTAGTGGATATTAGCGCCACCGTGCTGGAAGTTCTCGTCAGCCATGATTTCCTGCTGTAGCGGAACATTGGTCTTGATACCGTCGATGATCATCTCGCCCAGGGCATTTTTCATGCGGGCAATGGCCACGTCGCGGTTTTCACCGAAGGTGATCAGCTTACCGATCATTGAATCGTAGTAAGGCGGTACGCTGTAGCCAGTGTAGATGTGCGACTCCCAACGTACACCCATGCCACCCGGTGCATGGAAGCGGTCGATCTTACCTGGGCAAGGTAGGAAACGCACAGGATCTTCGGCGTTGATACGGCACTCAACCGCATGGCCTTTGATCTTGATATCGTCCTGGGTGAAGGACAGTGGCTGGCCTGCGGCAATGCGTAGCTGCTCTTTGATCAGGTCGATGCCGGTTACCATTTCAGTCACTGGGTGCTCAACCTGGATACGGGTGTTCATTTCGATGAAATAGAACTCGCCATTCTCGTACAGGAATTCGAACGTACCTGCACCGCGATAGCCGATTTCGATACAAGCACGGGTACAGCGTTCACCGATGTACTTACGCATTTCCTCGGTGATACCTGGTGCTGGTGCTTCTTCAACCACTTTCTGGTGACGACGCTGCATAGAACAGTCACGTTCGCCGAGGTGGATAGCACCACCCTGACCGTCAGCCAGTACCTGTACTTCGATATGGCGTGGGTTTTCCAAGAATTTCTCCATGTAAACCATATCGTTGTTGAAGGCTGCTTTCGCTTCGGCACGGGTCATCGCGATCGCTTCGATCAGATCCGCTTCACTGCGAACGACACGCATACCACGGCCACCGCCGCCGCCCGATGCCTTGATGATCACCGGATAGCCGATGCGCTTGGCAAAGGCTTTGTTCTTAGCTTCCTCGTCATCGAGTGGGCCGTCAGAGCCAGGAACACAAGGAACACCGGCTTTTTTCATCGAGGTGATCGCTGACACTTTGTCGCCCATCAGGCGGATGGTGTCTGCTTTTGGTCCAACGAAAATGAAGCCTGAACGCTCTACCTGCTCGGCAAAATCAGCATTTTCAGACAGAAAACCGTAGCCAGGGTGGATAGCCACCGAGCCGGTAATTTCCGCTGCACTGATGATGCGAGGGATGTTCAGGTAGCTCTCTGTACTTTTGGCTGGACCAATACAGATCGCTTCGTCAGCCAGCAATACGTGCTTAAGATCGCGGTCGGCAGTGGAGTGCACTGCAACCGTCTTGATGCCGAGCTCTTTACATGCGCGCAGGATACGCAGCGCAATCTCGCCTCGGTTGGCAATAACAATTTTATCTAGCATAAAAGACCCCGGTTACTCGATGATAACTAGCGGCTGGTCAAATTCAACGGCGTCGCCGTCTTCTGCCAGGATAGCTACTACAGTACCGGCTTTATCAGATTCGATCTGGTTCATCATCTTCATTGCTTCGACGATACACAGGGTATCACCGGCATTGACAGTCTGGCCGATTTCAACAAATGGTTTCGCATCAGGACTCGGCGCACGGTAGAAGCTACCTACCATTGGCGACAGAACCTGATGGCCAGCAGGTGTTGCTGGTGCTGCTGGGGCCTCGGCTACTGGTGCTGCTGCCGGAGCGGCTACTGGTGCTGCTACTGGTGCTGCTACAATTTGTGCTGGTGCTGCGATAGGTGCAACGGCACGACTGATGCGTACTGACTCTTCACCTTCAGAAATTTCCAGCTCAGCAATACCTGACTCTTCAACTAGCTCAATCAGTTTCTTGATTTTACGAATATCCATTTATCTTTCTCTTATTTGTTCAGTTGGCGTCTGCTTGCAGACGGCGTACCGCAGCTTGCAGGGCGAATTCATAACCATCTGGGCCCAAGCCACAGATCACCCCGACAGCTTTGTCTGACAGGTAGGAGTGATGGCGGAATGGTTCCCGGGCATGAACATTAGACAGATGTATTTCAATGAATGGGATGCTGACCCCCAAGAGTGCATCACGGATAGCGACACTGGTGTGGGTAAAAGCAGCAGGATTGATCAAGATGAAATCGACCGTGCCGTGGGCTTGGTGGATCGCATCGATAATCTCGTATTCCGCGTTCGATTGGATATGGTCTAGCGTCACGCCTAACTCGGTCGCTTTGGCAGTTAAGTGCGTCACTATCTGGGCCAGAGACTGCTGGCCATAATGTCCCGGCTCGCGTAAACCCAGTAGGTTCAGGTTCGGGCCATTGATCAGTAAAATTCGTTGAACGGTCGACATCTTGACGTTATATCACTTGTATTTGAGGTTTTACTCTAGCAACGTGAAAAAAGCTAAAAAGTTGCTTCCCTGTGTTCCGTTGTTGTCTGCCAAAACATGCTTGATGTGCAATTATAGAGAATTCGCAGCAAATCGCAGCAAAATACTGGTCTAATCACCACACTTTCTTGGTACACGTGTGCGCTGTTTGGCGATCGGGAGTTGAGAATGGAAGATTTGCTAGCTAGCACTATGCGTGACCTGCCAGCTAGAGACAATAGTCTGTGGCGGTGAAATTGTAACTTTTAGCATTGGATCAAAAAAGCCGCGCAAGCAAGGCTTGGCGGCTTGTTATCGACCCATGAGGGCTTATAGTACTTTTTGTTTTTCTGCGATCAGCTTCTCAACCACACTTGGATCGGCGAGGGTTGAGGTATCACCCAGTGTTGCAGTATCACCGGTGGCTATCTTACGTAGGATACGGCGCATGATTTTGCCTGAGCGGGTTTTCGGTAGAGCCTCTGTCCAGTGCAAGAAGTCTGGTGTCGCAATCGGGCCGATTTCTTTACGTACCCAATTTTTTACTTCTTTGTGCAGTTCGGCACTTGGGATCTCGCCGTCATTGAGCGTGATATACGCATAGATAGCCTGACCTTTAATATCGTGAGGTACACCTACGATAGCGGCTTCAGCAATTTTATCGAATGCGACGAGAGCGGATTCAATCTCGGCTGTCCCCATACGGTGGCCGGAAATGTTCAGTACGTCATCGACACGGCCAGTGATCCAGTAATAGCCATCTTCATCGCGGCGGGCGCCGTCACCGGTAAAGTACATGCCTTTGAAGGTGGAGAAATAAGTTTGCTCGAAGCGCTCGTGATCGCCCCATAGGGTACGCATCTGCCCCGGCCAGGAGTCGACCATCACCAAGTTGCCTTCTGTTGCGCCGTCTAGAATATTCCCCATGTTATCAACGATAGCTGGTTGTACGCCAAAGAATGGACGAGTGGCAGAGCCGGGTTTCAAGGCTGTCGCGCCAGGAAGTGGGGTGATTAAAATACCGCCAGTTTCTGTTTGCCACCAAGTATCCACGATTGGACAGCGGCTGTCGCCAATGGTGCGGTGATACCATTCCCATGCTTCTGGGTTAATTGGCTCACCGACTGAGCCCATGACGCGCAATGAGCTACGGCTTGTACCAGCTACTGCCTCATCACCTTTCGCCATTAAAGCGCGGATGGCGGTTGGCGCGGTGTAAAGGATGTTAACTTGGTGCTTATCAACTACTTCGCTCATGCGGCTGGTTGATGGGTAATTTGGTACACCTTCAAATAACAGGGTAGTGGCACCGTTTGCTAGTGGTCCATAAACTAAGTAGCTGTGGCCTGTGATCCAGCCAACATCGGCGGTACACCAGTACACCTCACCTTCTTGGTAGTCAAAAACATGTTTGAATGTCATGGTCGCATAGACTAAATAACCACCTGTAGTATGCAGCACACCTTTAGGTTTTCCTGTTGAGCCTGAGGTATAGAGGATAAACAGAGGATCTTCTGCATTCATCGCTTCTGGTTCACAACGGCTTGAAGCAACAGCGGTCGCATCGTGCCACCAGACATCACGTTCACTGTCCCATTCAACATTGCCACCGGTACGTTTTAGTACCAGAACCTTTTCAACGCAGGTGACGGCAGGGTTTGCAAGGGCATCATCCACGTTCTTTTTCAAAGGTACTGAGCGACCAGCACGCACG
The DNA here is from genome assembly GCF_052873915.1 of Photobacterium sp. DNB22_13_2. Lineage (NCBI taxonomy): Bacteria > Pseudomonadati > Pseudomonadota > Gammaproteobacteria > Vibrionales > Vibrionaceae > Photobacterium > Photobacterium sp. DNB22_13_2. The sequence goes on from NZ_JBNNXU010000024.1 coordinate 42,925, forward strand.
CCTTCGTCCGCGGTGACAACCACTTTGGCGTTAGAGTCAATAATACGACCTGCCAGTGCCTCCGGAGAGAAGCCACCGAAGACGATGGTGTGAACGGCACCGATGCGGGTACAGGCCAGCATGGCGACTGCAGCTTCAGCAACCATTGGCATGTACAGGCAAACAACATCACCTTTACGTATCCCTTGGCTCTTTAGTGCATTGGCAAATTTACAGACCTCTTCATGAAGCTCGTTGTAGGTCAGTGTGGCATCGTCAGTTGGGTCGTCGCCTTCCCAAATAATCGCAGGTTGATCGCCTCGTGTTGCAAGGTGACGGTCAAGGCAGTTTGCTGAGACATTAAGTTCACCGTCTTCAAACCAGTTAATGCTGACATGGCCAGTATCGAAAGATGTGCTCTTTACTTTGGAAAAAGGGGTGATCCAATCGACAATCTGGCCGTGCTCACGCCAGAATCCCTCAGGATTAATGACTGATTGCTGATACATCTCGCGGTATTGCTCATCAGTAATGTGTGCGTTAGCGGCAATGTCCTGATTTACTGGATACACGTGAACTTCGCTCATCCTATTCTCCTTGATGTTCCGTTTTTGTCCTTACTGGACCGGACTATTCTGTATGCAGGTTTATTTTGCTTGCGTAGTACTAACTTCCGACAGATCGCAGCTGGTCTCAATTAGACTTTAGGATGAGAGTGGGGGATATGCGGGCAAATAGCCGGTTTTGCAGTGCTGTTACAGTCAAAAATTTGCGCTTTATCGTTAATAAAACGCAATCGTGAAAGGGTGTAAGGTTTTGAATAATCTATTTTCTTCTGTTTTTTTTGGTATCTAGCGAGCAACCGGGTGAGGCAGATCGCCATGCTTTAGCCGAACGTAGATCATCGCTGCGGCAATGGCATCTTGCAGGGCATCATGGCGCGGTGGTACTGGAAGATCGAGGTGGCGGCTGATCGCTTCGAGGCTGAGATCGAAATAGGCATTGGGCAGCTGGCGTTCAAGCTGCTCGTGGTAGAGATGGCTGACCTCAACAGTTTGGTTCGGCAGCGGAAAGCCGTAGTGGCGACGAAAATAACGATCGAGGATCGTTTTGTCATAGCGGATGTGGTAACCGACCAATGGTCGGTTACCGATGAAGGCCAGTAGTTTTTCCAGCGCCTGAATTTCCTCCAACCCTTGGTTGAGATCTTGGTGACGGATACGGTGGATAGCGACCGAGCCGGCATCGAGACTGGCTGGTGCGCGCAATGTCAGGTGGATCGATTGGCTGGTCAGGATGCGGTTGTCCTGGATACGGGTAGCGGCAATGGTGACCAGCTCGGCACTGTGCGGATCTAGACTGGTGGTCTCGCAGTCGAGCGATACTAGCTCCGTACCTCGGTAGCGGGAGAACAAGTCGTGAAACTCGCTGTCCCTGAATTTATGGCGGTACCACCAGCGTTTTAGGGTATTGATCATCGGGTTGCTCCTTGGCTGGCCTTAATCACGGATCTGGTAGTGATACCCGAGCCATTCCTTGAATTTTTTCACCACGTGTAAACTGTGGCGCAGCAGATCGCGGTCGGTGCGGCTGAGCCGTTCGACATTGAGGTGTTGCTGCAAACCGCCGGCCGGGAGATCCAACTGTTGGCGCAGCCGCAATTTAATGAACAGTTTCAGCGCTTCGCTGAGGTTGGACGCGGTATCGGATTCCAGTACTTTGCGCAGGGCCAATTGTTCTAGGCGGGTAAAGGTGTTGTTGTCCTCGATCCCGTGTTCCAGAGCCAGTGCCCGTACACCATGAACGATGGGGAATACTCCTCCGCGCTTGATATCAAGACCGTCCTTGCCAGCTTTCAATTTTCCGAACAATGACAAGGGAACGCTAAAGCGCAGGGCTGGCCGGGTAAAGGTAGTTAATAATAATTCCTGCTCGGCCATTTGTTGGTGGAGCTGTTGTTTGATAGGGGCGAGCAGTTCGGGGTTTCCTGCTACCGCATGACTGTCGGTGAGGATCGCCAGATCCATCATTTCATTTTCTGTCCCCTTGCGAGCGAAGTCTTTCAGGGTATGTAACCACTCACTTTGGTGCTTGACCCATTTAGGGTTATTAACCATAACTTTACCCGGGCACAGTGGATAACCCAGCTGGTGCAGGGTGTGAGTTAGGGCTTCCATGGTCTCGCTCAGTCCCGGCCAGTCGACACCGTCTTCAATGATCAGGGCGTTGTCCTGATCGGTCTTGAGAATTTGTTCGCCGCGGCCCTCCGATCCCATCACCACGAAGCAGCAGTGGTTCTGCATCGCTTGGGGGACAATCAAGCGGAAGGCTTTCTCGATAATTTGTTCATTGACTGCTGCGATGAGTTCCATCACGAAGCGGGTGTGGATACCGTTGTTGAACAGCGTCGCCACTAGCCGGGATTGGCTGCTGGCGGCCAGTGATAATTCTTCAACCGTGGTGGCGCGGGCAATACGCAGGGTCAGCACATGGGAATGGGTGGAGAATAGGCTCAGCACTTGGGTAAGATCCAGCATTCCGACTAGCTGCGTACCGTCGGTGACCGACACCCGTTTGACCTTGTGACGGGTCATCGACAACATGGCATTGAACAGGTAGTCCCCCTTGCTGACGCTGATCACCGGACTGGTGGCGACCTCGCCGACTGGCGTTGAAGCGGGCAGGTTATCGAGCATCACCGCATGGAGCAGGTTGGTACGGGTAATAATGCCATAGGGCTGGTTGTCACTGGCCTCGACCAAGGCCGCATCCATGCCTTGCTGCTGCAATTTCACGGTAGCCGCGTGCAAATCACAGCTCCGGGGCAGGATTTGGCAGGGTTGGATATTGCTGTCATCGACCCGGGTGAGAATGAACTCTGCGAGGTTCTGCTGGCGCTGGGCTTCTTCCAACAACTGCTGACGGCGAGCCAGGCTGGAGTCGAAGTAAGCCGCAAACTGGCTATTGCTATGGTAGAGGTCAAGAAAAAGCGGCTTGGGAACCAGGTAGCACAGGGTGTCTTCCAGCGCGGTGTAGCAGTGCCGGCAGGTAGGTTCGAGCTGTGATCTGACATCGAACAGATCGTCGCTGGTGTAATAGGCATAGATCTCACTGCTATTGGCGGCACTTTCCTCGACACTGCCTTTGATAATGATGTGCAGTTGCTCGCAAGACTTGCCGGCTTCGATCAGGACATCCCCATGGCGGTAATAGGCGACATCCAGAGAGTCGACCAAACGTCGCTGTTGCTCGCCACTGAGGCGGTCAAAGGGGGGAAGGGAGGTATCAAAGCTGTTGGACATAGCGGCTCTCCGGATCGATTGGCACTGTATGCAGTGTCTGCCTGATGGCGCAAAAGCTCCAGACGACTTTAGTCTACAATCGTTGATCCGTGACTCTGCTTAAGGGGGGAGGGAATGTTGGTCGGATGGGATGGGAAATAGGGGAAGGAAAAAGGGCCGATAATTTCATTGGGGCTATGTTCCATTGGGGGCATAATAGCGCCTGGTTTTTTCAGTACGATAGGACAAGGCATGTTTCGTAGTAGCCCTTACGGTTGGACCTCGCAGTACCTGCTGGGTTTTTTCTTTAATTATGGTGTTTATCTTCCGTTCTGGGCGTTGTGGTTAGCGCATTTGGGTGTCAGTGCTTCCAATATCGGCTTGTTGCTGGGCTTAGGTTTTGGTGTCCGTTGTCTGGCCAATTTGTTTATCACCCCCCGCATTCACAAAGTTGAGCATCTCATCCCAGCCCTGCGTGGTTTCGCTTTAGCGGCGTTGATTAGCTGTATCGCCTATATCTATTGCGGTGGAAGTTTGTGGGCACTAACTATCATGACGGTAATTTATAATATGATGGTTGGGCCGATTGTGCCGTTGTCCGATGCGGTGGCTAACCACTATGCCAAGGAAGGGCTTCTCGATTATGGTCGAACTCGCCTGTGGGGCTCGATTGCTTTTATTGCCGGTTCGACGGTGGTGGGTTTGCTGGCGGCCAGATATAGCCCGGATGTGATCCCCTGGGTGGCGGCGGCTGGTTTGGTCGGTGCACTGTTGCTGGCGATGCGTCAGCCAACCATTTTGCCGGTATCCGAGCCGGGCAGCTATGATCAGCCTCGCCCAGCGCTTATGCAGTTAATGCGCGATTCGGAAGTGGTCCGCTTTTTGACTATTATCGCCCTGCTACAGGGGAGCCATGCAGCTTATTACAGTTTCAGTGCGATTTACTGGAAGGACGTCGGCTACAGCGAAGATGTGATTGGTTACCTGTGGAGCTTCTCGGTGGTGGCGGAAGTGGCGGTGTTCGCCCTGAGTAAGCGCCTGTTTGCTGGGTGGTCAGTGATGGGGATGTTCCGTCTGGCTGCGGTCGGTGTCATGATCCGCTGGGGGATCACCGCCAGCATGACCGAGCTACCTTTGCTGGTTGCTTCCCAAGCCTTGCATGGTGTGACGTTCGCGGCTTGCCACCTAGCGACCATCCGTTATATCCAAAAGGCCCAGAGCAACCAGATGGTCGCTTTGCAGGCACTTTATAATGCCTTGCCAATGGGGGCTTTCATGGCTCTTATGACCGCCTTGAGCGGTTGGCTGTATGGTCTGTGGGGCGCCAATATATTTTGGTTGATGGCGGCGATGGGGATCCCGGCGCTGCTGATGAAGGTTGAGCCAAAGGCCCGCCGTCAGTTTGCTCAACAGGAAGAGGTAGCTGATAACAAATAACATGACCACGGTCTTGGTTGTAGCACGCTACAGCGAAGAACTGTGATCCTGCTGATTGGTGAGTGCCAGTGGTTTGGTTACACTGGTGCTCACAATATATTCAAATCATTTGGGTATAATCAGTCAGTTGGAGATAACACATGGCACAGGGATGGATTGTCGTGCCGGTCACATTGGCCTACCTAGGGCTGTTATTCTGGATAGCCTGGTATGGAGACCGAAAAAAACAGTGGATGGCACGCTGGCGGCCATGGATATATTGCCTGTCGATTGCCGTGTACTGCACCTCTTGGACCTTCTACGGCACTGTGGGTCAAGCCAGCCAGAATATCTGGTCCTTTCTTCCTATCTATATTGCCCCGATCTTGGTGTTTACGTTTTGCTGGCGGGTACTGGCCAGACTGATTTTGATCGCTAAACGCGAACACATCACTTCTATTGCTGACTTTATTGCTGCCCGTTATGGCAAATCACAGGGACTAGCGGTATTGGTTACCTTGATTGCTGTGGTCGGGATTTTGCCGTATATCGCCCTTCAACTACGTGGGATCACCATGGGGCTGGAGCTGGTCGCGCCGGGGTTGGGCCAAGATATGGCGAGTCTCGGCGGGAAGAGTTCCACCGATACCGCCTGGGTAGTGACGTTGGCGCTGGCTATCTTTACCGTGTTGTTCGGTACCCGCCATATCGACAGTACTGAGCATCATCGCGGTATGATGATGGCAGTGGCATTCGAGTCGATCATCAAGCTGGTGGCGTTTTTGGTGGTTGGTGTGTTCGCTGTGGCCATGCTGTTCGATGTTCCTGACTTGCAAGCGGCCAGTCGCGAATTGCTCCAACCCGCCACTCCACATATTGGCAGCCTGCTGATCCATACCCTGTTTACCATGGCGGCGATCATCTGTCTGCCGCGCCAATTCCATACTACGGTGGTTGAAAATGAACGGGCGCAAGATCTGCATCGGGCCCGCTGGGTGTTCCCGGGCTATCTGGTGTTGATGGGGATATTTGTTATCCCGCTGGCGCTGGCCGGTCAGGTGTGGCTTCCCCATATTACCGCCGATACCTACGTGATTAATTTGCCGCTTTTGCATGGTGCGGAAGGTATTGCTCTGTTGGCTTTCCTTGGCGGTACCTCGGCGGCAAGCGGGATGGTGATTGTGTCGACCATTGCGCTGGCCATCATGGTCTCTAATGATTTGGTGTTACCGATGTTGCTGCGGCGTTTGCGTATTTCAGGTCGTAACTATCATGCTTTTTCGGGGATGTTGCTGAATATACGCCGTGGTTTGATTTTACTTCTGTTGCTGGCATCGTGGGGGTTCTATCAAGCACTTGGTGAAATCCCATCGCTCTCTGCGATCGGCTTGTTGTCATTCGCGGCAATTGCCCAGTTTGCCCCCGCCTTATTAGGCGGGATCTACTGGCGGGAAGGCAACCGCAATGGTGTCTATGCTGGTTTGCTGGGCGGGATCGCGGTGTGGGGTGTCACCATGATGGGACAAACCAATATGCTGGCAGGTACGGCTCAGACCAATGTGTTGCTGTGGTTGCTTACCCCGCCTAACTGGCCGCTGCTTAGCAAGCTATCCAGTGTCGACTGGGGGATGTTACTGAGTTTATTGGTCAACATTGGTCTTTATGCCAGTGTGTCCTTACTGACACGTTCCACCCTAACAGAGCGCCTTCAGGCTGCGTCATTTGTTGGTGCCCCGTTACCGGAAAGTGGAGATAGCAGTTTGTATCAGACGAGGGTGACAGTGGCCGAGCTGGAAATGCTGGCGGCACGGTTTGTTGGCCGCAAGCGGATCCGCCATGCTTTCCGTCAGTTTGGCGAGCAGCGGCATGAATCCCTACTACCTCAGCAACAGGCTCCCTCTACGCTGATCCGTCATACCGAGCGGGTGCTAGCCGGGGTATTCGGGGCGTCTTCTGCTCGTCTGGTACTGACGTCAGCCTTGCAAGGACGCAAGATGCAGCTGGAAGAAGTGGCCACGATTGTCGATGAGGCGTCGGAGTTGTTTGATTTCAGCCGCGGCTTGTTGCAGGGAGCGATCGAGCATATCAGTCAGGGCATTGCGGTGGTCGATAAACAATTGCGGCTGGTGGCCTGGAACCAGCGCTACACCGAAATGTTCATCTTTCCGCCCGGCCTGATCCAGGTCGGCAGGCCGATTGCCGATGTGATCCGTCATAACGCCGAGCTGGGGCTATGTGGCCCGGGTGATCCTGAGAGTCATGTCGCCAAGCGAGTTGAGCATCTACAGCGGGGGACGGCACATACCTCCTCGCGGATCCGTCCTGACGGCCAGGTGATAGAAGTGCAGGGCAACCCGATGCCTGGCGGTGGGTTTGTGATGAGTTTTACCGATATCACCGAATTTCGTAATGCCGAACAGGCACTGAAAGAAGCGAATGAAACCTTGGAAGAGCGGGTCCGGCAACGGACCAGCGAGCTGGAGCGCCTCAACCGCCAGTTGGTCACTGCCACCCAGCAAGCCGAATTACAGGCTCATTCAAAAGGGCGTTTCTTGGCGGCTGTCAGCCATGACTTGATGCAGCCGCTCAATGCTGCGCGGCTGTTTTCGTCATCGCTGGCAGAAGTGGCCAAAGAGGCCAAAGAGGCCGAAACCGCCAAATTGGCCCGTCATATAGAAAGTGCGTTGGGGGCAGCGGAAGATTTGATCGGTGATTTATTGGATGTATCACGGCTTGAATCTGGCAAGCTGCAGATCAATGTCCATGCATTCCGGATCAGCGAGGTACTCGATACCTTAGGTGCCGAGTTCGGTGCCTTGGCCCGACAGCAGGGTATTACCTTTGAAGTGGTACCTTGCCAAGCGGTGATAAAGTCTGATCCCAAATTGTTGCGCCGGGCATTACAAAACTTCCTGACCAATGCCTTTCGCTACAACCCACAGGGCAAGGTGGTACTGGGTGTGCGTCGTCGTGGCAGTGAGTTACAGATTGAGGTGTGGGATAACGGCCCCGGGATCCCCGAGGAGAAGCAGGCCCATATTTTCGACGAGTTCACTCGTATTGAACGCAGCGGTGTCGATCATGGTCTCGGTTTGGGACTGGCGATTGCACGGGGGATCAGTAGAGTACTGGATCATTCCCTGTCACTACGCTCCTGGCCGGGCAAAGGTACGGTATTTGCCTTTGGAGTGCGGCGGGGCATTTTACTGGAGACGGCTGAGAAACCGGCGTCTGCTGACAAGCCGCCAGCTCCACTGGCTAATCTGAAAGTGCTGTGTGTCGATAACGAGCCCGATATCTTGCTGGGAATGGAGACCTTGCTGACTCGCTGGGGGTGTGAAACTCGGTTAGCTGAAACGGTCACCGCAGCGATGAAGCAGCTCGACGATGGCTGGCAGCCTGATTTTATCTTGAGTGATTACCACCTTACCAATGGTGAAACTGGGTTGCAGGTGTTGCAACAATGCACCCTGAAACTCGGCAAGTGCTTTCGTGGTGCGGTGATCAGTGCCGACAGAACGGAAGAGACCAAGAAGATGATTGAAGGGCATGGCTTCAGTTTTATCAGCAAGCCGGTCAAGCCACTTAAGCTGAGGGCGTTGCTCAACCAGCATCAGAAGGTGATCGCGAGCAGCTGAGTAAATGAGATCCTAGAGTAAAGGGCGGTTAGCCCAATAGAAACGGAGCCTGATAGGCTCCGTTTCTTAGTTTAGTGATGAGGCTCTGTTAGTGGTCGTGGGCTTCACCCGCACCTTTCGGATAACGGATGGATTCAACCATGTCTTGTACATCTTTTGGTACTTCAGCCGTGAACTTGTTTACGACAATCGATACCACGAAGTTTAGACACATACCGAGTGTACCTATGCCTTCTGGGCTGATACCAAACCACCAGTTTTCAGGTGTGCTTGCTGCTGGGTTAATGAACTTGAAGTAGATGATGTAAGTTGCTGTAAAGGCAATACCTGTCAACATACCTGCAATCGCGCCTTCCTTGTTCATCTTTTTGTAGAAAATACCTAGGATAATCGCTGGGAAGAAGGATGCTGCGGCTAGGCCGAAGGCAAACGCGACGACCTGTGCTACGAAGCCCGGTGGGTTAATACCTAAGTAACCAGCACCAACAATCGCGACCATGGCTGCCAGACGAGCGGCCAATAGCTCCTGCTTGTCAGTCATGTTTGGTCTGAAGCCTTTCTTCAACAAGTCATGTGAGATCGACGTTGAGATTACCAATAGTAGACCAGCGGCTGTTGATAGTGCGGCTGCGAGGCCACCAGCGGCCAGTAGTGCTACCACCCAGTTTGGTAGTTTTGCAAGCTCAGGAGACGCCAGTACAATGATGTCACGGTTAATCTTCATCTCGTTGCGCTCATCGCCCGAGTAGAACATTTTGCCATCACCATTCTTATCTTCCCAACCGACAAGACCTGTGCTTTCCCAGTTTTTGTACCAGCTTGGGGCGTCAGCTGCTGCGACACCTTGCATGTCTGGGCCGTTAATCGTTTCGATCATGTTTACACGAGCGAATGCTGCAACGCCTGGTGCTGTTGTGTATAGCAATGAGATGAACAGTAGTGCCCAACCGGCGGAGATACGCGCATCACGTACTTTTGGTACCGTGAAGAAACGAATGATGACGTGTGGCAGGCCCGCAGTACCGACCATTAGAGCTGCACAGATGAAGAAGACATCCACCATGCTCTTGTTACCTTCGGTATAGGCGGTAAACCCGAGCTCTTCGGTTAACCCGTCCAATTTATCTAACAGGTAAACGTCAGTGCCTGAGATAGTCGAACCCATACCAATTTGTGGCAGCGGGTTACCTGTCATCATGATAGAAGTGAAGATCGCTGGAACAAGGAAGGCGAAGATGAGGACACAGAACTGAGCAACCTGCGTATAAGTGATGCCTTTCATGCCACCAAGCACTGCGTAGAAGAACACAATACCCATACCAATGATGATACCGAGATTAATATCGACTTCCAAGAAACGTGAGAAAACGACGCCTACCCCACGCATCTGACCGGCAACATAGGTGAATGAGACGAAGATGGCACAGAATACCGCGACCATACGTGCGGTTTTGGAATAGTAACGCTCACCGATAAAATCAGGCACGGTAAACTGACCGAACTTACGTAGGTAAGGTGCTAGACAGAGCGCAAGTAATACATAGCCCCCGGTCCACCCCATCAGGTAAACCGCACCGTCATAACCCACGAATGAGATGATACCTGCCATAGAGATAAATGATGCAGCTGACATCCAGTCTGCGGCTGTCGCCATACCATTGGCGACCGGGTGAACACCACCACCGGCGACATAGAATTCACTGGTTGACCCAGCTCGAGCCCAGATAGCGATGCCGATATACAGTGCGAATGTGATACCGACGAGAATAAACGTCCACGTTTGAATTTCCATGCTCTAAACCTCTAGTCTTCCTGTACGTTATATTTTTTGTCGAGCGCATTCATGCGCGCAACGTAAACAAAGATTAAGGCGACAAAGGTGTATATCGACCCTTGTTGAGCGAACCAAAACCCTAGCTTAAAGCCACCTAACTGAAACGTATTTAGTGCTTCTACAAATAGGATGCCTGCGCCATAAGACACCGCAAACCAGATGGCTAATAAGGAACCCATCGTTGCGAGGTTCTCTTTCCAGTAGGCTTGCGCCATTTCCTTGGATTCAAACGCCATTGTTATCTCCTTTCACGTTGTCATAAATCGCGTTAATAAAATGTTACGCAATGACAATAGCAATGAATGGTTAAGGAAACAGTGCAACTTTAGTCGAGGAATAATCGACAAAATCGCTGGCTTAGCAGCGATTTTGTGAAGTCGGGTGGAAATTGAGGATGTTGTGAAAATGTTACGTTAGCCGAAAGTCTAACGGGAAAATAAAAAATTACGGGTTGATATCCATCTGCTGGAGCAGGATGACCGCCTGGGTACGGTTCTTGACCTCCAGCTTGCGGAAAATAGCGGTCATATGCGCCTTGATAGTTGCCTCTGAGACATTGAGCTCGTAGGCAATCTGCTTGTTGAGCAGGCCGTCTGACAGCATACCCAAGACCTTGTATTGCTGGGGGGTGAGAGCGGCAATCTTATCGGTTAACTCTGTGATCTCATCACTGCCTTCCCCCAACCCTTCCGGGTACACCGGCTCGCCGTCAAGTACCTGGTTGAGCGAGCTGATCAGCGCCCGCATATCGCTGGACTTGGGAATAAAACCAAACGCCCCGTGGCTGCGTACTTGGCGGATCACGCTGTCTTCTTCGCTGGCGGAAATGACGACGATCGGTAGATCGGGGTATTGCCTGCGGAGCTGAATTAACCCGGACATGCCGTTGGCCCCAGGCATTTTCAGATCGAGCAGGAGTAGATCGACATCGTCTTCTTTGTCGAGCAGGGTGAGTAGGCTATCTAGCGAATCGGCTTCAAGCAAATTCGCTCCGCTGATTGCCATATGCACGGATTGAAACAGTGCATTACGGAACAGCGGGTGGTCATCGGCAATCACTATTGTGTACTGAGCGTCCATGGCAATCACATATTGTTGTTTTTAATAACGCTATCACTGCCTTAATACTAGATCAATTTGTTAACACTCAAGATCTGAACTGGATCAGACCTGTGTGTTTCTATTGTGCGATCTGCTGCGTAATAGCGCGATCAAAAAGTATCAAAACAGTGAGAAATAGCGAAGTAAAAGGCCAGCAAGGAAGGAGGCATAGCGCGCGAACCAGGTTTGGTCGCGCGCAGAGCTGCATTCAGAGAATGCTTAGCGGGTCAGTTGGTGGTTAGCCAAATGGGCAAGGAATGGCTCGGCTTTCATAAAGCCGGTCAGGCGGGCTCCTTCCATCCGGTTGCCACTACGATCCCAGAAATCCAAAGTTGGTAGGCCGAGTACGTCCATTGACTGTAAGAGCTCGATATCGGCCGGTGAACTTTGGGTAACATCAGCCTGCAACAGAACGAAGTTGCCGAGTTGCTTGGCGACAGCTGGATCGTGGAAGGTATATTTTTCGAACTCCTTGCAGGCCACGCACCAGTCGGCGTAGAAATCCAGCATCACTGGCAATTGCAGTGCCTTGGCTTCCTCTAGAGCTAGAGTCAGATCATCGATACTTCTGACGCGCTTGAACTCGACACTGATTGCTTGCTCGGTAGCGTGTTGGGCGGTGGAGCCGGTCAACAGCGGATAGAGTGGTTGAACCGAGATAAACAGTCCGACAATTGCCACCACGGCCAAGGTACTGCTACGCCATGACACCGTAAGGGTATTTTTGACATGGTAAAGCCAACCAAAGGCAGCAATACCGAGCAGTGACCACAGGTAAGGCATCAGATATACAGGCAAGATGCGCTCAAGCAAGAACAGCGGCACGGCCAACAGGACGAAGCCGAACATAGCTTTGACGTGGTTCATCCAGTTTCCCGCTTTGGGTAGCAGTTTATTGCCGAACATAGCCGCTAAAATCAGCGGGATCCCCATTCCGATTGCCAACGCGTAGAGTGCTACGGCACCGGTCAGTAAGTCACCGCTTTGGGCGACATAGATCAGCGCTCCGGACAAGGGGGCTGTGGTACACGGTGAGCAAACCAGCCCGGATATCGCCCCCATGGCAAACACCCCACCACTGCTCCCGCCCTGTTGTTTGTTACTCAGGCCACTGAGCCAGGTCTGGAAGCCACTTGGCAATTGCAGGGTATAGGCCCCGAACATCGACAATGCCAACGCGATAAATAGGACACTCAGGCCGATGAGAATATAAGGGTGCTGAAGGGCTGCCTGGAACTGCATCCCGGCGGAAGCGACGACTAAACCGAGTAGGGTATAGGTCAGGGCCATTCCCTGTACATAGATAAAGGCAAGACGGAAAGCGCGGCCATGGCTGAGTTGACCGTTGCCCAGCACAATACCGCTCAGGATAGGATACATCGGTAGCACACAAGGGGTGAAGGCGAGGCCGATCCCCAGCACGAGGAAGACCAGTGGGGTCCACCACTGATCGGCCAGCTCACTCGCCAGTTTGTCTTGTTTAGAGGCAGGAACATTGGGTGCCGGTATGGATTGTGAGTGTGCACTCACATTGCTTTTATCCTCTATTGGCTGCAGTGGTTGGCTGTCTGTCGCAGATGGCGCGGCATTGGCGGCAGCCATAACCACACTGAGTGGGACTTGACGGATTTCCGGTGGGTAGCAGAAACCGGCCTCGGCGCAGCCCTGGTAGCGTACTGTCAGCATGTCGCTGTTGCTGGCTTGGTGTATGGGAACGCTTAGGGTTAGTGGTTCGGTATAGATATTGACCTGACCGAAGAACTCGTCTTGGTAGGGTTTACCGACAGGAATGTCTACCTTGCCTAGGGTCGCAGATTCCGAACTGACCGAGAGTTGGTGTTGGTAGAGGTAATAGCCGGGCTTGATCTGCCAGTCGAGGTAGACCTGATCGTCCTGCTGGGTGAAGTTAAAACTGAAAGCTTCATCGACCGCTACGAAGCTGTTGGGAGAGCTATCAAATCCCGGTAGCTTCAAAGCGGAGGCGGGAAGGCTGATCACCAGCAGGCTGAGTATGGCGAACAGGGAAAGTCTTTGTCCTGCTGCGCACTGAATGCGTTTTAATAATGTCATGAATCTGGCTCGTCTATGAGTTGCCCCGCCAGAACAGGTTGGCAGGGAAAGGACAGCAAGTATGGCGCAGCAAAACCGTGCGCCATTGACTAATACCAATTACATTAAATATTTAGTGCAATTGGTATAACTATACTCTGTCAGACCGAGTTAATCAGTGTTTGGTTTCACTTAGCTTTTATTGTTTGGTTGCCATTGTCGAGCGCATTACGCATGAAATCAGTGAAGATCTGGATATGGGCAGGCACGTACCCTAAACGTTGGTAGAGCATATATATTGGTCGTGGCGGTGAGTACCAGCAGTCCATCATGGCCGAGAGCTGACCGGTGGCAAGAGCATCAGCCACCACATAATTCGGCAGACAGGCGATCCCCAATCCTTCGATGGCGGCCTGCTTGATGCTATTGAGATCAGCAATGGCCATTTTTACCGGTGAGTTAATCCAGATAGTCTCTTGGCTATCCATTTTGTTAGTTAGTGCCCACTCAAATTCAGGAACACTGGCCAGGCGGGCATGTTCGTTGATTTCGTCGGGATGAATGGGCGAGCCATGGCCTGTGAGGTAGTCAGGACTAGCAACCAATACCCGCTGAGATGCACCGATATTGGCAGCGGCAAAGCTGGAGTCAGGCTGCTGGCCAACACGAAAGACCACGTCATACTGCTCGGGGCTGTAGTCATGGTGCTGGTTGGACAGGTGAGTCAACGACAGGCTGATCTCTGGGTATAGCGCTAGAAACTGATTAAACAACGGCATTAACCGGTAAGTCAGTAGGCCAACCGGGGCAGAAATTCGCAATGCTCCCCGTGGTTCGCTGTGGCTGCTGTCGTGTAGCTCAGCGGTTGCTGTTTCCAGTTGGGTCAGCAATGGCTGACAACGTTCGAAATAGTTCCTACCTAGCGGAGTCAGGGAAACATTACGGCTATCCCGGATCACCAGCTGGCTACCGAGGGTATCTTCCAACCGCTGCAGCCTCCGGCTAAGGGTGGTGGGTGGAATATCTAATGCTCTGGCGGCTGCTCTGAAACTTCCATGTTGGGCAATCGCAATCAGGGTGCGCAGGTCATCTAACTTCATACCATTTTTGCATCGCTGCATAACGCTTTTACCTCTATTACCAAGTCGCCTCAATGACTATTATTAGAAGGCAGACTTTCCTGTCTTGGTCTGCTCTGTAGCAAGAAGAGACATGAATCCGGTTGGGATGTTGGGATTGACGTCACCACCGGAATGAGCAAATACGTCGGGAATCCGTATTTGTTCTCTGTCTTCGCCCTAGGATGGGGCGGAGACATTAAATACCTATTGTAACCTTTCTTTTCGGTTCAAATCCTGAACCAAGCTTTGCATCTCATATTTTCAATGACTTCTCCTGACTATATATGTCGGGATAATTCCGTGTGCCAAAAAGTTGCATTACATTAAGTAATGCAGGACTTGTCATCTGTTAGTGCTCACTTACTCTCAAGCCTCATACTGATCTAGCCCCCATAAAAAAAGGCCGCCCGAAGGCGACCTTAATAGGAAGCAAATATCCTGAATTACAGGATGATGCCACCGACTACGAAGCCAAGGGCTACAGAAGTACTGATAGTTACCACACCTGGAATGAAGAATGGGTGGTTGAAGACTAGGTTACCGATACGGGTTGAACCTGTGTCATCCATCTCAACCGCTGCAAGTAGCGTTGGGTAAGTTGGTAGTACGAACAGCGCACTTACTGCTGCGAAAGAAGCAATTGCTGTTAGCGGTGCAACACCGATAGCCAATGCCGCAGGCATCAGAGCGGTAGTGGTTGCGCCCTGTGAGTACAGCAGCATAGAAGCAAAGAACAATACCATTGCCAGCATCCATGGGTAGTCGCTCAGTAGTGAACCAGCGATTTCTTTGATGCCGTCAACGTGACCGTTAACGAACGTAGAACCAAGCCATGCTACACCTAGTACACACACACACGCAGTCATACCTGAGCGGAATGTTGGAGCGGCTGGGATTTTCGCAGCATCAATACCGGTAGTGAATACGATAGCCGCCGCAGCTGCCAGCATGAAGGTCATGATAGCTTCGTTACGACCCAGTGCCGGGTTCTCAATCAGGCCAACAGAGCCAGAGATAGCCGCTGCATAAGCAACAACGATCAAGATAGCAGCTAGGAAGATAAAGGTCGCTTTCTTCGCTGTTGCAGGGATCTCACGCTTAGTTGAACCCTGAAGCTTGATTAGGCCTTTTTCTAGGCGCTCCTGGTAAACAGGATCGTCTTTTAGCTCACAGCCTAGGAAGTTCGCAACGAATGCACCAACCATACATGCAATGAAGGTCGTTGGAATACAGATTGCTAGTAGGGTTAGGTAGCCCACTCCGAGCGGTTCAAGAATGCCAGAGAAGAAGACAACCGCTGCAGAGATAGGCGATGCGGTGATCGCGATTTGAGAAGCAACAACAGCGATAGATAGCGGACGTGAAGGTCGGATACCTTGCTCTTTGGCTACTTCAGCGATAACTGGAAGCGTTGAGAATGCCGTGTGACCAGTACCTGCCATTAGAGTCATCAGGTATGTCACGATAGGCGCGTAAAACGTAATACGTTTCGGGTTCTTACGCAGGAAGTTTTCGGCTAGTTCAACCAGCCAATCCATACCACCGGCAACCTGCATAGCAGCGATCGCAGTGATAACAGACATGATAATAAGGATTACGTCAATTGGGATATAGCTTTGGCTTGTTGGCATGCCCAAGATTAGAGAAAGCACAATAACACCGGCACCACCTGCCAGACCAATACCAATACCACCAATTCGGGCGCCCAAGAAAATGAACGCGAGAACGACTAATAGTTCTACACCAACCATATGATTGTCCTGTCTTAAAGTTAAAAAAATAAAAGGGGGAAATCTGTAGCAAAAAAAGGCGGATCCTCATCCTGAAAATCCGCCGGGCTGTTTATTGTTTACAACTTAGTTGTAACGCTTAGCCTTGTATTCTGGGTGCATTAGGTTCTGTACCGAGAAGATGTCGTCTAGTTGCTCTTCAGTTAGAAGACCACGCTCTAGAACAACTTCACGGACACTCTTACCAGTTTCAGCACAAATCTTACCAACAATGTCACCTTCGTGGTGGCCAATGAATGGGTTCAGGTAAGTAACGATACCGATAGAGTTGAACACGAAGTACTCACATACTTCTTTGTTGACAGTGATACCGTCGATGCACTTGTCACGTAGGTTGATACATGCATTCTTCAGGATGTCGAGAGACTCGAACAGTGCCTGACCGATCACTGGCTCCATCACGTTCAGCTGAAGCTGACCAGCTTCTGCCGCGAAAGTGATTGTTGTATCGTTACCGATAACTTTGAAGCAAACCTGGTTAACTACTTCTGGGATAACTGGGTTTACTTTCGCTGGCATGATAGAAGAGCCAGCTTGCATTTCTGGAAGGTTTAGCTCGTTAAGACCAGCACGAGGACCTGAAGATAGAAGGCGCAGGTCGTTACAGATCTTAGACAGCTTAACGGCGGTACGCTTAAGTGCACCGTGAACCATTACGTAAGCACCACAGTCAGAGGTTGCTTCGATTAGGTCTTCAGCGGGTACACAAGGTAGGCCTGTTACTTCAGCTAGGCGTTGTACCGCAAGTTCCTGGTAACCAGTTGCTGCGTTCAAGCCAGTACCGATAGCCGTTGCACCTAGGTTAACTTCTAGAAGCAGTTGAGCGGTGTACTGAAGGTTTTTGATTTCTTCTTTGATAAGTACGCCGAACGCACGGAATTCCTGGCCAACAGTCATTGGTACAGCGTCTTGAAGCTGGGTACGGCCCATTTTCAGAATAGTAGCGAATTCTTTGTCTTTCGCATCAAAAGCACCTTTTAGGTACTCTAGCGCTTCCAGCATGCTCATAACACTGTTGTATACTGCTACGCGGAAACCGGTAGGGTAAGCACAGTTAGTCGACTGAGACTTGTTAACGTGGTCGTTCGGGTTAACGATGTCGTACTCGCCTTTCTCTTTGCCCATAAGCTCAAGAGCAAGGTTTGCAATAACTTCGTTGGTGTTCATGTTGACAGAAGTACCGGCACCGCCTTGGTAAACATCTGACGGGAACTGATCCATGCACTTACCTGTATCAAGGATCGCATCACATGCTTTAACGATGTATTCGCCAACTTCTGATGGGATAACGCCCAGCTCTTTGTTCGCCATCGCAGCAGCTTTCTTGGTGAAAACCATACCGCGAACGAACTCTGGAACGTCAGAGATTGTAGTTTTAGAGATATTGAAGTTTTCTACTGCACGTAGGGTGTGGATACCCCAGTAAGCGTCGGCTGGAACTTGGCGTTCGCCTAGTAGATCTTCTTCGATACGAGTTGCAACGTTGTTTACCATTGCTTCATTTTTTTCTAGATCAATCATCTGAGACATGACGTAGCCTTAGTGGAATCTGCTAATTAAATTCAAATATTGAGCCAATTCTGAAACTTTAGAATCCATTCCGCAGAGAGTTTGGCTAGATGATCGTACCTGACACCTATTGTCTGCTGCCGATAATACTCCCCTTTAGGGGTAAAAACATAACCCAGATCACTTTTTTAAATGGACTGAAAACATTTGCACAGGAATGAGATCTTGCTCACAAAGACTGTTAACAACTACCCCGTGACTTATGTGTAATAATGACCATTTATGACAAAATGTGAAAATCGTGTTTATTTATGGCGGCAGTATTATTGTAATCAATCGTTACATTGAAACCCTATAGAAAAGAGTTGAAAAATGACTGTCTGCTCCCAATATTTGTTATATACCAGAGAGATTTCTGTAATGTGACACTGATGTGTTACAGCTACACTCCAATTATTGCCTATCAGCAAGGGGAAAACCGTGTTTCCGATATTACTGTTTATGTTTATTGTCGTGCCAATTGTGGAAATCGCCCTGTTTATACAGGTTGGCGGTTTCCTTGGCCTATGGCCGACAATGGGGCTTGTGCTGGTCACGGCGGTAGTCGGTGCGTCGCTGGTGCGTAGTCAGGGCATTGCCACCCTGATGTCGGTGCAAGGCCGCTTGCAGAAAGGGGAATTGCCTGCCCAGCAAATCGTAGAAGGTGTCATGCTTGCTGTTTCTGGCGTATTGTTGCTAACACCGGGTTTCATGACGGATGCAATGGGCATGGCTGTGTTGTTACCAGGCCCGCGTGCGTGGTTGGCCAAACAACTGATGAGTCGGGTGAAGGTCCAGGGTATGTCATCTGGAGCCGGATTTAGTGCAGGCTTTGGTCCGCAAGGCTTTGAACAACAAGACCCTTTTGAACAGCAGCGTGATCCATTCCGTAATAACGCTAAGGGCCGCGAGCAGGAAGGGGACGTATTCGATGGCGAATTTGAACGTAAAGACGGCAAAAAAAATGACGATGATTCGCCTCGATTGCCTTAAGCGTATTGGTTCATAGAGACGACGGACATAAAAAAGGCAGCTTAGGCTGCCTTTTTTGTTAATGCTGTTCATATTTGTTACGACGTGTGAATGCACTAGATCATGGGCACTGCTTGCCAACGACGACGTAGCTTGACCGCATATAGATAGGCGGCCAACCCGCTGAGGGCATTGGCTGTCGCTATCCCAACAAATAACCCTTTGGTGCCGTACAGTTGGCTACCCAACCAAGCGATGGGCAGCAGCAAGGCAAATAGCCGAAATAGGTTCCAGACCAAGGCATCCATTGGGCGATGCATGGCATTGAGGGCACTGATCAGCAACATACAAACCGCCTGTAGGCCGTAACTGACCGGGACGACCACCAAGTAATGCCAAAGCTGTGACTGTACTGCAGGATCTTGGCTGAATAGGGAAGACAACGGCCAGCTCAGTGGCACCATCATAATGAAGATCAACAGTTGGAACAGGATGGCAAAGCGCATTGCCGTGAATAGTGCGGCAAACGCGCGTTGCGGTTTATCGGCGCCCAGGTTCTGCGCCATGAATGGCATCAATGCAGAACCCATTGCCATCATGACGGTGATCAGAATGGACTCGATGCGCATCGCGGCCCCGTAAGCGGCGACAGACGCAGTTCCCTGAACCGCCAGCAGCGCCATCAGCAATGCCCCTGATAACGGATTTAGCGCATTGGATAAGCCAGCCGGCGTGCCAATTTGCATGATTTGTCGCCAATCGCTGACGAGGCGTGCCAGTTGTGGTGGCGCTACCAGCTTTTCCCGCTTGATAAGTACATATAGCGAGCCTGCCAGAGCAAAAGCCCAACTTATTCCACTAGCAATGGCCGCCCCTTTCACCCCGAGTTCCGGAAACGGACCGATACCGAAGATCAAAAGAGGATCTAAAGCACCATTGATTGCACCGGCTAGGATCATGATCTTGGCCGGGGTTTTGGCATCCCCCGTTGCCCGGATGGCACTGTTACCGGCCATCGGGATCACCAGCAGCGGGATCGCCAGGTACCAGATTGACATATAGTCGCTGATAATCGGCAGTAAATCGGCCCGTGCGCCAATTAAGCCAAATAATGGCTCAATGGTCAGCATACCCAATGTGGAAGCGAGTACCATCAGTAGCAATGCTAGGAATAGGCCATGGGTGGTTAATCTGGCGGCACTGCGGGTATCTCCACTGCCAAGCAGGCGGCCGATGCTGGTTGAGATCCCAACACTGATCCCCATGGTGATGCAGTTGATGGCAAAGGTGATCGGGAAGGTAAAGCTGACCGCCGCCAGTGCTTCGGTACCTAGCAGAGAAATAAAAAACGTATCGACCAGGTTAAACATCAAAATCGCCACCATGCCGAAGATCATCGGCACGGTCAGGCGCTTGAGGACATCTGGGATAGGCTCGGACAGCAGCCCGTGCTTATCCGGCCGGCTGGTGCCAGCTTTATTTATATCTGGCTTGTTATGATCTGCCATGGTCGTCTCGGGAAAAGAATGCCCGCTTACCCTAATGCAAAGAGTGTGATCGGGCAAAAATTCTCTGAGATATTTTGTAAAAAAAACGTCTCTGGGGCTTGGGTTCTAGAAAAACGACCCAACATGTTTATGTATCAGAAAAAGTAAGGGCTACGAGCCTTTTATCTTTTTATTAGTATGGAAATTACCAATCAGGAGAGACGACCGATGAACATTCGTCCTTTACATGACCGAGTTATCGTTGAGCGCCAAGAAGTTGAATCAAAATCTGCTGGCGGCATCGTTCTAACTGGCTCTGCAGCTGAAAAATCTACTCGCGGCGTTGTGCTGGCAGTAGGCAAAGGCCGCATTCTAGAAAGCGGTACGGTACAGCCACTGGACGTTAAAGTTGGTGATACTGTGATCTTTGCAGAAGGCTACGGCACCAAGACTGAAAAGATTGACGGTAAAGAAGTCCTGATCATGTCTGAAAACGACATCATGGCAATCGTTGAATAATCCGATCACCTCGAATCAAGAATTAAGAAAGGAAGACTGAAATGGCTGCTAAAGACGTTAAGTTTGGTAACGACGCACGAGTTAAAATGCTAGAAGGTGTTAACGTTCTGGCTGATGCAGTAAAAGTAACACTGGGTCCTAAAGGCCGTAACGTGGTACTGGATAAATCATTTGGTGCACCAACTATTACTAAAGATGGTGTATCTGTTGCGCGTGAAATTGAGCTGGAAGATAAATTCCAGAACATGGGCGCACAGATGGTTAAAGAAGTGGCATCTCAAGCAAACGATGCGGCGGGTGACGGTACCACAACAGCAACAGTATTGGCTCAGTCAATTATTGCTGAAGGTCTGAAAGCCGTTGCTGCGGGTATGAACCCAATGGATCTTAAGCGCGGTATCGACAAAGCGGTTGTCGCTGCTGTTGAGGAGCTTAAAGCGCTTTCTGTGCCATGTGCTGATACCAAAGCGATTGCTCAGGTTGGTACTATCTCTGCTAACTCTGACACAACTGTTGGTAATATCATTGCGGAAGCAATGGAAAAAGTAGGCCGTGATGGTGTTATTACGGTTGAAGAAGGTCAGGCTCTGCATGATGAGCTAGATGTTGTTGAAGGTATGCAGTTCGACCGTGGTTACCTGTCTCCTTACTTTATCAACAACCAGGAAGCGGGCAGCGTTGATCTGGAAAACCCATTCATCCTGCTTATCGACAAGAAAGTATCGAACATTCGCGAGCTTCTTCCTGCGCTAGAAGGTGTTGCTAAGGCATCTCGTCCACTGCTTATTATTGCAGAAGACGTTGAAGGTGAAGCACTGGCAACGCTAGTTGTGAACAACATGCGTGGTATCGTGAAAGTGGCTGCGGTTAAAGCGCCTGGTTTCGGTGACCGCCGTAAAGCTATGCTTCAGGACATCGCGGTGCTAACTGCGGGTACGGTTATTTCTGAAGAGATTGGTCTAGAGCTAGAAAAAGTTCAGCTAGAAGACCTAGGTCAAGCGAAGCGTATTACGATCACTAAAGAAAACACCACTATCATCGATGGTATGGGTGAGGAAGAGATGATCCAGGGTCGTGTGGCCCAGATTCGCCAGCAAATCGAAGACGCAACATCAGACTACGACAAAGAGAAACTACAAGAGCGTGTTGCTAAGCTAGCAGGCGGTGTTGCAGTGATCAAAGTGGGTGCTGCGACTGAAGTTGAAATGAAAGAGAAGAAAGACCGCGTTGAAGATGCCCTACACGCAACACGTGCAGCGGTAGAAGAAGGCGTGGTTGCTGGTGGTGGTGTTGCCCTGATCCGCGCTGCGTCTAAAGTTGTTGGCCTTGAAGGCGATAACGAAGAGCAGAATGTCGGTATTCGTGTTGCACTACGTGCAATGGAATCACCAATTCGTCAAATCACCAAGAATGCGGGTGATGAAGAATCTGTTGTTGCTAACAACGTACGTGCAGGTGAAGGTAACTACGGTTACAACGCCGCAACGGGTGAGTACGGCGATATGATCGAGATGGGTATCCTAGACCCAACGAAAGTAACGCGTTCTGCACTTCAGTTCGCAGCCTCTGTTGCTGGTCTTATGATCACAACCGAAGCGATGGTTACTGATAAACCACAAACTGATGCTCCTGCAATGCCAGATATGGGCGGCATGGGTGGCATGGGTGGCATGGGCGGTATGATGTAATACCCCTATCTCACTGAGATAGCTGATAAAACACATAAACGGAGGCTTACGCCTCCGTTTTTTTGTACCTGAAAAATAGCAATAAGGAGCGCTTGGAGGCAACTTGGCCTATGGTAGGCTTAACAGGAAAAAAGCCAAAAAAACTGTACGCTAAATATTTACTTTTTTATCAGTCACTTACGATCCATAGAACGGCCTTGCGACCAAGGTGTTATTTTGGTCTGCTTTTTCCTGAATATCGACTTGTAAGCTGTACTGTCTGGAGGTTAGCGAGCGAGTGAGCCAGTTATAGGGAGAAAACAACAGTAAATAGATAGTGGTAGCACACTTGGTAAAAAGCATGAAAAGCTGCACATAATTTAATTACTTTTAAATCATGGGTTTAGGTGTGATTTTTGAAGGTTGAACGCAATGGTTTGGTTTGGTTTGCTTTTAGTTGTAATACCACGATAAAGCTGTACGGAGGGTGGCTCTTTCCCTGAACGTCTGCCGGAAAATGGCTAAAAGAGCAGAACTGAGTTTGTCAGGGAAAAAGCCGAAAAAGCTGAACATCTATTTAATTGTTTATAATCAAGGATTTGCGCGCTGGGTGGGAGCTCTGGCTATTAGGTGATAAAATGCTCACCAAAAAGCCGGCTTTAACCATTATCGCTGTACGCCTGTTTTGCCTCGGTGCTTGACTCTTCCGTGATTGCTTGCTTCTCGCTGCTGTGTCGTCTTACCTTTTTTAACTGGCGGCGATCACTCAAGTGGGCATGAACCCCCTTGCGCAGGATACGCAGGCTGTTTTCCAGCTTGTCGACGCCTAGTAGAATGGCTACCACGATTCCTGTCATGATCACCGCCGTTTGACCATAACCCAAGCCGATAGTGATCCCAAGCGCAGCCAGCATC
Source organism: Photobacterium sp. DNB22_13_2 (assembly GCF_052873915.1). NCBI lineage: Bacteria > Pseudomonadati > Pseudomonadota > Gammaproteobacteria > Vibrionales > Vibrionaceae > Photobacterium > Photobacterium sp. DNB22_13_2. The sequence continues at coordinate 66,242 of NZ_JBNNXU010000024.1, forward strand.
CAGACCACTGCTGCTGATGTAACACCATGTATTTGGCCGTCTCTGGTCATCATTACTCCAGCACCGAGGAAACCGATACCGGTGATCACCTGTGCCATGACCCGGGAAATATCGGCATTGGTATTCGACAGCGTTTCGCCGAGGGTAATGAAAAAGTAGGTCCCCATAATAATCAACGTCGAAGTGCGGATCCCGACCGGTTTGCCCCGAACTTGGCGTTCTACCCCGATAACCGTGCCACAAATGGCACATTGGAGGAGGGAGGGCCAGGTGAAGGGAGTGATATCAAGCCATAACATGGCTGTTGCTCCTATTATTAAGACGGATTTGGTGGATGAAAAAAGCAGCCCTTAGGCTGCTTATGGTTTTTTGTTTATTTTACGCCTTCACGGCGGTGTGGCTACTGGTGAGAGTTGCGGCGACTGCTGCGCTTGCCCGCATGCTTTTCGATGTACTCGACAATCATTCCAGCAATATCTTTGCCTGTTGCACCTTCAATGCCTTCCAGACCAGGGGAAGAATTCACTTCCATGACCAGAGGTCCACGTTTGGAACGCAGTAAATCGACCCCGGCAACACTCAATCCCATCGCTTTCGCCGCTGCAACCGCAGTCTTACGCTCTTCTGGGGTTATACGGATCAATGAGGCACTACCGCCGCGGTGCAAGTTGGATCGGAACTCGCCTTCTGCCCCTTGGCGTTTCATCGCAGCAATGACTTTGTCACCAATAACGAAGCAGCGAATATCGGCACCGCCCGCTTCCTCGATAAATTCCTGCACCATGATGTTGGCTTTCAACCCCATGAAGGCTTCGATCACGCTCTCGGCCGCTTTTTGGGTCTCAGCCAACACCACGCCAATGCCTTGGGTGCCTTCGAGCAATTTGATCACCAGCGGTGCGCCGCCGACCATCTTGATCAGATCCGGTACATCATCAGGCTTGCTGGCAAAACCGGTTATAGGCATGCCCACCCCTTTACGGCTGAGTAACTGCAGTGAACGCAGCTTGTCCCGAGAACGCGAAATCGCTATGGACGGGTTCACTGAGAACACATCCATCATTTCGAACTGACGCAATACCGAGCAGCCGTAAAATGTAATATCCGCACCAATACGCGGAATAATGGCATCAAAGCCCGTCAGATCTTGGCCCTCGAAATGAATCGATGGCTTGACCGAGTTGATATTCATATAACAACGCAAAGCGTTGATGATTACAGCTTCATGGCCGCGTTGCTCAATGGCTTCGCGCAGGCGGCGGGTTGAGTACAGGTTTTCGTTCTGGGAGAGAATGCCAATTTTCATTGCGTTACTCATTAATAAGGTGATGGATAGTGTGCAGGCGTGAAGTTTGGCTGCCTTCCTAGCCTGCAGATCGGAGCGCGACTATGCGCTTACTTGGTTCAAAATGCGAGCGATTTGGCGATGATCTTTTTTGATTGAGTCCAGCAAATATTTTGCTGGTGTTTTTATTTATCGGCCTGTCGTATTAATTTTGCTTTGTTTGGTGGGACTCGGGTAAAAAGCTTGTAAAGCTGCACGTAATTTTAAATTGTTTTATATCAGTTGTTTACGTGGAAATTTTTGGGTGGGTTGTGGTGCTCTTAAAGGTTGTTCAGGTTTTATCTGCACACATGCTTTTTTGCTGATCGTTTCGTGTGGTTTAACCGTAAATAACACCTTTTTCTTGTTGTGAGCTTGTTGGTTAAAATCCTCGAAAAGCTGCACGCAATTAAGTTTTTAAAAAACAATGACTTAGTGGTGGCGTGTTAAGTGTTTGTCTTAACGCTTATTTTGCTCACCTAAAAGGTGATAAGTCTTTGTTTTGCTGTACGGGTGGGGTGGCAAAAAGAAAGGAATAATGCCTGCAGTGATTATCCGTACTACAGGCAAGATAACGATGGCCTTGAAGGTTATTCGAGACGCAGATCCAGCGGTGTTTTACTGCGTCGGCCGCCGATCTCCCGGGTCAGCTTAGGGACTAGGTAACCAGATACATTTTCCATTAGGCCTGCCATTAGTTGGCGGGCTGTGTTGTCGTCGACCATGAAGTGCGCTGCGCCTTGGACTCGATCCAGTACATGCAGGTAATAGGGAAGGATGCCGGTGTTGAAAAGGGCATCGCTGAGGTGGGTCAGGGTCTCGACAGAGTCATTAACGCCTTTGAGCAATACGCCTTGGTTCAGCAGTGTCACATCAGCCTGTTTGAGCGCCAGCATCGCCTGAGCCAGTTCCTCGTTGATCTCATTGGCGTGGTTGATATGGGTGACCAGTACTGTTTGGAGGCGGCTCTGCGACAGTATGCGGCATAGCTCGGTGGTAATACGAGACGGCATGACTACTGGCAAGCGAGAGTGGATACGCAGTCGCTTGATGTGGGGGATCGCCGCAATGGCTTCGACTAGCCAGGCCATTTCATTGTCCTTGGCCATCAGCGGATCGCCACCGGACAGAATAACTTCATTGATATCCGGTTGGCTGGCGATATAGTCCAGTGCCAGCTGCCAGTTACGTTTGCCACCTTGGTTTTCCTGATAGGGAAAATGGCGACGGAAGCAATAGCGGCAGTTAACGGCGCAGCCGCCTTTGACTATCATCAGGGCCCGGTTCTTGTATTTGTGCAGCAGACCGGGAATGGTATTGTCTTGCTCTTCGAGGGGATCTTGGGAATACCCCGGGTGCACCTCGAATTCTTCTGCCAGAGGTAAAACCTGTCGCAATAACGGGTCGTAAGGGTTGCCAACTTCCATTCTATCGACAAAGCTCTTAGGGACACGCAGCGCAAATAATTTCCGGGCCGCTAAGCCTTCAGCCCATGGGGCGGGATCAATTTTAAGGCTATTTAGCAGCTGAATCGGATCAGAAATCGCATTAGCAAGATCATTCAGCCAGTTTTGCTCAACAGATGAGGCGTTTCGGGTTATTATATGCGGCATTAAATACAACTCGAAGATGTTAAGAGGATAGAAATGGCGTCTTTCAGCACCAATGAATTCCGCGGCGGAATGAAAATTATGCTAGATAATGAACCATGTGTCATTATCGAAAACGAATTTGTTAAGCCAGGCAAAGGCCAGGCGTTCAACCGCGTTAAAATCCGTAAACTGCTTTCAGGCAAGGTACTGGAGAAGACTTTCAAGTCTGGTGAAAGCGTTGAAGCTGCAGACGTAATCGATACTGAGCTTGATTACCTCTACAACGACGGTGAATTCTACCACTTCATGAACAATGAAACATTTGAGCAAATTGCTGCAGACGTTAAAGCGGTAGGCGAAAACGCGAAGTGGTTAGTAGAAAACAACACTTGTACGTTAACACTGTGGAACGGTAACCCTATTGCCGTAACACCACCAAACTTCGTTGAACTTGAAGTCACCGAAACGGATCCTGGCCTAAAAGGTGATACTCAGGGTACCGGTGGTAAGCCTGCAACACTAACAACTGGTGCAGTCGTACGTGTACCATTGTTCATCGCTATCGGTGAAGTGATCAAAGTTGATACCCGTTCAGCTGAATACGTAGGCCGTGTGAAGTAATTCATTTCCGGTTGGTAAAAAAGGTCGCTTAGGCGGCCTTTTTTGTTATTGGAGCAAATGTTTCGATAAGACTTCGAAGTATTTTTTGAAGTGCGTTTGATTTGCTAGGTTGTGTGCGTTATTTTGCTTCTATTGATGCGTTCAATTTCATACCCTAAGCCATAAAGTGGAGTAATAACAAGTTGGTATAGGGAATATGGATTTTAAGCCTCAGGCACAGCAAGCGCTCAAGAAAAAAGTGTCTTTACCTATTGTCGGCGGGATTCTAGGGGCGGCTGCGCTCTTCGGTCTGGTCAACAACTCCGTACTTATGACGGATGCGGGTTACACCTATGTGCACCAGAATAACCTGACTGGTGATCTGGATGTATTCAACCAGCCCGGTATTCACTTCAGAATGCCGTTCCTGTCGAAAATCACCAAGTATGATCAAGTGATCACTGTCTCCTATGGCAATACTACGGGTGAAGACTTTTACCAGCGACTGCCACCGATTCAGGTCCGCTTCGCTGATACCTATGTCGGGGAAATTCCGGTGACTTTTCGTTTTAAGTTGTCGCAAGATCCTGATTCGATTATCAAAATGCACCGTGAATTCCGTAATAACAGTAATCTCATTGATGCCCTGCTGGTAAAAAATGCCCGGAATGTCACTGTGATCACGGCGACCCAATATACTGGTGAAGAGTTCTTTCAAGGCGGCCTTAATCAGTTCAAGTCCAAACTGGGTGATCAACTCCGTGACGGGATATATATGACCGAGCGTCGTCAGGTAGAGGTTGAACAGATTGACTTGGCACCGGTAGGCATTAACCAGAGCAACTCCAACCAATTACAGCGTACCCAGCAGTTGGTATGGAAAACAGTGCCGATGCTTGATTCGCAAGGCAACCCTAAACGTCAGGATAACCCATTACGCCAATATGGTATTGCCGTGACTCAGGTGACGATAGGCGATCCTACTCCTGAGGCGCAGTTAGACAAGTTGCTGACTGACAAGAAGCGTTTAGTGGCTGATAGGATCCGAGCCATCCAGGAACAGGAAACCTCTAAGGCACAGGCGGAAACAGAGCAATTGCGCAAGGAAATTCAGCGTACCCGTGAAGTACAGGATGCCCAGCGCAACAAGGAGCTGGCAATTATCTCGCAGCAAAAAGAAGTTGAGATTGCGCGGCAGATCGCCGAGCGAGAAATCGTTGAAGTCGAGAAAAAGAAGCGGCTAGCGGAAGTGGATAAGGAAAAAGAGTTGGCTATCGCGGAGGCCAACCTGGCTATCCAGAAAGCGAATGCGCTGTCGGCAGAGTATGAAGCCAAGGCTATCTTGGCCAAAGGGCGGGCGGAAGCGGAAATCCTCAAGGCCAAATACGATGCCTATGGGGCCAACCGGGATGTCTACCTGGCCGAGCTTAATCGTGATGTGTCGACGGCCTTGTACAATAACCTGAAGTACTACCAGGTCGAGATGCCAAAAAACTACTTTGGCGGTGAGGGAGGCAAAATGACCACCAACCTGGATGTGATCACCGGCTTTGGAGCGTTGGGAATATTGGAGCAAAGCGAGAAACTGACAAAACCGGCGCAATAGCGTTCGAACTGGTCGAGCAGGCATAAAAAAAGCACCGCTATGCGGTGCTTTTTTTGTTTCGTATCACGATTAGATCATGAATACGAAAATTACAGCCAGTGCAGACACAAGGAATGCAGCTGCGTAGCATGCGATTTTACCTACCACACCAGTGTGGAATTTCAGGTCGTGCATACCGTGGTGCAGACGGTGCATCGCGTGCCACATTGGCAGAGCCAGAGTCGCGATAGTAAATAGTGCACCGATGATGCTGGTGACGAAGCCGGCAACGCGCTCGTAGCTCATTGAATCAGCGTCTAGGATACCCAGTGGTACCATGATACCCAGTACCAGCACAGTCACAGGTGTTAGCATTGCAAACCAAGTACCGCCAGCACCAAACAGACCCCACCATACTGGTTCGTCAGAACGTTTAGGATTTAGATTAACCACGTGGTTCTCCTTAAACTAGAACTAGTACGAACAGTGAGATTGCAGCAACTGCAGCCCACTGAGCCAGAACAACAACTTTCTTGTCCAGTGTCTTGCCTTTCAATTTGATAGGCATTACCTGAGGCATCATGCTGAAGAAAGTCTGTGCGTGGAACAGGCTACCCGCCAATGCCAGCACGTTCAGAATTACAACTACTGGGTTAGCCATAAACTCTAGCCAGCCCGCCCATGCTTCAGGGCCCTTCACTAGGCTACCTAGACCGAAAGTCAGACAGATAGTGAAGAAGATTAACGGTAAAATAGTTGCTTCACGAACCATGTAGAAGCGGTAGAAAGGGTGATCCTTCCACCAGGTGCGCTTCATTTCGCGAACGTAAGGTTTACGATTGCTCATCCTTATGCCTCCTGAGGCTTCATCATGGCGATAACGAAATCTTTAGATGATTCCACTTTGCCTTGGTTAACCGCTGCTGCTGGATCGACGCTCTTCGGACACACTTCAGAACAGTAGCCAACAAAAGTACAGCCCCATGCACCGTTTTCACCGTTGATCAGCTTCATACGCTCATCAGAACCGTTGTCACGGCTGTCTAGGTTGTAGCGGTGCGCTAGGGTTAGCGCTGCAGGGCCGATGAACTCAGGGTTCAGGCCGAACTGAGGACATGCTGAGTAGCACAGACCACAGTTGATACAACCAGCAAACTGCTTGTACTTCGCCATTTGCTCTGGTGTCTGATTGTTTGGACCGTCTTCAGGTTTGCGATCGTTGCCGATGATGTACGGCTTAATAGCTTCCAGGCGCTCGATGAACGGTGTCATGTCGACAACCAAATCTTTCTCGATAGCAAAGTTAGCCAGTGCTTCGATTTTCAGACCGTTCGGGTAGTCACGCAAGAATGTCTTACAAGCCAGTTTTGGTACCTTGTTGACCATCATGCCGCAAGAACCACAGATCGCCATACGGCAAGACCAGCGGTAAGCCAGATCTTTGTCTAGGTTATCTTTGATGTAACCCAGGGCATCAAGCACAGACATGGTTTCGTTAAACGGTACTTCGAACATCTCGAAGTACGGTTCTGCGTCTTTTGCTGGGTCATAACGTAGAATTTCTACTTTTTGGATGCGGTTGTCTGACATTATGCCTGCTCCTCTTTCTTCGCTGCCGCTTCAGCTGCTTCTTTCGCTGCAGCTTCTTCTGCCGCTGCACCGTATAGACGTGCTTTTGGCTGAGACTTGGTGATTGTTACGTCGCTGTACTCGATACGAGGAGCGTCATCACCGTTGTAGAAGGCTAGCGTATGCTTCAGGAAGTTCACGTCGTCACGTTCTGTACAACCATCGTCAAGACGTTGGTGTGCGCCACGAGATTCCTTACGCTGAATCGCAGAGTGAGCCATTGCTTCAGCAACTTCTAGGCCGTAACCAATTTCGATTGCATAAAGTAGGTCAGTGTTGAATACCTTGCCCTTGTCTTTGATGCTGATGTTCTTAAAGCGAGCGCGAAGTTCTGCCAGCTTATCAACCGTTGCTTGCATCAGATCTTCTTGGCGGTAGATACCACAACCGGCTTCCATGGAGTGACCCATTTCAGTACGGATATCCGCCCAGTTTTCGTCGCCTTCTTGAGACAGAAGGGTCTCGATACGATCTTGAACCGCTTGAACCTGCTCAGTAATTGCGGCTTCGTTCCAGCCTTTGAATTCTTCAGCGCGTTTAGCCGCACCTTCACCAGCTAGGCGACCGAATACAACAAGCTCTGCAAGAGAGTTAGAACCTAGACGGTTTGCACCGTGAAGGCCAACAGATGAACACTCACCGACCGCAAATAGGCCTTTGATGCGTGTTTCGTTGTGCTTGTCAGTTTCGATACCACCCATGGTGTAGTGAACGGTTGGGCGAATTGGCACTGGCTCTTCTGCCGGATCAACGTTCACGTAGGCTTTTGCAAGCTCACAGATGAACGGTAGACGCTCGTGTAGGTATTCTTTACCTAGGTGGCGCAGGTCAAGGTGTACAACATCGCCCAGTGGGTGCTTGATGGTGTTGCCTTTCTGCTGCTCGTGCCAGAATGCCTGAGAAACTTTGTCACGAGGACCCAGTTCCATGTATTTGTTCTTTGGTTGGCCGATTGGTGTCTCTGGGCCCATGCCGTAGTCTTGCAGGTAACGGTAACCATTTTTGTTCAGCATGATACCGCCTTCACCACGACAACCTTCGGTCATCAGGATGCCTGTGCCAGGTAGGCCAGTTGGGTGGTACTGAACGAATTCCATGTCACGCAGAGGGACACCGTGGCGGAAGGCCATTGCCATACCGTCACCGGTCACGATACCGCCGTTGGTGTTACAGTTGTAAACGCGGCCGGCACCACCTGTTGCAAGTACAACAGACTTCGCTTTAATGCAGATCAACTCACCTTCAGCCATGTGGATAGCCACAAGACCCTGTACTTCACCTTCTTCAACTAGTAGGTCGACAACGAAGTACTCGTCGAAACGCTTGATCTGATCGTATTTGATAGACGTTTGGAACAGTGTGTGCAGCATGTGGAAGCCGGTTTTATCCGCGGCAAACCATGTGCGCTCAACTTTCATACCACCGAAGCGGCGTACGTTCACGTCACCATTTTCTTTACGGCTCCACGGACAACCCCATTGCTCTAGCTGGGTCATCTCGCGTGTCGCGTTTTCTACGAAATATTCAACAACGTCCTGTTCACATAGCCAATCACCACCACCAACGGTATCGTTGAAGTGGTTGTCCAAGCTATCCTCATCCTTGACGACGGCAGCGGAGCCACCCTCTGCAGCTACGGTATGAGAGCGCATTGGGTAAACTTTAGAAATAAGCGCAATTTCCAAGTCTGGGTTTGCTTCTGCAGCAGCAATGGCAGTACGAAGACCTGCACCACCTGCGCCGATTACAGCGATATCTGTGGTAATTGTTTTCACAGCTATCCTCCGGAGGTAAGACGATAAAATTTAAAAAAGTACGCCTGAGCGTACTTAACCTTGAAATCCTAGGTGCATTCTATGAAACAATATCGATAGAAAAGTTGATTTAGACGCAGCTTTTTAAACGAAATAGCCCAAAAGTATAAGGTGATTACGGGAAATGTGATTATTGTCACAATTTGTAATGTTTTATGGTTGTTAATTAATCGAAATGAAATGTGTTATTTGTTTCTGGCTCATTAAGAATGTGTTTCGCTATTTCTTGATAAGTCGCTAATAAAAAACAGTTTATCCAATAAGCAAATGAGTGCTTTGTCTGTGATTGTTGTACAAATGACTGGTATGTGATTTTTCTGTTAACCTTTTATTTTTATTTGGTGCTTGAAATGCGACCAGGTTGAACGCAGGCTGATCATGTTTTTTCATAATCTTTCATATGCTTTCTGTGGCTCATTACTATTTCCGATATTTGGCTAATCGAGGATCACTCCGCTTGGTGGGGCTCTATTAGGGGCAGCATTTGAGGGCGTGTTCTTTGGGTATTCGCTTTTTCGGTAATGGGTTTTGGACAAATTGGGGTAAAATATTGGCTTCATTTTCCCTCAATGTTTGATGATTACTGGCTATGACTATCCACTGGCAACCGACCGCTCCCCTTCCCCAGCTAAAGCAGCGTGCTGCGATACTGGCGATGATTCGACACTTTTTCGCTCAACGCGAGGTACTGGAAGTCGATACCCCGGCGATGAGCCAAGCTACCGTGACAGATATTCATCTGCATACCTTTCAAACGACCTTTGTCGGCCCGGGCTTTGCCGATGGCCAGCAGCTTTATCTGATGACCAGCCCTGAGTTTCACATGAAGCGTTTGTTGGCTGCAGGTAGTGGAGCTATTTATCAGATTTGTAAGTCTTTTCGTAACGAAGAATCGGGTCGCTTTCACAATCCGGAATTTACCATGCTGGAGTGGTACCGCCCTGGCTTTGATCATCATGCCTTGATGGATGAGATGGATGATTTGTTGCAATTGGTATTGGGTAGCGGGCCTGCTGAGCGAATGACCTACCAGCAGACATTTATTGATGTACTAGGTGTTTGCCCACTGGAAGGTAGCATGGCTGAGCTCAAGGTTGTGGCGGCAAATTTGGGGTTGGCTGATATCGCCGAACTCGAGCAGGATCGCGATACCTTGTTACAGTTGCTGTTCAGTGTCGGTGTCGAGGCGAAAATCGGCCAACAGGTACCCGCATTTGTTTATGACTTCCCGGCTTCTCAGGCAGCCTTGGCCCAGATTAACCCGAAAGATAGCCGTGTCGCAGAACGTTTTGAAGTGTATTTCAAGGGGATAGAGTTGGCCAATGGCTTCCACGAGCTGTCCGATGGTGATGAACAACTCTCCCGCTTCGAAGCTGATAATCGTAAGCGCGAGGAAATGGGGTTAACCCCGCAGCCGATCGACATGCACTTGATCGAAGCGTTGCGTGCTGGTTTCCCAGATTGTGCTGGTGTGGCCTTGGGGGTGGATCGTTTGATCATGCTATCGCTGGGTGTGGATCATATTGATCAGGTCAGTGCCTTTCCGATCACGATTGCCTGATTGTCGATCCTTAACCTGTGGCGTTAACGCGATATTTGACCAATGAACCGCGCGGCAATTTGCCGCGCTGTTTGTTTCTGCAGGCAGAAATTGTTCATACATCTGGTGGCAGGAAGGTATTGCTGCCGCGGCCAAAAGCTGGGGGAACAGCCAGTATTGCTAGTATTATCGTATCTCTCTGTCGTTATGGTGTCGTCGCGGGGTAGGATTCCAAGGCGTCTTAACCAACAGGTCAAAGCATAATCTAATTACGGGTTAGGTGCAAATGGTTATCATTTGTATTTTAGCTGGCCAATATCAACATCGTACCAAATACCGCAACCATAGCCCCGACCCATGCCGTAACTGGGGGGCGTTGGCGGGTATGCAGCCAGAGCAAAGGCAGGATCATGATCGGAGAGGTTGAAGAGAGCAAGGCGACCATCCCGACATCGCCATCGCGCAATGCATAAAGGATCAGGGTCATGCCAATTGCCATCGCAAGCAGTCCGTTGAGGGCGACCTGGAGGAAGATTCTGACGTTGATCGGCTGGAGTGGTCGGGCAAGTTGGACCCCAGTTAGGCGCAAGAGCGAGTGGGCCGTGAGGGCGCTGGCCATTCTGACCGCAGATGCGGCGATGGGATCGACTGCGGTCTGCATAACGGGTTTGGCGATGATGGCACCGAGGGACTGGCATAGGGCCGCTGTCAGCCCGAGTAAAACGGCGAATGCGAGCGAACCATGGGTGCCTTCCCAGTGTTGCTGCCGATCATTGCTTGGGCGTTGGCCGAACATAATCGCGATAGCCACACCGGAAAAAACGGCGATGCTGCCAATAAGCTTCCAGTCTTGTAACACTTCACCGAATAGCCACATGCCAAGTAATGCCGAAAATACCGCATGGCAGGCAAACAACAAGCCGCCGCGACGGGGGCCGATGCGATTGCAGCAGGCAAACAAGGCGGTATCACCGATAAAAATGCCGATCACACCAGACAGTAACATCACAGCGGCATAATCCCACTGCATGCTAAGCCAACCGCCGTTGAGCCATGCCATGCTCGAGAGCATCACTGCGACACAGGCCATCCGCCAGCGGCTATAGGCAAAAGCGCCCAAATGTCGGGAAGGGGTGATGGAAATCAGGCTGCTGATAGCCCATAGCAATGCGGCAGCCAGCGCCAGCCATTCGTAGTGCATGTTTATCCTTAATGGCCTATCGTGCAATATCCTTATATCTGGCGAATATCTTGCGGTATATCCAAGTGAAGAGGCAAGGTATTTGTCGCTGTGGATAAGGGTGAAGGAGGAAACGGCGCTTCAGTTGAAGCGCCGGAGGTAGGGGTAACGCAAATTCAAATGAGGGATTAACTTACTCAAGGACGACCCGGGCATTGAGGGGCTGGAGTGGACGGGCATTCTCCCCCATCACCTTATGCAAGCTGTCGATTTGCTTTTCGGTACCGGCTTGGGCTTCGCGCATGACAAACCAGCGTACCCCCTCGCTGCATGGAGGGGTGGTCAGTGAGCCGCTGAAACGGTAATACTCCCGCTCCCTCGGTAGCAGATCCGCTGGGTTTAGGGCATCGTTGAGGGGCTGGACCTGATCTTTTTCAGGTATGGTGGCCAGCAGGGTATTGAAAGCCTCGTTGCCTCGTGGCCCGGCTTTAAACATTGCCGCCACGACGGCCAGTTGACCCTCAGCATTGGCATGGACGAAATGCACTTCGAGTGGGAACTGCTTGCCGGCGATATAGTTTTCCGATGGGGTATGGAAATGGAACTGTTTGAGGTCGAAGGTTTGATCATCGATGATTAACTGGTTCTTGCCCTCGACATTGGCCTGCACGGTATGACCGTTATTGATCACCTCACGAACCTTGCCCTGATAATCTATTTGCAGCGGGGTCAGTTCGGCCTTGATAGTGTGCTTGATATCGATCGGGGTTTGGTTTACCCCCTCACTGCAGGTGGCAAAGCTCTTGCCCCAGTTATCGGCACCATGCTCTCCCTCGTAGCTCCATTCCGCCGCTTGGGCGGGAGACAAAGATGCCGCAGCCATGGCGAGCAGTAACACTTTGAAAGACTGTGATTTCACTTTCGTTCCTCTCTATTCTTATTAAGTTAGCCAACATTTCCAGTGTAGTGGGTGGGGCGTCACTGTGGAGAGGAAGGGAGTGGAATTGGCAGCCATATCCAGTATTAGAGAAAAACGCAAACAGTTAATGAAAACCTAGTTATTGATTTTGCGAGGACTTCCCCAAAATGTACCCCAAAAAAAGCCGCCCTTGGCAGGACGGCTTTACTGATGAGGCCTGTTAGGTTGTGAGTATCAGACCTTAGACCTTAGACCTTAAAACGCGACACGTCGCGGCACATGCTGGCGGCGGTGCTGTGCATTTCCTTGGCATTTTCGGTGACCGCATCGGTCTGGACCGACAGGTGATCAGATACATCTTTGATCGCCTGGGTGTTGCGACTGATATCTTCGCTGACGGCCCGCTGCTCTTCGGCGGCGCTGGCAATCTGGGTCGCCATGTCCGAGATCTCGCCGATCGCCTGGGTGATTTGGCTCAGGCTGTCACTGGCCGCCTCGGCAAAGCCGACGCTCTCACCGGCTAGGTTGGTGCTCGCCTGCATGCTGTCGACCGCTTGGCGAGTATTTTGCTGCAGGGTTTCGATCATCGCGCGGATTTCTTCGGTCGAGTCATGGGTGCGCTTGCTCAGTACTCGTACCTCGTCGGCGACAACCGCAAAGCCACGCCCCTGCTCGCCTGCTCGGGCGGCCTCGATGGCGGCATTGAGGGCTAGCAGATTGGTCTGCTCGGCAATCCCTTGGATAGTCGACAGGATCTGGTTGATGTTTTGGGCATTGCTTTCCAGCTCATGGATCACGTTGGCGGCATCGCCTACCTGCGTGGCCAGCGAAGTAATAGCGGTGCGGTTTTGGCTGATCACGCCCTGGCCCTGCTCACAGGAGCTGGTAGAGGCCTGTGCTGCAGCGGCGGTCATTTCTGCATGACTGGCCACCTCGGCTGAGGTCGCTGACATCTCATGGATGGCGGTGGCAATCTGGTTGATATCGTTTTGCTGTTCGTTGACTTTCTGGTTGGCTTGCAATGTTTGCTGGGCGGACAGCTCGGCTTGCTCGCCAAGGCGGTCAGACTGGGTGACCACGCCCTTGATCATGGTCTGTAGTTGGCCGAGGAAGCGGTTCATGTTATCGGCCAGTACGCCGATTTCATCCATGCGTTCAATATCAATACGTTGGGTGAGATCGCCTTGACCTTGGGCTAGTTGGGCGACCGAATCGCTGAGCCGTGATAGCGGACGAAGCAAATTGTTGATAATCAGTGTAGCGATTGCCGAAATTACAATATACAGGCCGACGGAAGCTAACAGGATAAACGTGATCTGCTCACCGATAGAGGCAAAGGCCAGATCTTTGTCTTCCACTAAAGCCAGCGTCCAGTCCGTCCCTGCAATAGGGGTGGCATAGATCAGCTTATCCTTGCCGTCGCTATCGAGATGGAAAGTGTGGATAGCCGGGTTGGCAACCAACCGCTGGAGCAGCTGTGGAGATAAATCGCGATCCAGCTGGGTCAGTGGCTGCTGGCTCAGTGACTCATCACGGTAGGCAACGATGTTGTTGTTGCCATCGACCAAAAAGGCAAAACCGTTGTTGTCCAGCTGAAGGTTAAGCACTTGGTCGATGATATCTGTGATGGTTAAATCGGCTGCCAGTACCCCACGGTATTGGCCCTGAAAGGCTTTGGCAAAACTGACCACCATGCTGCCATCGAAATCCTCGTAAGGTTCGGTCAGGATAAGGCCGTTTTGGCGCATCGCATCCTGATACCAAGGTCGGGTACGGGGATCGTAGCCCTCAGGCCAATCTTCAGTCTTGTCACCGTAGGCAATGGTACCGTCACTGAAACCGGCATAGACTGACAGGAACTGACCGGCCCGCTTGGTGAGAAGTAATTCCCGGTCGACTTCGTCCTGGTTGGCAATCAAGCTCTCGTTGGCCTGCATCATATCACTGCGTATGGCGAGCCAGTCGCTGATATTGCTGCTGGTGCCTTGGGCGATATCGCGCATTTGGTTGTTGATGGCACTGGTGGTCTCCTGCTGGAGCTGGGAGATGGATATCCAGGCTTGAACGGCGCTGACGGTGGCGATAATCACGGCAATCGCCAGTTGTATTTTGTGTTTGATCGTTAGATTCATTGTTATCTCTCTCGGCAGCCAGGTGTTGGTTTTATATAGGTGGCTTTTCCGGTGTGTTTTAGCGGAGCGATGTGTACCTTGGGCAAAGCGAAAAGACCCATGGCAGAAGGTGAATGATCATCATCGATAATTCATATAATTAAAGTGATCGGGTTAACAGAGTTATGCTTCTAAAGTATCGGAATAGTAAGGTTGTGTGAAGGCGGCATAAGCTGCCTTCACACTTTTGGGATGGACTCCGGTTAGGTAATTATCAGCGCGGCAGCATAGACCACAGCGAGGCCGACTAAACCGATGATGAGACCGGTTTTGGCCATGTCTTTACTTTCTATTAACCCAGTTGAGTAAGCCAGTGAGTTAGGTGGTGTTGAAACCGGCAGGATCATACCGAGCGAGGCCGAGAACGCGACAACGACCAGTACGCCTTGCAGACCGCCGATTGATGCCAAGCTTTCCATGGATGCGGCGACAGCTGCTGCGATCGGGATCAACAGGTTGGCGGTAGCCGTGTTGGACATGAAGTTCGCCATCAGCCAACAGATGATCGACAAGGTCAGTACCACTGCAATGGGTGATAGGGCATCGTAGTCCACAGCATGGGCCAGAGCCCGGGCAAGGCCGGTTTTATCCAGCGCGAGGCCAATGGCAATACCACCGGCAACTAGCCATAACACTTCCCAGTTAATCAGCTTGATTTCTTCTTTACCCATGATCCCTGTCAGAGTGAACACGGCGAGCGGAATAATGGAGACTACATAGACATTCATGCCATGTAGCGAGCTGGTCATCCAGAGCAAGATAGTGAGGGCGAAGGTGATGTAGACCACTATGGCCTGCCAGCTCTTCTGGAACTGCCCATTGAGTTCGAGCTTCATGTGGGTTTGGGTGGATGGAAACATTTTTTGCAGTAACCACCAGGCAAAAGCCAGCTGAAGAATAACAAACGGCAGACCAATCACCATCCAGCCAAGGAAACTAATGGCATTCTCGCCTGTTAAATACTGCAAGGCAATGGCGTTGGGCGGGGTACCGATTGGGGTGGCAATACCACCGGTGTTGGCGGCGATAGGGATACACAGCACCAATGCCTTGATGCCAATATCGCCTTTGGGTACCGAAGCGACGATGGGCGCTAGCAGGGCCAGCATCATTACGGTGGTCGCGGTGTTGGACATGAACATCGAGAACACTGCAGTGATTAGCATCAGGCCGAGCATGATGAATTTTGGCTGGGTGCCAAACGGTTTGAGCAGTACCCGTGCCAAGTTGTTGTCCAGCTCATATTTTGAAGCAGCTATTGCGAGGGCAAAGCCCCCCATGAACAGGATGATGATAGGTGACGAGAATGAACCGAGGATATCAGTGTATTTGAGCACTTCCCCCATCTCGTGGCCCGCAGGAGGGGTACGGAAGGTATGCAGGCCACTATCGGAGATCATGATCAGTTGTGAGGTAATGATCAGGATCGAGGTGGCGAACACAGGGACGGGCTCCAGTACCCACAACAGGGCCGCAAGAGCAAAGATAGCCAGAAGGCGGTGTTGGGAAACGGTTAATTCAGCGATAGGAATCGCATCAATCGGCAGCATCAGGATCCCGAGCGGGATCCCGAAAGCGACCAGCAGCTTAACTAGCTGGGATATTGGGATTTTTTTCATGATATGTTGGTTTGCTTATATTATTGACTGACCCCAGCATACTATTTGGGTGTTGATATTTTCCTCGATATGGTCAATTTTTTGCATAAAAAAAGGGCCGTAAAAGGCCCTTTTTGTTCAAAAATGTTAACCGTTTAGACTTCCGGCTGCTCCGCTGAAACACGCTTTGCGTAGGCACTGCCCATTTTGGTCGGCACACCAGCTTCCAGACCATCAATAAACTCAATGGCATTTTCCGGGAACAGGTTGATCACGGTTGAACCCAGTTTGAAGCGGCCCATCTCATTCCCTTTCTTCAGGGTAATAGCTTGCTCGCCATCGGCTGGGTAATTCCAGCGATGAATTTGCGGGCTGCGCGGTGGTGTAATGGTACCTGCCCATACCGTTTCAATGCTGCCAACAATCGTAGCGCCAACCAGTACCTGTGCCATTGGACCGAACTCTGTATCGAAGATGCACACCACACGCTCATTGCGGGCAAATAAATTCGGTACATTTTTCGCGGTCAGTGGATTAACCGAGAACAACTCACCTGGCACATAGATCATGTGACGCAGGGTGCCATCACAAGGCATATGCACGCGGTGGTAATCTTTTGGTGACAGGTAAAGTGTTGCAAAATGGCCGTCTTGAAATTGATCAGCCAGTGCTTGGTCGCCACCTAGCAGCTCAACCGCTTCATAGGTGTGTCCCTTGGCCTGAATCAGCTCGCCGCCAGTGATGGGGCCTAGTTGGCTGACACAAGCATCGGCAGGGTGGCTGATGATCGCCGCATCGTCATTGATTGGGCGGGCACCGTCTTTCAGCTCGCGAACAAAGAAGTTATTGAAGGTGTCGTAAGCTGCTGGATCTGGGTTACGAGCTTCATTCATATCAATGCCGTACTGGCGGATGAACCAGCGGATAACTGCGGTCGTTAACTTGCCAGCTTTCATTGAGGCAAGTTTGCCTGCTAGCTGGGTCAGGGTTTGCTTTGGCGCGCAGTACTGCAAGCCGATTTTGAAATTGTCGTGCACGGTGCCTTCCAGAAACAATAGGTTTTTCAACAAGATAGTTACTTATCTGTAACCTTGGCCTGTAATAATACCTAACTTGCTGAGTAAAGTCAGTTACTTGCTGTCGCGGCTTCCCTGTAGTACGGGGAGCCGCGAAGCAATCAATCGGGCTTGTTACGCGAGAACTGACGGTTGGCGACATTTTCTGACATGCTGTCGATGATCTTATGATAGCTGTCATAGCGCGCTTGGTGGATTTTACCTTCCTCTACGGCCTCGCGAATGATACAGCCCGGATCATTGCCGTGCTTGCAGTCGCGGAACTTACAGCCGCCCAAGTAATCGCGGAATTCAACGAACGCCTCGGTGACTTGCTCGGTTTCAAGGTGCCAGAGGCCGAACTCTCGTACCCCTGGTGAATCGATAAGATCACCACCGTCAGGGAAGTGGTACAAGCGAGCTGCAGTCGTCGTATGCTGACCCAAACCTGAGTTTTCGGACACATCGCCGATTTCGGCATCGACTTCAGGCATCAGGGAGTTCACAAGGCTCGATTTTCCGACGCCCGACTGGCCGGCAAAAATACTGATATGGCCTTTGAGATCGTCACGTAACCCATCAAGCCCTTCACCCGTTTCAGAGCTGACCAAGCGCACCTGATAACCAATATCTTGGTACAAGGAGAGGGTTTCCTCGACGTGTGTCCGCTCTTCTGGCTCAAGCAAGTCGACCTTGTTGAGAACAATAAGCGGTGGAACACCAACGGTTTCGGCTGCGATTAGGTAGCGGTCAATAATATTGAGCGATAGCTCGGGCAGCACGGATGACACAATGATGATTTGGTTGACATTGGCTGCCACCGCTTTGACACCATCATAGTAGTCTGGACGGGTAAGCATCGATTCACGATCATGGACGGCTTCGACGACACCGTTAATGCCTTGGAGTGCTTCAACACCTGGACGCCAGACAACGCGGTCGCCAGATACCAGACTCTGAATACTCCGGCGTAAGTTGCAGCGATGGATAATACCGGTTTCAGGATCTTCAACATCAGCATGCTGACCGAAACGGGTGATCACGAGGCCTTCACGAGCAGACTCCAGTAGGGCTTCATCCCACTGGACGTCATCTTTTTCGCGTTTCAGGCGTTTGTTTTGGTTTGAGCGCACACGGCGACTCTGACCTTTAGTAAGCTTTTTCTTTTTTGCCACAAGAATATCGTTCAGTTAAGTTGGCTTACGGTAATATACCGATGCATAGCCCGCCGAAAAACCTGCAGTTGCAACCTCGGCATTGGCGCTAGTTTGGTATTATCATACATGGTTTACTCATAGAATAGGCAATATCCGATGATGATCAGCGATCAGAACCTAATTTGGATCGACTTAGAAATGACCGGGTTGGATCCAGAAACCCATAAAATCATTGAAATTGCGACAGTTGTAACTGATGCGCAGCTCAATGTGTTGGCTGAGGGGCCGGTACTCGCGATTCACCAGCCTGAAGCTGAATTGGCCAAGATGGATGATTGGTGCACCACGACCCATACCAATAGTGGCTTAGTTGAGCGGATCCGCCAGAGCAATGTGAGCGAAGAAGAGGCCATTCGCCAAACTATCGCATTCTTGGAGCTGTGGGTACCGAAAGGGGCATCGCCAATTTGTGGCAATAGTATTGGTCAGGATCGCCGTTTCCTTTATAAGCATATGCCGGAACTAGAGCAGTACTTCCACTATCGTTACTTGGATGTCAGTACACTCAAAGAGCTGACTCGTCGCTGGAAACCGGAAGTGCTTGATGGCTTTAGCAAGAAAGGTAGCCACTTGGCACTCGATGATATTCATGATTCGATTGCTGAATTACGGTACTATCGTGAGCAAATAATGAAAATCTGATGAGTAAATAGACGGTTGGAAAGGAAAGAGCAAAATTTTTTTGAGAACTATTGCATCCGTCTCATTTCCTCGTATAATGCGCAGCCTCGAAAGGCAATTCTTACTTTAGTTTGCCTTTCAATAAAATACGGACGCGGGGTGGAGCAGCTTGGTAGCTCGTCGGGCTCATAACCCGAAGGTCGTCGGTTCAAATCCGGCCCCCG
>NZ_JBNNXU010000025.1:0-64695 GCF_052873915.1 Photobacterium sp. DNB22_13_2
GTCATAATGTCACCTGGTTACTTCAAAGGTAATGATATCACCTCTAATCAGGTGGCCAAACCTAGTGTGCCACTACAATATTCCCTAAAAGATGTTCGGGATAAACATAGTGATCGCAGTTATATAAATCACCATTCGCCTCAAGTGCAAAAGCATGACCACAACGTTCTATAAAATGACACATTCCAGATTGTTGTCCACACCATGAACTCAAAGCACTATCGAACATATTTACAAAAATACGACCAACATCTTTTCTCACCCAAAGTTCAAAAATTTCAAAGAGAAACTCTCCATACTGTAAAGATGGCACAGACCATGGAGTTACCTCAGCTAGCGGTTCGTTTGGGAGTACTAGCTTCATCCCATCAGGCTTGAGAGAGCCTTTTTCCCTTTCTACTAAAGGAATAAATTGCAAATAAGTTGCCCCAATCTCTTTTAGAAATTGATACACTCGCTTAGGGTGTTTGACATTCTCTCGGTTGACGACGGTGAGCGTATTAAAGTCGACTTTGTGTTTCTTTAGCAACTCAATACCACACATGACTTGGGCGTGGGTTGGTTTACCGGCCCTCGTTACTCGATAGCCATCGTGCAGATCTTCAGGCCCATCAATAGAGATGCCAACTAAAAAGTTATGTTGCTTAAAAAATTCACACCATTCATCATTGAGCAACATACCATTCGTTTGAAATGTATGCTCTAGGTGCTTCCCATTCGCGTGAAGATTACATAATTGAATTGCTTTCTTGAAAAAATCCAACCCCATCATAGTCGGTTCACCACCTTGCCAAGTAAATTGAGCATGGTTATTGGCTTGAGCTTCGATGGTTTGCTTTATGTACGCTTCTAAGGTCTCGTCGCTCATTCGCCAATCTTTTTTGCGATCAGGATAGAGCTCGCTTTTTTCAAGGTAAAAACAGTAGGTACAATCGAGGTTACATACAGAGCCGGTAGGTTTTGCCATTACGTGACAATTGCTAGGAGCATGCATAAATGAGCCTTGTCGTAAGCCCGTCCATTGTGGCTATTAAAATAGAAGGATTCATGTAAGTAATCCGACTATTTTATTAACTAGTTTCTGATGCAAATAGCCTGTTTTGTTTATTTTTACTATAAGCAGCACTTATAGCTTGAAGCACTTATGAGTCAACTCTCCGAACCTATATGTCGCGTAATTTATTGACCAATTGGTGGCCAAGGCCTGTGCTGCTCAGAATCAATCCATTCAGTAACCCATTGAGGAAGAATTGGTGTATTAACTGACGCATCCATCGCTTCGAGTAATTGTTGCGGTGAAACCAAACCACTTTTAGATGTTACACCGGCTCGAATCAACACAGAGGAGCACGGTTTTCCATCGACCCACATAGATTGCTCAACATACAACCACTTGTCATCCCAACCTACGCACTGTGTGTACATTTTCACTTTATGAAACATATGAATACGTTTGCGATAGCGCACTGAACTGCCAGCAACAACCAACGCCCAGCGCTTCTTCGCCAACACCTTCATCAACCCGCAACGAATCCCCAGTTCGGTTCGACCCAAATCGTAAAGTGTAAGCACACGACCATTATTCATTTCATTAAAAATATCGAGGTCCCATGGATGGCATGAGAATGATATTTCACTTTTATCCGTAATATGAACCGGAGAGTTGCGCTTGGCTTGCCACAATACTTTTGCTAAACGAATAAACGGGTACATAATCAGCTCTTCCTTAAACTGTTATCTTTTTTATAAACTACTGACATATACATAACAGTAGTGACATCGTTAATTACACACTATAGAGCAAAAAATCTAAAATCAAGCAATTATTAGGCATCAACTTATAAGCCAATAAACATGCGGTTGAAAAAATATATGAACGTATATACCCAAGCTACTTCAAGATGCAGCTTCAGCGAGAATTTATAAGCTTATAGACAAGGCGTTGTTTTGAAGATCTAATGGCTCTAAATCAAGAAACATTAACGCAGTATAGAAGCTTAGAAAACTCTGAATCCCGTACCTTGAGGTAACTTGGGTATAGCCATGACCAACAAACTGTTTATTACAGCTTGTTGGTCACAGGGACTATCACATTGCTAACCATGAGTAAGTTAACTGGCTCACTCAATTACAAGTATTTCTCTATTGGGAATAACTGTAAAAATCGTGATTGCAGCTGTTCCCAGCGACCGGCCTCTGGCTCGCTGCTCCAACTTTGTGAGCCGGAATACCAACGGATGTCACCGTTATCCAAGTTAAGCCGCCAGCTATTATCTTCGTCCATTGCCTGCTCGATATCATAAGCAAGACGCTCAGCGATGATCTCGTCCTCAATCACCAAAATCGACTCTGTATTAAGATAGGTCGAACGTAAGTTGAAGTTAAAAGAGCCAACAACAGCCACTTCCCTATCAAAAACGACAGACTTCGCATGAAGGCCATAGGCCGTTTTGGGTGCGCACTTAGTTTCGTCTCTCGTTGATAGATCACACAAACCTGTATCTGGTTTCAATTCAAATAGCTGTAAGCCGTGGTCAAGCATACCGTGTCGTCGCCCCGCATAACCAGAATGGTTAGTGACCAGATCATTAGAAACCATTGAGTTGGTGAGTGCTTTTACTTGAATGCCATTATTTGTTAATAACTGCAGCTTATCTAGCTGGCGATCATCAAATATCAGATATGCCGATTCCACTATAATTTCTTGCCTAGACAAATTAGAGAGTTTAGCCAAAAACTTAGCCGTATCTTTTGGCTCGCTGGTGTTATCTACATCATCAGGTACAGGCTGGTCAGAAATATAACGAGCTTGAGCCCAAGTCATCTCGCCCATTATGTCCTTTAAGAAGGTTTTCGCTACTTCTCTTCCCTCTGGTAAAGCAGGATATTCCTTATAATGGGGAGCCAAGATCGTATTTAACTTTGGCAGTTCTGTTGAAACTTGCCCTCCAAGCAAGTTAACAGGATATGACCAACGACTTTCCCAGTACTCACCAAAACTCGATTGAATATCAGTTACCACATCCCCCATTACCAGTACATCACGGTCACGAAAGTTAATGTCATCAGATAGGTCAAAGTATTCATCACCAATATTACGCCCCCCGACAACCGACACAGCACCGTCAACAGTGAATGACTTATTGTGCATACGACGATTTAAACGTTCAAAATCACCTAAAAAGTTAAGCCACTTTGTCACCCCACGACGAGTGGGGAGCGGGTTAAATATGCGGATCTCTATGTAAGGGTGCGAATCAAGTGCTGTCAGCAGCTCTTCGCGTTCATTGAGGTTGATATCATCTAGCATGACACGAACTTGAACGCCACGATCTGCAGCCGCTATCAAGCGTTTCGCAAGGTATTTACCCGAATCGTCAGAATTCCATATGTAATATTGAATGTCGATACTATGTTCAGCTGTCTCGATAAGTGCTAATCGCTGTGCAAGCGCATCCCAACCAGTATCCTGCAACAAAACCGCACTAGTTCTTTGCCCAGGCTGCTGCGGTCGATATGTGTCAGTCAAGTTTGACAATGTACTAGTTAATGAGGAGACCGGTGGTTCAGGTAGATGCTCAATTTCCTTAGGAAGGGATGCACAACCATTAAGAATAGTGACGATGAACATGATTACACTAATGCGTTGGAGCACTGGCATTTATATCCTTTCCTTTTTATTATCCATTTCACGTAGCCCGAATCAAGAAGGCAAGGTTTGATTATAAGCGGTAAGTTAACCCTCGTCTTCTGTTATCTCTTTCTTATTATTGGCGATTTCTGTCCCTTCACTCTCAGAATCCACCCATTTCATAAAAACCTGATACCCAGCGGCAAGAAATGCTGCACCAATAAACATACCTAATATACCGCCAGACATCATGCCTCCGATTGCACCTATCAACACAACAGGCATAGGTACCTCAAGTCCTCTGCCAAGAATCATTGGCTTTAAGAAGTTATCGACCAGACTGGCGGCAATGATCAGCACGGTAAAGATCGAATTGTGCAATGTCGATGAATCACCGCTAGACCAGAGTATTGCCACGACAACAAGCGCCACAATCGTTACCGGTAGCTGCATAATGGCAAAAATTAACGCAATAAGTGTGAACAAAGATGCGGCAGGTACACCAGATAGCGCTACCGTGGCCCCAAAAATTATCGCAGTCAAAAACGCGATACCGATGATCCCTACGGCTACCTGCCTAATTGTCGCAGTGGTTAATGTGTGTAATTCAGGCCCTCTCGCATTATCGGAAAAGCTGATGAAAATACGCCGCATAGAATGGCTAGCAGGCTCCGCCCAAGCCAACATGATACCAGCAATGATAATCGCACCAATCAACATGAAAACACTTCTTGCCGCTCCACTAGCTCTTTCAAGAAACCAACTCGATAAATTCTTAAGCTGCGGCTGCCGTTTTTCGACAAAGATCGGTAAGTCAGCAGCTGCTTCATCCCAAGCATCATGCATTTTTTCGCCAATCAACGGCCATCCTTTAACACTTTCCGCAGGTTTTGGAACGACCAGTCCCCCAGCTACATAAGATTCATACGTACCAAAAATTTTAGATGCAAATGAGTTCCCGACCATTGCGGTAGGAACACCTAATAGCAATACACCAACAATGGCGATTAGCGTCGATGTCCGTGCGGCTGACCAACCAAATTTGGCACCCAAAAATTGTCGAACGGGATAAAGTGCGATAGCAAGGACCAGCGCCCACATCAGGATAGGAAGAAACGGCATGAATGCCCAGAAACAAACCAAGACAATAAATGCGATTACCGAAAAATGTATCAACGAAGCCGTAAATGCTTTGGTCAGTATTTGCTTTAATTTTTCATTGTCGTTTTCCATTATTCTTCCTTATGGCTGAACTAGCCTCTTGTCCAAGACGAATGTTCCTGTTAATAACTATATACCCAAGTTACCTCAATGTGCTGGATTCAGAGGGTTGCCAGCTCATTCAAAACAAGGCGAAGGTTTGCAAGAATGGCACTCCCTGTTATTCAATTTCAGTACTAGGAAAGTGTATTGTCACTAACCTGCAGCCTTTCATAATCAGCTGATTTAGATAAGATCCACCATAATGGCAATAAAAAAAGGTCGAGATAATTCTCGACCTTCCTCTATACGGTTTACGTTATATCAAGCGAACTTTTGGCACTTAATAAAAATGAAGTTTGGGTTCTTCGATAAGTACTCATAACGATTCGGGTCCATTTCTTTGACCTGTTCAGACACTTCCCCTTCAGAGAGCTGGGTAATCATCAAACCGTTCTGAGTTAGTGCGTTGGTGATTTCAGTCAGCGAGCGACGATAGAAGCTTACTTGAACTGGCTTACCCACCGTATTCCACTCTTCTTGCACTAACTCGCGTTCGAAGTAGTTTCCACTTTGAGTGCATTCAAAATCGGCAAACGGATGGTGGGTCGAAAATACAAAAGAACCACCAGCTCTCAATACTCGATTAACATCACGGAATAGCGGATTAAGATCTTCCAGGTAATGCACCATCAGTGGTGAAATGACCAAATCGACGTTAGCATCCTCTTCCTTCGGTAGCCCTTTGGAAAGATCCTGCGCATAGGCAACAACCTTATCGGTTAGCGCTGCGTTTTCTGCCTTGCTCGCCACCAACTGAACCATCTCTTTAGAGTAATCAATGCAGGTAACGTGTTTAGCACCGTGCTTAAGCAAGTATTGAGCATACACTCCAGAACCACAGCCAAGATCAAGTACATCAAGATCAGTCAGGGCTGGCAGCATTGCTTGAAGCGTTGGACGCTCTAAATGAGCATTATAGATGTTGTCTTGAATAACTTCGTCATATTCGCAAGCGAATGTCGAGTACATCTTTGATTTCATAATACCTTCTCTGCTTTAAGAGTGCCGTGGTAAGGGGATGCATGTTTTACAGTATCAGCCTACTGGCAGCAATACGTGCAATGTGATCTTTGTCAAAGTGATAAAGTTTGAAGCACAATTAGCACACTAAAATATCAGCAAATTCAATATCAGAAACACAATCATACTCACCACTGTTGTCAGCAGAACATTTTTTGTTTTCCAAGCAAGGATTACGGCTAACAGTGCCGATAACAAGTACGGGTTATCAAAGGAAAGCCATAAACCTTCCCCTTCAGGCATAAACACAATCGGTGCCCAAATCGCTGTCAGTACCGAAGGGCTTGAGTATTTAAGCAAACGCTGCAACTCAGGGTTAATTTTCAGAGGCAGTCTAGGCTCTAAGAACAGGTAACGACTCAAAAATACCAATGTCGTGAGCACTAAAATCGATAGAATGATCATCTCTGTTCTCCTCGCCATTTTTCAGCAAAATAACCGGCAAGCATGCCACTAAGACTCGCGATCATTAATGCCCCACCAATATCGAAGTAGTTCAAAATGATTGATAAACCTAGTGCTGCCAACACTGCAAAAAATACTGCAAGGTTAATAACATGCGGTATCACCAATGCAATAAACGTTGCCGCGACAGCAAACTCCAACCCCAACTCATTCAAGGCTGGAATATAACTGCCAGCGACAATGCCAACCAACGTGGCCGCATTCCATGCTAAATAAAAGCTCAAGCCAGCACCTAACGCATACCAACGGTTAAATTGCTTTTTTGACTGCTGACCACAAATTGCGAATAACTCATCAGTCAGAAGAAAACCCAGCCCCAAACGCCATCTCAACGGTAAAGGGCTGATTTTTTCTCGCATCGATACGCTGTACAAAAAATGCCTTGATGTAATGAAGAAAGTCGCTAGCATCATGGTAAGCAGGCCAGCACCTGCTTTGAACATGCCTGTTATGACCAGTTGTGCCGAGCCCGCAAATAAAATGGCTGACATGGCTTGGCTTTCAAGCGGATTCAGCCCAGCATCAATAGCAAAAGACCCCGCAAGCAGCCCCCATGGTAGCACCGCAATACTGAGCGGTAACATGGCCAAAGCACCCTGCCCAATTAAACCTGCACAAGTTATTTTCTCTGAATTACCCACTCGCGTTGTATCCATCATATCTTTTGGTTCTTCTTTTACTAATTCGTGCCTTCATATCGCCAGATAGGCCCAAGTAATACTTGTATAAAATTGCTCTATTAACAATTAGGTTAATGACTTCGTATATTGTTTTGGTGTAACACCCATTGCCCGTTTGAAATGTCGATGAAAGTGACTCTGATCATGGAACCCTGCTTCTTGCGCAGCGTCTGAAATTGCGTGTCCTGATCTAAGCAGTTTTTTGGCATAGCGAAGGCGACTTTGGATCTGATAGGCATGTGGAGGAAAGCCAAATTCCTTTTGAAACGCACGTACCAAATAATAAGGACTGTAGCCAGCCAATGTCGCTAACTCTTCCAGAGATATATCAGCTTGGGGAAGATCATCAAGAAACGTCTTAACCAACAACACCTGTTTTTGGCTTCGTGTTTTAGGTTCGAATTCATTACGGGTCCTACTATGGCGAGCCATTAATTTCACCAAGGCGCCGTATATCAATGTCTCACGAAGCAATCGATTATCAGAATTTTCCAACGTAGAAAAAACCATGCGTAACTGCTGGGCTACTTCAGGATCATGAACTACAGGCTCTGGAAAGTACGGAATTGAGGGATGAGGGCTAATCCCTTCAGTCATCGCAGCAAACTGTTCTGGCAGCGGGTACATTGCCTTATATTCCCAACCACCTTCAGCCGCAGAGTGACCAGTATGAACCTCGTCAGCATTAACCAAGATGATATGATCTTTGGGCGCGACGTGATTGCCACCAGTGCGGTAAAAACGCTGTGCGCCTTTCTCTATTACCCCGATGGTATAACCTTCATGACTATGGCGTGAAAAATTCTGGCGTTTGTATTTTGCCTGCAATAATTCAAGGCCGCCTAGTTCATCGGCGATAGAGAAACTCGCATCCTCTTTGAATTTCTTTGTTTGCTCTGACATTGATTACTCACTATTCCTGTGATGCCAGTTTAGCTTAACGACCTTTACTAATTTTGTACAAAATTGCCCTTTTCAATTCAATGTCTGCGCCAAGCAACACACCTAGTTTCACCCAAACCAGACAACCTCCTCACACTTTAATAAATTGACAACTATTAGAGATTGCCGTCAGAACCAGCAAAAGGCATGGTATTGACAGTTTTTTCGATGTATTTCAAGGCTCTCATGACAACCAATAACCACCTGCACTTTTATGTCGGTACCTATACCGACGCACCCAGTACCAGCGAAGGAATTGCTCACATCACCCTAGCCACTGAAACCGGTGAGCTGACTCGGCTGAATGATTTCGCTTCCTTACGAAACCCCTCTTATCTAACAACGACCAAACAAGGGCTTTATAGCTTTAGTGAAATATCACAGCAAGAAGGCGCTGCTCTTCAATTTTCTTCATACATTGGCAATATCTATCTTCCGGTTACGGGTGACTACCCTTGCCATCTCGATATAAAAGCTCCCTACCTCGCCGTGGCGAACTACGGTTCAGGTAATGTATCAGTTTATCTCCTAGATGAAGATGGCAGACCGCTGCAGGCTATTGCTAACTTATTCGAAGAGGGGTATGGGCCGAACAAAGGTCGTCAACTGTCTCCTCATGCGCATCAAGTCACTTTTCTCAAGTATTCTAATCAATTAGCTGTCGTCGATTTGGGCTCTGATCGCATTCGGTTTTATGGTTACGATACAAAAACTGGCAATCACACGTTCGCCCTTAAGCAAAGCATCGCTATGCCTGCTGGATCTGGACCTCGGCATGTAGTGTTCAATAAAAACGAAACACGCGCCTATGTAGTGTGTGAGTTATCTGAAACGCTCGTCGTACTCACTAAAACTGATAGTGTTTGGAAAATCACATATCAATGCGAGCTATTAAATAATGCAGAAAACGAAGAGGCGGCATCGGCTATTCGCCTTTCTTCTGATGAGAATTACTTATACGTATCTTGTCGAGCCCAAAACAAGATCTGTGCATTTGATATTTCTGGTGAGGAACCAGTAAGGCTTGATGCCTATGATAGTCTCGGTCAGTTCCCGAGAGATTTTATCTTATCTGCTAACGGGCAATGGCTCATAGTAGCCAATCAGCACTCAAACAATATTGCCAGCTTTCACCGAAATACAGAGACAGGAAAAATAGCGCCAACGGGATATCAATGCAATATAGGTGCACCCGTTTGTTTAACTGAAGTGTCGCGTTGAAAGCTAAGTAAAAGTGCTGAATCTGACTGCTAAAAATCGCTGTTATAGAGAGCGCGGAGTTACAAAGATCAGATAAAAAGATGCCTCTATGAGTAGAGGCATCAAAAACCCATTAAACCGCTTTCAGCTTAGTAAGTACCTCATGAAGTGAAGGTACAATCGCATGGCCAAACTGACGTACTTCATCACAAGGTTCAACCAAATCTGGGATCTGAAAGGTCATCATTTTCGCCGCCACAGCAGATATAACGCCGTTGTTTGAATCTTCAAAAGCCAGGCATTTTTCTGGCTCAATATTCAAACGGCTAGCAGCTAGCTGGTAAATCTCAGGATGAGGCTTGCCATTTGCCACTTCACAACCTGTGGTGAGGTTATCAATGTATTTTGTCAAACCTGCCAGCTCTAACTTTACCTTTGCAACTTCATGGGCTGTAGATGTCGCGACAGCGACAGGTGTACCTTGCGCTTTCAACCACTCCAAAAGCTCTATCACACCCTCTTTTACAGGGATTGCTTGATGTTTTACCACTGCATTATAACGCGTACGCCATTCCTCATGCAGGCGATCTAAGTCATCGCCATAAGCTTTACGAAAGATAGCTTCGATGCCAGCAGCATTACGGCCAATGATAGAAAGGTAAATATCTTCATGAAATGGAAGGTTTTGTACTTCGCAGGCTTCTTTAAAGATACGCATGCAAACGCGTTCAGTATCGAGAAGCAAACCATCCATATCGAAAATAGCAGCTTGATAGTTCATTACATTACAGACTTATTGATTGAGACAGCGTATTTTGACATAAGGCTCGTTGATTTACCTATAAAAAAGGTAAGGAAACAAATCGATGCCCTATTATCTTCAAAACAACTTGTTGGCCTATTTCTCACCACTTGCTGTTTTGAAACCTGTTCAAACACATTATTTCAGTTACATAGCCCAGCAAAGGTGCGATAATCCTGCTCCTCAGTATCCCGACACTACGTCTGTATAAACCAGAACATTGATTCAAAAGCAATTTAATCAGTAGGACACCTTTCAATGCGCGCCTTTGTATTACGAGCCAGATCCGCTCCTACCGACAGCCAGCAACTACTGGCTTCAGTTGGCCAAGAAGCCCATACCGAAATATTGGCCCACACCCTAATGAATTCAATCTTTGTGGCGCAGTCGCACCGTGAAGACGTCATCGTTCACTTGGTACTAGAAAGTACTCAGGATTTCTCTCGTACAGTGACCTTTGTTGCCAATGAGATGACCAATATTGGAGGCTTCCATGAGCAAGCCTTGCTCACCAAGGTTGCCAAGGCATTAGACGCTTCTCGTGGCATGGCTAAAGAGCAAGAGCGTCAAGTTGAGCCGGGGATCACCGTTCAAACCAAGAGTTTTGAAAAACTGGTAAAAGAGCTGTCTGAAGATTACCAGCTTTATATGATGGACAAGAAAGGCACGTCGATTCGCGAACAAGAATTCAGCGGTAACTCTTGTTTCTTGTTAACCGACCATATCCCAATGCCAAAGAAGACCTATAAGAGCTTGGAACGCCTTGGTACTCAAAAGATTAGCCTTGGGCCAAAGATGATTTTCGCATCACAGTGTGTAGTACTGATCCACAATGAACTGGATCTCTGCGAATAACCATTGGCAACAAGTTTAATCACTCGTAATTAAGCACTTCAAAAGCCCGGGCTGGAACCTACAAGCATTAATAGGTTTCAGCCCGGGCTTTTCAATTAATTCAGTTGGATTGCTTGTACTTATGTAACAGGTCTAACGGAATATGACAGTAGTCATTAGGAAAACGCGTTAATCTGTCTTGGTGCTCCTCATCACTTTTAACGTAGTTAGTGAGCGGCAAGACTTCAACAACAATTCGATCTTTATCTTCACGTGAATCGATATACTCTCCAACTTGCAACAGATGTGAAGGATTCTTGCTATACACACCTGTACGGTACTTTCGCCCGACGTCTTCACCTTGTTTATTGACACTGTAAGGGTCAATGATCTCAAAGAAAAAGGCCATTAGTTGTTTGACTGTCACAACTTCGGCATCAAATTGAATCAAAACACACTCGGCGTAACCATCATAATCACTTTGTGTGGTATCAGTCGTTCCATTTGCACGACCGGCCTCGGTAGACTCCACACCGGGTAGGTGTTTCATGAACTCCTGAACGCCCCAAAGGCAGCCACCGGCAAAATAAATCTGTTCCATTTCACTCTCCTGAGTAGTCATACCAATTATCTAATCAGTAAGAACTCAATAGCAAGCGAAGAAAATAACGCGCTCTGCTGGTATTACCACGACCCACCATCTATTTAACTTGATTCTCAACCTTGCCTACCCCTTCGATGGCAACTGAAACCTTATCACCTTTGCGCAACGCCTTTGTCCGCCCAGGGGTCCCCATAAAAATCAAATCCCCCGGCTTCAAGGTGAAGTAATGGCTAAGATAGCTGACCACCTTTGCCGGTTTGTGGATCATATTCTTGGTGTTTTCCTGCTGAACAATTTCTCCGTTCAAGCGGGTTGTTAGCACGACATTGTTATAGTCGACCCCAGTAACGATTACGCCACTTATAGGCCCAAAGCCATCGCTGGCTTTAGCTCTCATCCACTGCAAATCTTTCCCTTGCCAATTACGCTCAGTCAGGTCATTACCGGCAAGCACTCCGAAGATAGCATCACTGGCATCTGCTTCTGACGCACCTTTCAGTTCCTTGCCGATAACCAATACCAACTCTCCTTCAAAATGCACATTGGACGCATCATTTGGGAAAACAATAAGTTCACCAGAGCGAATGAGTGAAGATGGTAGTTTAAGAAACAAGGGAGGCGGAGAATCACGGTCAGAAGAGAGGTGACTGGCGAAATTCATCCCAACCGCGAACACTTTTTCAGGACTGGTAGGAAGTAATAATTGAACTTGGTTTCGCTTTAATGGCTCTCCATCAAATTCAATCTCATTAAACAAGGATCCTTTTAATGGTTGAATGCTATCTTCTATTACTTTGCCGTATTTTATTTCATTTTGAAAAGCGAAGCGTACATAAGACTCTGCCGACGAACTAGAGCTCACACAAAACAGTAACGCACAGCCAGTGAACAATATCCCTCTCATTCCACTTCCTTTTGATAATCATCATAACCATCAAAAGTGTAGTCCTATATACCCAAGCTACTTCAAGATGCAGGTTCAGCGAGAATTTATAAGCTTATAGACAAGGCATTGTTTTGAAGATCTAGTGGCTCTAAATCAAGAAACAATAACGCAGTATAGAAGCTTAGAAAACTCGCCCTTCGGGAGGGTGTCAGCCCATTCACTCCTTCGTTAAAGCTTTTAGAAAGGGAATGCCATTCCTGCAAACCTTCGCCTTGGATTGAAGGCGCTGACAACCCTCTGAATCTCCTGCACCTTGAGGTAACTTGGGTATATACCAATAAAAAGAGCAACCTAAGGCTGCTCTTTGTGCTAATCCAATAAAGTCGACTAGCTGCTTTTTGGCTTTGACTTAAACTGCTTAATACTTTTCTTAGCCTGACTGCGGCGGTTAGCTTTTTTATCTCGAGGCGGTCGTTTTCGCTCTGTGCTTGATGCCTGGTCGGCTGGTCGATCCGTCACTGGGAACCCTTCCAGTTCGACAGCCTCCATCTGACGACCAGTCAGTTGGCGGATAGATTTCAGCGCCTCGGCTTCGCCATGACAAACTAAGGAAATGGCTAAACCATTTTGCCCCGCACGAGCCGTTCTGCCCACTCGGTGCACATAGACAGGCGCATTCTCAGGAAGATCCGCGTTAATCACCACAGGAAGCGCATCAACATGAATACCACGAGAGAGCAGATCAGTCGTGATCAACACCCGCGTTTTGAGTGATTTAAAATCAGCTAAGGTTTGCTCTCGTGCTGACTGCTCTTTATCACCGTGCAGTGCGGCGACACTTATACCAGCTTTGGTCAAACGCTTGGCTAGCGTATCAGCTGCTTTCTTTTCGCTCACAAAAACGAGCACTTGCTGCCAGTCGTTTTGCTTTAACAGGGCAATCAAGGCTTGAGGTTTGCTGCCCTTATTCACCAAATAGAGCTGCTCTTTAATATCTTCAACCACTGTGTTTTGTGGGTTGGCTGCAATTCGTTCAGGCTTATACATTAGCCCAACCGCTGCCGCTTCAAGTGACTCAGGTAGCGTGGCAGAAAACAAGAGCGTCTGTCTTGCCGCCGGAACGAAAGACACAATTTTCTGAACATCAGGCCAGAACCCCATTTCCAACAGTCTATCGGCCTCATCAAGTACCAATAGCGCTAAAGATTTTAGCGAAACAAGTTTTTTGTTGATGAAGTCCAGCAAACGCCCAGGTGTCGCAACAAGCACGTGTGCACCTTGATCTAGCTCGGCCTGTTGAATTTCCGCAGGCACACCGCCACATAACATAGCCACATTAATACCAAGTTTACCGGCCACTGCATGCAAAGACGCTGTTACCTGTGAGGCTAACTCGCGTGTTGGTACCAAGATTAAGCACTGGATCTCGTTTTTCTCAGTATCAACCTTCTGCAACATCGGCAAACCAAAAGCGAAGGTTTTTCCACTTCCCGTTTGCGCCAACGCCAACACATCTTTCCCTTTGATAACGGCAGGGATTGCGAGTCGCTGTATGTCAGTTGGATTGGTAAGTTGGCTTGGCAATGCGCTCAACACCATCTTATTTAATTGCAACGTAGCAAAAGTCATGGGCATTAACTGTCAGGATAGAAAAATGGAAGCGCAGTCTACCAGTCCATCAGGTCATTTTATAGAGACTAGAGACACTTACTTGCCAGTTCAACGGAGAAAGGTCAGCTTAGCTGCCTTTCTTTTGCTACAAGCTGATTAATGAAACTCAGTTGATGATATATAGCTTCCGTCATTGGCATATCAACCCCCTTCTCTGCTGCCATGTCCAATACATTTTTGTACATGTACTGTAATTCCATCTCGCGGCCGTTACGTTTATCCAAAAGCATGCTGGTCAAATACGGCTTCATCTTGGCAGTATTGATCAACATGGTATCGATTAGGCTTGGTTCAAGAGGTGAACCTGCAGTCTCCGCCGCTAGGCAGACTTCTTGCATGATTGCTTTGACCAATGCGACCGTTTCACTGCAAGCCATAATTTGAGCTGTATCGGTATCCAGAACGGCTGATAGTCCGTTATAAGGCACGTTCCACAATAACTTTTTCCAGCGGGCATCCAGAATGCTATTTTCGACGTCGACCTCTACCCCGCTCTGAAGAAAATCATTGGCAACACTGGCTAAAGCGGGCATACCCGATTCGCCATATACCCCCAAGGTTAGCCGACCATAATCTATGTGGAGGATATGGCCTGGTCCAACTTTGTTGGAGCAAATAAAGCACAATCCACCCGCAATATGATCGAGTTTGAGCTGCTGGGTAAGCTCTTGCTCGGCTCCAATACCATTTTGTAATAAGAGAACAAGCGTGTCAGATTTAAGCAAAGGATGAATCAGCTCATCAAGCTGATGATTTTGTGTGGTTTTTAGTGCAACAATCACAACATCGGCTTTCGGCATTTCTTTACTGGAGTTGTGCGCCTTGACTGTATCGGCTGGTATTGAGTAGTCGCCATAATGAGAGTCAACCTTCAAGCCATTCTCACAAACGAATTGGTAATCTCTATTGAACAGGAAGTGGACATCGTGGCCACCATGATGCAACCTTGCACCGTAATATCCACCAATCGCACCGCTTCCAATAACTGCGTAGGTTTTATGATCCATTCCTTTTGCTCTCCTGATCCATTTCTTTTGATAATAAATCTACAGGATTCAACCAACACAGCAAGAGCATTAATCGGCAAATCCCCTAATAAATATTCCCGATTAGGATTTTTATTAAGCAACTGAATCAGCAAAAATTCAATTTAGTCGTTATCCACTGTAAAATAGTGAGAGGGCAATATTACGAATAAGATGAAATTATGATCAATGAAAATGATGTTATCACTAACCTAGACGAACTAGAGGCATTTCTGCTTTCAGTAGAAAACGGTGGTATGGGCCTAACAAACGTTGCAGGGATTGCTTTAGCAACCAACAATGCAGATGGCCGCCACTTTGTTGCTGTTCTTGATGATAAGCACCAGCTTCTGCTTGGCCGCTGGGTAACTGACGATGTATATGAAAACGGCAAAGATCTTGTCCGTAATGGTCCTCAAAAACCACTTCACTAAAGTTAGAAGACATTAGCGATATATTCTGCATGCCACCAGCAATGTACTGGTGGCATGTTTCATGTTTTAGCATTCGAGCATTCGAGCATATCAACAGTAACCACTGTTTTGACCGAGTTGGCAATAAAGCAATTTTCATGTGCCACGTTATGCATTTTTTCCAATACTTCCCTTGAAGGCACCCTCGCTCCAGAAAAATGAATGGTCGGTCTCAACGTTACTTTTGTCATTGATAATTTTCCTGCACTATCTTCTGCCAGAATTCCTTCTGCTTTATCTACGTAGTTCTCAACCACATACTTACGTTTTGCCGCAATCGTTAAAAAGGCCAACATATGACAACTCGATAACGCCGCTATGAACGCTTCTTCTGGATCGACATGATCAGGTGTTGATAGCGGAGGTGGAACAATATGATGGGAAGCCGTCGCAGGAACAGTTACTCCACCATCAAACTGCCATTGGTGGCTTCTGTTAAATTGATTATCAGTAAATGGCTCATGCTGAGTGCGCTTCCAGAAGATTTCAGCTTCAAACTTAATCATCCCTTTACATTTACCAACCTTAAGACAAATACACTGGCAACATACAGGTGATTAATATTAATGAATATCCCAATTCAGCATTTTTAATAATTTTTTCGTGATGCTAATCACGTTATTTTTAGAAAAATCTCACAATCATATGCTAAGGTTTTCATAAAAGCACAATAGCTTTAGTTACGACGTTGCATTATACAGGTATCCGCAGACATACCGATCTTACCATGTTGTTTATATGAGGTTGATTCATGGATCAAGCGGACAGTTTACGAAGTATTTTTGCAAAAAATTCAGCAAAAGAGCGACTTATACAGTGTATAGATAAATTACGTGAAGCCATTAAAACTGGGAGTCATGAAGATATTCAATTTTTGATGGAGGAACTTGACCAGGCACAATCTTCTTTCGAAACAAGTCTTGTTGAAAAGGAAGAGAACGATAATATCTAGTTTCTATCCATAATTCGTATTTTCACTGGTTATAATCTGTACGCTCCTACCTGTAAATTGCTATTCATTAATAGTAATTTAAAGGCTATCAAGTCAGATAATATTCAGTTGCCAATTCACACCAAACATGAACCCTAGCGTATTGATAAGATCTTCAAAACAATGCCTTGTCTATAAGCTTATAAATTCCGCAGCCTAACGGCAACTAACTCTCTCAATGGCCAAAGGTATGCAAACGCATGCTTTTGGTTTCTTTACCACTTAAACCCATGGTTGCTCGCCCTGACTCATCTTTTAGTTCTAAGCAATAAAGTGACATTTATCAGTACTCTTGCCTCGTAAGTCAGCCTTGATCAAGAAATGTCGTACTCAAAGCCGCTATAATTACCAATAGTCAAATTTAATGACAATATCATGTCTCGTACGCACTACGGTTAGGTGAACAAATGCAGCAAGGTCAGTTGGTTCCACTGATAAAAACAGTTAATGCCAGCACCATCATTGCGCTGATCTCGCATTTTGAAAATGATATTTATCCATTACTCAACGCAGCAGGTATCCCAGAGGATATTTTGCAGCAAAAGCATGAGTACTTACCTGAAGCCCCTATCCGAAATCTATTGGGAATGATGGCAGATCGTGCTGATCCAGAGTTTTATGGCGAGTTGTTAAGTACCGCTGTCAGAGAATACTTCATCCCAAAGATGCTCACTTATCTGGATAAACCCAAAACACTCGGTGAAGCCCTTGAGCAGATGAAGACTGCCGTTTTACACGACTCTCCAACAACCCAATTAAGCATAGAAAATTTTAACGGCACCCCCTGGCTTTGCCGTTTTAAACCGTTGGAAGAATCAGAAGGCTATCTATGGTCTGAAATATTCTCCATCCTGTTCCTTATTGAATTTATTCGCTTTGCCAGTAAACAAAATTGGTCACCCGCTTATATTGCGATGCAATCCGACGGTGCCGACATGTTATCTCGCATATTAAAATCTAAAGGGACTACGTTTTACACCAAGAGAAAAATCGCTGCCGTTGCGCTGAATGACGAAATACTCAACCTCCCTTATCATTCTGCAGCCAGCTTTACGGTTTCCGCGACTTCTAGCGAGACTCCCAAAGAGATTTCTTATATCGAATCTATTTACCACGCCCTATCCCCCTATCTTTGTAAGCAGTCTATGACCATTACCGAGGCAGCGAAGATATTGGGGACAACGCCAAGAACGCTACAGCGTAGGCTTTCACAAGAACACACCAGCTTTAAACATATCAGGGATAACATTATGCTTGCGACTGCCTGTAGACTTATGGAACAGAAAGCGTATTCCCTGACAGATATCGCGGTAGAACTAGGCTATGCCGATATTGCTCATTTCTCACGAGCATTCAGAAAATTAACTGGCTTCCCACCTAAAGACTACCGCAAGCAATTTGTCAGTTAAGTCGATGACAGCTGCATGGATTAAGATACAGCTTGATTATTATGTGAACGAATATTTTCGATCAAAGTCGCCGCACCAATCATATACCCTCCCATCAATATCAACTGCCAAATTCGGGTGTAGAAACTCGCATCAATCAACTTACTATCGCTTGCAACTACTGCACCTAAAATCACCATGAGAGCGGAAAACACCCCAGC
The DNA here is from genome assembly GCF_052873915.1 of Photobacterium sp. DNB22_13_2. Lineage (NCBI taxonomy): Bacteria > Pseudomonadati > Pseudomonadota > Gammaproteobacteria > Vibrionales > Vibrionaceae > Photobacterium > Photobacterium sp. DNB22_13_2. The sequence continues at coordinate 18,097 of NZ_JBNNXU010000025.1, forward strand.
ATAAAGAGGGGCTTTTGCTGGTTCACGATAGATTTTATTGGCAAAGCTTAAGGTAAAGAATGCCATCATCGCGGCCAAAAACGGGAACCATGGTACTGTTACTAACAACTCGTAAGCGATGATAGCCAGTAAACCACCTACAATATTGGTCATCAGCAAAAATAAACTGATCTTCACGCTCTTTGTGGCGGTTATCTGCAACGACAGTATTCCGATAAAAATCATTGTCAAAATCGCCCCTGTCATCTGGTAAAAATAACAAAATGCGATCGCGGGAAAGCTAATCAATAACGCTTTGTATGACTCCTTCATCCTCATCTGCTTTTCTATAAGCTCTTGCTGTGCTGTTTTAATCTTTGCAAATGGTGTACCACATGACAAGACAGGAAAAAGCCAGTGCATCAATCCATAGACAACAACCGCCCCACCACCAGCAACCATCAAGGCTTTACCAACCTGTAGAGCTATCACCGGCTGCATTAAGCCCAAATAGGGTAACAGCAAAGCTGAAATCATCAGCATCGTCGCGAAGAAGTTCCATTTAGGATCTTGGAACAGGTAATAGGCCCATAGCATCAACACACCGACCAGTGCCAGCATGATCAGGGGATACTGCGCCAAACCATTTGTCACTGCTAAGGCAATCAATACGGTAACGACCATGGATAATCCTAACTCAGTCATAACCTGCCTATCCGCGACAGGCTTGTCGACCAGCAATTTAGCCACAAAGACTGGCATGACGTATGCCAGAGTCCAGTTTAAGCTGTAAGCAAGGAGTAAAGACAACATTACCCCTACGACATACCGAAGTATATTTTGATTGAGCTCTTTGCGCATCACACTGACCTCTAGCGATTTTAGCGAATATACGAGAACCAAGTGATCACTCGGATCCACACCTTGCCAAACATATTCATTACAGAGCTTTCTTCGGTATACATCATAATGTCGGCTTGCCCTCCCACCCTCAAGCTTCCCTTAGGCATTGATTGTTCAAAACGGATCATTACGGGGAATCGCTGTGTTTGACGCAACCATCCCGACTGATTCGCCACGTTGGCAAGCTGACCCGTTTGCTGGGTCTGTCCCCAATCCACACCAAAATCGATACTGGTTACCTCGCCTGAAAACACTTCTCCTGGTACATTATCGAGCGCGATTTCCACTTTATCGCCTGGCTTGACATTACCTAGACTATTTTCTCGGTAATATGCTTCAACCCAGCTTTCATCACCTGATACAAACGTCATCAGTGGTTGACCTTTGCTGGCAAAAATACCTTCGTCCAATTTGAAATTGGTGACCACACCTTGAGATGGCGCACGAATAACCGTTCGTTCTAAATCCAGCTGTGCTTTTTGCAGTGCAAGAATTGCGGCTTGGATTTCTGTATTTTCATCACCTATTGCACCAAGTTGCTGTTTGGCTTGTTCAACAGAGGCTCTCGCTTGATCAACTCGTGCACTTGCTTGCGCTAAAGCTGCATGGGTTTTATCTGCATCAGCCTGCGTCACAATGCCTTTCTTGACCATCGCAAATACCCGATTTGCTTGGCTTCGAGCGTTCTGTTGATTAGCAATCGCATCACTTAATTGTGCTTGCGCTGATTCGACTGATGCCGTTTGTACTCCAACTTCTTTTCCTGCTTTTTCTAAGCTCTCTTCCGCTTGCTTGAGAGCAATCATGTAATCGGTTTTATCAAGCTCAATCAGCGGCTGACCGGCCTCAACAATATCGTTTGGTTCAACATGCACTTTGGTCACAGGGCCGCTAACCAAAGGAGCAAGGGGAACAACATTTGCTCGTACCCTCGCCATGTCTGTCGTTGGGATCACCCGGTCAGAGATCAAATAGAACAGGAACAATCCTGCACATACCAGTAAGACTAGGAACGTGGCACGTCGTGGGTCACTGGCTTTTTGTTTACTCTTTTCGTTTGTGTTTTCTTCTATCGCCGTATGTTGGCTCTCTGATTCTAATGCTGTGTGTTCTGATGGTGCTTTAGTTTGCTGGCTCATTACAACCTCATTGTAAACATACAATTAGTTAATAATTTTCAATACGAGTATTGTAAGTTTTAACGCACAGAGTTCTTATCAATTCACGCCACAAAGCACATTTTTGCACCCATCATCTCAAGGCAGTATCAAAAGATGATAAAGTTCTGATTATCAGCACTAACCTGCCTATAAAATGTCATTTAACTTGAACTTTTGGAATCAGTGTCACATATTGTTTCTGTTGATACTTTTATCAAAGTAGTGATTGACCCATTTAGGTCATACCATGGATGTAATCGGTAGTAGTAACTTAGATGATTGAATTTCCAAAGATACAGCTTGATCCTGATAACACGTTTGCTTCTGACTTTGGCATACTGATCCACGACGAATTCAACATTCTCTATGTGGATGAGAACCTATGCAGCATCATTGGTGTGGGCAAAGTTCCAGACAAAATGTCATTGCCTAACTTGCTGAGCTTGATTGTGGATGTAAACCCTGAACAAGCCTTAGCCCATCACCATCGTTTAATGGAAGGAGCGGTCAGACCTAGGGTACAAACTTTTAAGGTCACCAAACCTTCAGGTAAAGTCGCTCATGTACTCGCAGCCGAATCTATTGTGCAATGGCAAGGTGAAACTGCAATCCAACTGGCTATCATTGATATTACAGAGAAGTACAACGACTTTTATCAACTAGAGCAACAAGCCTCTATTGACTCCCTATCAGGTTTAACCAACAGGAACCGCTTTGAAACCATACTCAGTAACGAGTTAACAAAAGCGCAGAAGACCGGCTATCCCATATCATGTCTGTACATCGACATTGATGACTTTAAGCTCATTAATGACGCCTATGGCCACCAGACCGGGGATGACGTTATTCGTATATTTGCAGAGTGCTGTAAATCCAGTATCCGCCAGTCTGACTTTATTGGCCGCTGGGGCGGTGAAGAATTCATCATTCTGCTTCCCCATACCTCCCATCAATTTGCCCTGTTACTGGCAGAACGGTTACGTTGGCGCGTGAGTAAGCTCGCCGTCGACATGCCAGATGGAGCGATTAATTTCACTATCAGCATTGGAGTCAACACCCTTTGGGATGATGTTATTTCTCCTGCAGCTGTATTGCATCAAGCTGATCAAGCACTCTCCCATGCCAAGCGACATGGCAAGGATCAAGTCGCTTCGTATGAAAAATTAATCACAGCACATAAAAAGTAGGCCTTTTAGTACAATAGCTTAACATCAGATTGATATGATTCCATTTAACCTCATTTGCATGTAGCCCAACATTTCTCTTATTACTGGCGCGAATTGATAAATTTTATTCGTTCATTTTTTCTACACTTCAATTCGTCCAATAAACAACGAGGCGACAATAAAGTGAAAAGTCTTTGGAATAAAATTAAGTATTTTCTAACTACACCCTATGGTAAAGCTTACTTAGTATTTATTACCCTCACCAAATTATATTTGGTGTACAAATGGGCTTTGGATCATGTGAAAGACTTCGGCGGTGAATTCTTCGACTTTATTGGCGCATCAGTGCATTACGGTGAATCCTTAAGCGCCATTACCTTTACTGTACTATGTGGTTATTACACCGTAAAAGCGGTGATTAATATATTCAAATCACCACCAAAAGCAGCGACTGCTTAACAATTGAAAAAAATGGGAGCCTTTCGGCTCCCATTACACTATTCATTTACTTCTCTACTGTTTATCCACTAACTCTAAGGTATATCCCCAAACCTCTCCTTCACCTTGATTTGGAGGGGGATTAGTCCACTCACCAGAGGTATCTACCCAGAACGACTTAATCGCAAACTGAATACCATCAGATTCAGTAATTGATAAAATCTCATATGAATCCTCATACTCAGGATGAGTCATCGCTAGGTAGACTTGTCCTTCGATCAACTCCCAGTTAAATGGGAAGTCGCCATCTTCAGGGTCAAGGAACGCTCCCGTGTTATCCGGTTTGAAACGGATTGTCTCACCATCGTCATTAGCCATAAGCCAAGTTGTTTGTTGATCAGCACCTTTACCAACCAGCATGTCTTCAGTAAATTTCAGCACCCGATTATCAGTCATTACCTGACATTGCTGCACTGCGGCTTGGTACTCTTGTTCAGTTGCATAACTGGCCGGTTGATCAGCGTCGTCATCCCATGGGGTATCGCCGAGATCACATGTAGGCAGAGCCTGATTCTGCTCATATTCGCGGAAAACAAAGCTCCATATTTCACTATGTAACTGCCCATCTTCTGAGTATTGTTCGTACACAACAAAACTACTTTGATCGTCATAGTACTGCTGATGAGCTAATAACATGTAATCATCCGGATTGCTCACATTCGGTATGAGTTTCAGGAAGCCTTCTTGAGTTATTGTCCACTCAGTACCTTCTTGAGAACGCCAATCACCGGCACGGATCCAGTTAAACTCACCATTTTCATGGAACTGGTAAGCACGCGTATCGCCGTCGCCCCTCACTCGTACAAAGGTCATTCCGGCTAACGTGTTATTGTAGTCATTCTCAATCGGGTTATACCCGCCGCAAGTTTCAATCGCTTGATCGAAATCATCGAGGCTCGCATTCTCCTGATCAACCGCGCAACTGGTTATCATTGGTGGATAAGTTGTTACCCGTGCCGCCCAAATATTGAACCGGTCTGCACCCTCGTCTTGCCACTGATTGTAAATTTTCACGCCGACGTATTGTTCATCACGCCCAGTAACCGCAAAATAATCAACAGGGCCCCATTCATAGACAATCTTAATAACACCATCGCTATTCACGCTCCAAGTAAAGCGCGCAACATTACCATCCGCAAATACAGTCTCACCCATACCTTGTTCATTGAAATGCCATTGCTGCAATTCCTGGCCGTTAAACAAGTAGTAAGATTGCCCTATTACCTCTTCTTCTGTCGTTTGAACGTAATAACAATCTTCTAGAATAGCGGCGTAATCATTGTATTGAGGTTCGCCAATAGGAACGCCTGCATCCCACTCAGTATTGCCTTGGTTACATATTCTAGCGTGTTGATTAATTGCGGTTTCAGCTTCACCTTCAGTGAGATAAAATTCACCTAATCCGCTCTTCCATGCCCCTGTTGAAGGGTCAATTTCATCAGCATTAACCATTAGCCGCCAATAAGCATCATACCAATTCCAAGGGTTATCAGAATATGGAACCGAAATTACCAACGTGCCACTTTGCGTGTCGTTCACTCGCCAGTTAGGTTTGATGCCATCATGAGTAAGCTGCAAAGAAACAAGTTGGTACTCGCCATCTTGAACTGGTGTAAGTGAGTCATGATTGGTGACAACATGCCACTGTCTTGCTGCTCCCGACTCATCATATCGGAATGATTCGTTCAAGAGCATTCCGTTATAGTCACTCAAACCTGATAAAACAGTATTATCAATTTCACTCAGGTCATACCCGCTGCTTCTTAACACCTCAATGTTATTTGCCAGATCAGATACCTGCTGTGAGCCCCACTCAGCAAAACGGTGACCAATCCATAAGCCATTATTTTGCTTGATGATGACTTTATAATCTTGCCCAATGTCAGGCTCTTTAACGGTAAAGTTATCCTCTGGTACGTCGAAGTAACTATCAGGAACTGGGGTATGACTCCAGCTCACAGCTTCGGTATGTTCCGAATCACTTACATCCGTTCTAATTGCACTAAAAGAATTGAAAAGTACACCATGGGGGTTCGCCTCATCGGTTAATTTACCCTCATTGTTTGACAATATGTAGCGGTATCCAGTTATAGATTCCGTTTTCTGAAGAACGTCATATTCGGTGGTGACTTCATACCAATAGTTACCGAGAGTATCGGTTTTATCAGCAACAAAACTATATTGCGCGTACTCTTCGAAATATGGCTGTTCTAGAGAAGCCCAAATAGGTCGGAAATAACTAAATGTATACTGCTGATCATTAAGCACTGAAAAAACGATCACAGTATTGTTAACACCATTCGCATCCCAGTCACGGGTGTCTTGATGGTCGACCATAACCCCGTCTACAGCAGTAGAAATACCTTTTGAACTGTAATTTAACGTACCATCGCTGTCACCGAATACCCAGCTATCCAGACTGAACTGCTCTAGCGTTATGGTGGTTGTCACGGCACTTTGTTGTTGCTGGGTTGACGCTATCAGGTATTGCACTGCGTCAATACCAGCCATATTTTCATTTGCAACTTGTGACTTCAAATCGATGTCATCAAAGATTCGATTACTGCCGTCGTTGCTTCCCCCTTCCGACGCAGCATCCGACTCATCAATATAGCGCCAATAGCTTTCCTGGCTATTATTATATGTCCCAACATCCAACCACTGGCTTTCATATTGAACATTACCATCGAGGTTGTAATCATAATACCCAAAACTTAACCGCTCAAAAGTGCCATCCGATTTATACAATGCTTCGCTTTGCCACTCTCCAAATAGCATCGCTGAGTCAGGTTCTGTATATAAAATGCTTTCAGTATGTCTAATATTCGAGTTATTCAGCGTTTCTACAGTAATATCGTGAACAACCTCCAGAGTCCTAACACCCATCAAGATGTCAATGAACATCGGTGAGGTGTAGGCATACTGAGTAATGACATCAGCAATGGATTTTTCCGGGTCATTTGGATATTGATCGCTATTATCGCCGACTAGATCAGAATCACTGTCAGCCCACTCAGTGTTATCTAAAGGGAATCTGTCATCGACATCATCGACTGCATCACCATCATCATCAGTATCGGCGTTATTGCCGATAGAATCTCCATCTGTATCTAACCATTCGGTATCATCTCGCGGGAATGCATCATCCTCATCATTCACATCATCATTATCGTCGTCAGGGTCTTTATTATCACCAATGTCATCTAGGTCAAAATCTGCCCACTCAGTTTTATCGTCAGGAAATTTATCTGCCAGATTATCGCCATAGCCGTCCCCATCAGCGTCTTCCCATTCATCTTTATTATTTGGGAACTTATCGGCTAGATTATCACCATAGTTATCGCCGTCTTTGTCTTCCCACTCTTGGCTGTCATTAGGGAAGTCATCTTCTGAATCAGTGACACCGTCACGATCCGTATCCGCCTCAACCGACTTATTCTCTTCACTAACCACGCGGCTGAAATCATAATCTTCGGGGAGTGTCTCTCCTCGATCATCAATCAAGACTTGACCAACTTGATTACCTTCATCGATAGCTTTAGTCACTATTCCGTCAAGGCTATTTTCATCTAGGGCTTCTTCGTTTTCAGGCAGTACCCCAGCTGTCACTATCGATTTTGCAGATTGCTTAACCAATTTCACGGCAACAGTTGCACCGTTCAACTCGGTGTCTTCATAATCACTAGCGATTAAGTCGGGCTCAATACCAAACATCTGAGCAACATCAGATTTAGCGGCATCCTCCGTCATGCCGTCTTGGCGCATTTTGAAATCAACCATGGTCGTTAGGGGCGACACAACTTTACTGCCGCTTGGTGCCGACATAACGAAGTTCTTAGAAACCGTGGTATCCGGGTTGTCGGAATCAATCGTTTCTTTTTGGATTGCTTTTACCACCACCGGATACGTTTCAGGGTTATCAATACCGCTCACATCTAAGGTGGCTAAGCCATTGTCACTGCGGACACTCGGTTCAACACCTTCGTCAAATTGGTAATCACGATCTATATCCAACCAAACGAAAGCGTTATGCAAATATCCATCAATCGCCTTAATGCTCATCGACGTCGTAGGCTCTGGAGTTGGCTCTGTGATATCTGTATTCGTGGTGCTTGAGTCATCACTACAAGCCGCTATCATCAGTAAGGTACCCATTCCTACTGCGACAGCTATCGGGTGCCGTTTCATACCTTCTTCCTTGTCTATCCTCTACACAATGCCAACCCCATCATTCAGATACTCTTGTTATTAAAGGGGTCCGCTACAGTGGTTATATGAAAGAAGGTATTTACTCGCATCACCCGTATGGGGGATAGATTTAACAAATGAAGGGTAAAACGTGACCGTATTTGATATGCCTCAATATAATTTTCGAGAAAAAATAAAAAAAGGAAGCATAAGCTTCCTTTTTATTATCAGAACGAAGGTAATAGTATTAGTAGCGGAAAAACGACAGCTGCTTGCGTTGCTGCTCTGCCAATTGTGATAGCTCTTCACTTGCACTGGCACTTTGACTGATACCCACCACGTTTTGATTGACGAGCTCAGACATATTCACCACGTTTTTATTGATGTCTTGTGTCACCATCGACTGCTGCTCCGCTGCTGTCGCCACTTCAGTATTCATATCACCGATAGAGGTAATCGCATCCGTGATCCCTTCAAACACCTCATTGGCCAGGCCCGTTAGCTCTTCTGACTCTTTCAACATCTGTAACGACTGCTGCATACCCTCATTGGCGTTAGCCGACTGACGTTGAAGATCTTCAATGATCGCCTGAATTTCTTGGGTGGACTGTTGCGTGCGTGCAGCCAGCATACGGACTTCGTCTGCCACGACGGCAAAGCCACGACCAGATTCACCGGCACGTGCCGCTTCAATCGCCGCATTCAAAGCCAATAAGTTTGTCTGCTCAGAAATAGCCTGGATCACTTCAATTACCTTGCTGACCTGATCAGACTGCTCTCGAAGATGCATCACCACATCGGCCGCTTCTGACATTTTACCCGACGTCTCCCGGTTGGACTGCTCACTCTGAGTGAAAACATTACGCCCTTCATCGACCATCTTCTGGCTCTGCTTCGCACAAGTATCAGCATCTTGCGCATTGCCACTTACATTATCTGCAGTACTTGAAAGCTCGTTGACCGCAGAGGCAACCTGTTCAATTTCGGCCATCTCTTGTTGAGCATTGGCTTGCGCACCATTCATCACTTCAGCCAATTCAGTGGATGCCGCTGCCACTTCTTCACTGATACGGTTCAGGTGAGAAATCGTATCTTGCATCTTATCCAGTGTATTATTCAAGTCTCTGCTCAGTTCAGAAATTTCATTAGAACCTGTAACCTGAACACGCCCAGTTAAGTTACCTTGGGATAGCTGTTTCAACGTCTCTCGAACATCCATAATAGGCTTAACCATACGGCCAGATACTATCCAGGCAATCACCAGACCACTCGCTACCATCACTGCCATAATAAGCATGACACTTTGCATCATTTGTCGATATTCTGCTTCGACAACTGAAATTTCTTCTGCAACATATTGGTCAATGGCCACGGTCAAATCGTCAGATGATTGAATCAACTCACTACCAACCGCTCTGAAGTTGGCAGCGAGCATTTCTGATTCTTGAAGCGTGACACCAATGCTATTTTTACGAGCAACAAATGGTTTCAAATCATTGTTCAAAAATCGCTCATAGCTTGCCATTTTTTCTTTAACAATATTTACGTGGCGAATAAGTGCTGATGTTTGAGATAGTTGATCAAGCAATACTCTGCTTTGATCAAATTCTTGTTTCACAGCAATATCCAAGTTTTGGAATGCTGAGGAGTCATAGAGCGCATAAATAGCACTAACTCGTGCATTAAAACTATTTTCAAGTATTTGCTGAGAAAGCGTTTTTTGCGCTAAAGCCGAAACAGTCGTTTCACTAGTTTGAGCACGCTGAGAGCGGGATTCTTTGGTTACAACAGCAAAAGCAATCGCCATAATAACGCATATTAGCAAGACAGGAACGAGTACCTGCTTCCGAACAGAAATATTATTGAGAGTAAAATGCATGAGTATAAATAAAAATAAATCGTAATAGGAATACAACTTTATCATGAATTAGCGCGGTTATTTTGATTTTTATCAATACGATCACACCGTTAAATTATTGGCGATATACGTCAATAATTTGTATCCCCGTCCTCCTAATAAAGGCGGTGGTATACACCGCCATGCTTGATTACCCTTGCTTAGAGTTTTGGTCCATTGCCTTTCTTGTTGAAGTAATGACCTCGTCAAAAAACTGCATGACTTCATCTCTATTAAGCCATTCAGGTTTAAAACGAAATTCACTCCAATTACTGACTTGCTTCAAGGTATTGTCAAACGATGGGCCATGAAGGTATAAAATTGCTATTAACAGGCACTGGAATGCACTAATAAATGGGTTTTTGGGTGAGAATACTTTCATCGCAGAGCCAAATGATAATTTTAGTCGACGATTCGCCAGATCAACACTGTACAACTCATCGAGCAATAAATGCACAACACCACCAAAAAAGATAAAACAACCAGACAACCAGGCCGTAATATCGCTATAGCCTATTAAGAAAATCAACCAAACCGTTAATAGCCCAGCTGCAGCAATGAAAGCTAATGAATGACAACAACCACGATGAACCGTGATTTTTTCTAGTGAAGATTTAAAATTATAGCGGATAGTTAAATAGCAGAACCCGCTATAGACAATAAGCTCAAGCATCGACACCAATTGATAAATATGGCCGACAAAACTGAAGGTGATCAAACCACCAAACAAACGGAAAAGTGTACTCATTGACGTCGAGTTATCGGAATCAATATCCGGCAACAAACCGCCAATCGTGCCTAATAGCATTAACCATAATGCAGTGATCGGCACAATGTGCCCTGCTGAGAGCAGAGCTGTAGCCGCCAAACTACTCGTAAGTGCGGCTGTTCCAAGATGTGTGTTGAAATTAGCCACTGTAATCACATATACAAGACAGTTCCATCACCCAATTACCAGGTATTCTTACCCATATTATTCATTGTAATCTTGGTGTGAAACTGTCGCTGTCTCGTTAACTGGATAAATAACCAGTATACTGTATTACAAGGCGATAACTGTACCAAAAAACAGTGTTTTAGTGCTTCAAACTGCTCACATGATCACTTTTTGGCCGCTTTTGACATCAGCCTGACACTTAATCATGCATCAGCGAACTATAAATCGAGCGCTAACTGATAAAACGCAAGGTCTAACCAGCGTTCAAATTTATAGCCTGCACTCTTAATAATACCCACTTCTTCAAAACCAAATTTTTGATGTAACCGCAAGCTCGCTATATTTTCTAAATCTATTGCACCAATTAATGAGCGGTATCCTTGGCGAGAAGCCAATACGATAATGGTTTTCATCAGCTCCATCGCAACACCTTTTCCCCGGAACTCACTTGATACATAAATACTATGTTCAACAGTAAACTGAAAAGCGGGTTGCTCTCTGAACTTGCCGAACGATGCAAAGCCCATTAGCCTACCGGAATCATCAAATGCCCCGACTACTGGATAGCTACCTTCAGTTTTTGACTCAAACCACAACGCCATCACTTCCATCGTCCGTGGTTCATATTCATAAAGAGCTGTGGTATTCAAAATAGCATCATTAAAAATATCCAGCATTTCGTCAGCATGTTGGTCAAACGCGCAGTATCTAATATGCATATCACTTCCTTTATTCCAGGTTATTCTCGTTCAACCAAGCACCTTGGCGTTATTCATATACAAAATTACCTATCCAGATCACAAGACGCTAGTTTTTTTTTGTAATCGTTAAATATGTCATTAAACCTTACAGTAGGGTTTAATGACATATTACTGCCATGGATAAAGTCGATTGCTGGATAGGAAGCCTAGTCGAAGCGGGACAATCATCTTCTGATATTAGTCACGTTGTGGCAGATATAGGACGATCAGTCGGTGCCGATATTAGTCTAATTTTCTTGGGCTCCTCGCCCAAAATCTCAACAGGCAGTATCTTTCATTCCGGCATTGAGGAGCAACAACTTGAATTTTATGATCGCCATTCTCAAAGTGATGCCTACCTTCAGTATTACTCTAAACACAACCTACATGGGAGAATGGTACCCTTGCAAATCATGCTTCCTCAGAGCCAGATAAAAGATGAGTGGTTTAAGGAAGTGATGATCCCCACCTTAGCAGTGAAGCATTCGCTAAGCGGATACAGCCGTTTGAATAGATCTGAGGTTCAGGTGCTGACATTTCATCGTTATTCATCCCCTTTTACTCCTGATAGCCAATTACAATTACAACGTTTTATGGATAGCCTTGCCCCTTGGTCACAATACTATTTATCTCGCCAGAAACTGCTTGAACAGTTTGGTTCTCAGGCCATACAACAAGGAGAGCTAATGCTGCCTTGCATTCTGACTCCGACTGAAAAGCAAGTCATCGAGCTTCTGACCAAAGGTTATGACGGTAGCGAGATAACACAGATGAGAGGAGTGTCAAAAGAGACAACGAAAACTCAGCTTAAGAGCATCTTGCATAAGTTAGACTGCAAGCATCAGAATCATTTATTACACAAGTTATATACCCATACTTTATAAAACAGTTTGTATGTTCACATTGACCACTGTGTAACCCTTTTTTTTCAATAATATAGTGATAACGGCCTCCTGCTGGCGCAAGCATTCTTTGCTGAATTAGGTATACTATTAGCCATTCTCCAAAAGCATTACGGATCAAACGATGGAAGCCGAACAGCTGGAAATTCTCAATTTTATCAGCCAATACCCGCCTTTTAAGGTACTCCCGGAAGAGTCATTAAAAGAAATCGCCCACAGCATTGAAGTGGCATATTACCGTGCCGACACGATGATCCTGAACTTTGGTGATGCAATCCACGATCTCTTTCTCATAAGAAGTGGCGCTGTTGAAATATACCGTCGTAAAGGTAATGAACTTTACAACCGAATTGATGAAGGCGATTTATTCGGGCAGATGGGATTACTGATGAACAACAAGGTCAGGATGCCTGCCCGCGCTATCGAAGATACCCTGTTGTATTGTATTCCTGAGGCCCTATTCAACAAGCTATGTGATGAATACGATTCCTTTGCTGATTTTGTTGAGCTTGAAGACAGCGCCCGATTACGTAACGTCGTCTCAACTCAAGAGAAAGAAAATGATTTAACCACATCCAAGGTTCGCACGCTGCTTACACGTGACCCTGTCACAACGAGCCGTGACGAAAGCATTCAAACCGCTGCAATTACCATGGCGGAAGAGAACATTTCGGCAATGCTCATTGTCGAACCAAGCGAGAATGATGATGATGATGATTACGACCCGTTAGTCGGCATCATCACCGATCGCGATCTTTGTGCAAGAGTTATCGCCAAGGGACTTGATACCTCAGCACCAGTTTCAGAAGTCATGAGTACAGAGTTAATTTCACTTGATTACAACGCGTATGTTTTTGAAGCTATGCTAACCATGCTTCGTTACAACGTACACCATCTACCGGTGTTAAGAAACAAACACCCTATTGGTATCATTGGCTTAACTGACATTGTCCGTTACGAATCACAAAACAGCCTATTGCTGGTGAGCACTATATTCCAGCAACAAACCGTAGAAGAGCTACAAGTCGTCTCCGAGGAAGTTAAAAACTGTTTCGTCCGTATGGTTAATGAAGACGCCAATGCCCATATGATCGGTAGTGCGCTATCTGTCATTGGACGCAGTTTCAAGCAACGTCTTGCCGAGTTAGCTCTTGAAGAGCTTGGCCCAGCCCCTATTCCATTCTGCCTGATGGCAATGGGGTCGATGGCAAGGGATGAGCAGCTAATTGTAACCGATCAAGATAATGCCTTGATCCTTGATAACAGTTACGATGAAGCCCTGCATGGTGAGTATTTTGAAAAATTCGCCAAGTTCGTCTGTGATGGCCTTGCTGCATGTGGTTACAGCTACTGTACTGGCGATATAATGGCAACTAACCCTGAGTGGCGTAAAACTCGCTCACAGTGGGAAGATTGTTTTGCCGAGTGGATTGATAACCCTAAACCACAAGCGCTGCTTAACAGTTCAATCTTCTTCGACTTATCCGGTGTCTGTGGCCGCGAAAAATGGGCTGAGCAACTTAACGGCTTTGTGGTCCGCCGAGCACGGAAAAATAACCGATTCTTGGCATGTCTCGCTCGGAATGCCATAAGCCGTACTCCCCCTCTGGGTTTCTTCAAAGATTTCGTGATGGAGAAGGATGGCAGACACAATAACTCTATCAACCTAAAGCGTCGTGGTACTGCCCCTCTGGCTGATTTGATCCGTGTCCACGCCCTTGCTGTAGGTTCCCGATCGCAAAACTCATTCGAGCGACTAGACGATGTAATAGAAGCAGGCATTTTGCCTAAAGGACGTGGACAAGATTTACGGGATGCCATGGAGCTTATCTATATGGTTCGTATTCGCCACCAAGCATTAGACATTGAATCGGGTATTGAAGCAGACAACAGCATAGAACCAGAAAATATGTCTGATTTTGAGCGCCGTAATCTTAAAGCAGCATTCCAAATACTGAGTAATGCCCAGAACTTTATTAAATTCCGTTACCAAGGTAACCGTCGGTGATAAGTAGTATGACAATTAACAAGCCCAAGCAACACCGGCAGCTACTGAACACACGCAGTACACCGGATTGGCCAACTTTTTTTCAAACACTAAACGACAAAGCGCAGGATGAAAGACTAAGAAATTTCTATTCTACGCCGATGATAAGCGGTGATACGCCTCTAAGCGAAGTCCCCTTCGTGGCGCTAGATTTCGAAACGACAGGACTTGATCCCAAGAAGGATGAAATCATTAGCATTGGCCTCGTGCCATTCAATCTACAGCGTATTCGGTGTAGAGAGTCTGCACAGTGGATGGTTAACCCTCACCGCCCAATGAATGAGGAGTCAGTGATCATCCATGGTATTACTGACTCCGACGTAGAAAATGCCCCTGATCTACTGAAAGTCTTAGAGCGGGTACTCAATGCCCTAGCAGGTAAGATTGTGGTGGTTCATTATCAAAAAATCGAACGTGAGTTTATGAACCAAGCTTTGCTCAGCAGATTGGAAGAAGGCATACACTTCCCAGTCGTCGATACCATGGCAATAGAAATGGCGATTCAGCAACGTTTCAACGGTGGACTCATCAATCGATTAAAAGGTAACCGGCCAGGTTCTGTCCGACTTGCACGCTCGAGACAGCGTTACAGTTTGCCGGATTACGCCCCCCACCATGCCGTAACCGATGCGCTAGCCACTGCAGAATTATTGCAAGCACAGATCGCCTACCACTTCACTCCTGATACACCAATTTCAGAGATTTGGTTGTAATTTCCTTTTGTGCAGATATAAAAAAACGCCGTCATGATGACGGCGTTTTTGTCTGATAGAGAAATGTACTTATTTCTGATATTTCTCTGTGGTGAAGCCCATAATAAGGCTGACACACATTAACAACAGAATGAATACAAACGGTAGTGCGGTTGAAATTGCACCCGCTTGAAGTGCTTCGATAGCTTCCGTACCACCAACATAAAGTAGAACAGCAGCAACAGCACCTTCGATAAACGCCCAGAAGATGCGCTGTGGCATTGGTGAATCGATCTTACCACCAGCTGTAATGTTATCGATAACCAGCGAACCTGAATCCGAAGAAGTGATAAAGAACACCATGACTAGGATAATTGCAGTCACTGACAACAAATTACTGAATGGTAGCGATTCAAACATTTCAAACATCGCTAGCGGAACTGACGTCAATCCATTCTCACCAAGGATACCGATGCCGTTAATCACTTGATCAATAGCTTGACCGCCAAATACTGACATCCACAATGTAGTCACTAGCGTAGGCACAATCAGCACAGCTATCATAAATTCACGGACAGTACGCCCCTTTGAAATTCGGGCAATAAACATACCTACGAATGGAGACCAAGAAACCCACCAAGCCCAGTAGAAGACAGTCCAACCATGCAGCCATGCTTCATCTTCACGACCATGAGGATTACTTAACGCAAAGAAGTTTTTCGCATAACCCGCTACGGTTGTCGGTACTGTGCCCATTGAAATCGCAAAACCGGCAAGTGCAACAAATACCAACAACGCCAATGCAATAAGCATGTTGATATTACTTAGCAGCTTAACACCACCATCAATACCACGTGCAACAGAAATCACTGCAAGCAAGGTTACAATCGCGATAACAGCAATCTGCAGGCCAATACCACCAGAGATACCAAACACGTGTTCAATACCACTTGCGGCTTGCTGTGCACCTAAGCCAAGGGATGTTGCCAGACCAAACAAGGTCGCGATTACCGCAAAGATATCAATAATGTGCCCAGGCCAGCCCCAAACACGATCGCCAAGAATTGGGTAGAAAATAGAGCGAATCGATAAAGGAAGACCTTTGTTATAGGCAAAGAAAGCTAGAGAAAGCGCTACGACACCATAAATGGCCCAAGGGTGCAGGCCCCAGTGGTACATAGTCGCGCCCAAAGCAAGTTCAACAGCCGCTGGGGTATTGGGGTCAACATTAAGCGGAGTTCCGAACCAACCTGTATAATAGGCTACGGGCTCAGCAACACTCCAGAACATTAGGCCGATACCCATACCCGCAGCAAATAGCATTGCTAGCCATGACATACGTGAGTAATCAGTTTCAGCTTCTTGACCACCGATGCGGATTTTACCGAATGGCGAAACGATAAGAGCCAGACAGAAGACAACGAAGATATTGCCTGCCCAAAGAAACAAAGCATCAAAATTATTGATGATGCCGTTTTTAACACCATCCAAAGCCGCTTTAGCTGACGTAGGGTCACTCAAGAGAACCGCAACGATGAATAGAACTATTAAACCAGCACTGGTTCCAAATACAGGGTTATGAACATCAAACCCCCATTTCTGGATGTTATCCTGCCCTACCGTATAATCCGTATTATCAATACTGTATCTATCAACTTTTTTCATTGTATTTCCCTAAAACTGCACCGAAGCTTTTCGGAAGCATTATCTGACCT
The DNA here is from genome assembly GCF_052873915.1 of Photobacterium sp. DNB22_13_2. Lineage (NCBI taxonomy): Bacteria > Pseudomonadati > Pseudomonadota > Gammaproteobacteria > Vibrionales > Vibrionaceae > Photobacterium > Photobacterium sp. DNB22_13_2. The sequence continues at coordinate 34,921 of NZ_JBNNXU010000025.1, forward strand.
ATCAGTAAGGTTAGCCTGATAGGCCAGATAATGTTTCAGTAAAGCGACGCCACAAAATAGTTAGCCCTGTAAATAATAAGGTGATGTATAGATCAAACCATTTCCACCCCTATAGTGTCAAGTTTTGCTATAAATCAACGGCTAAAGTGCGAAATTTAACCAATTAACGTTAGTTTTATGGTCACCCATAGCATAAACCAACAAGCAATTTATTTTGTGAACTAACCATTATTGCTTCTATAGGCCACATTTTTTACTTTTAACTATGCTACAAACTCTTGGGTATGGGTATTTCAGACACTGGCAAATATACGCAAAGACTGTACTCGCCTCTTCCAAACTACACTTTGAATTCAGTCGCGCTATTAACGCAAAAAGCGGCCTAAAGGCCGCTTCAAACTGTGTGCCTCTGTTCGCGCTAGATGAACAATAGGTAAGCGAAGAACATAGCAGCCAAAGAATAAATCACAGGGTGAACTTCTTTACCTTTACCCGCTACAACCATCGAGAATGCGTAACTTACAAAGCCCATCGCCATACCATTCGCCGGAGAGAATGACAAAACGGTAAACATAATTGTAAAGAAGGACGCGATTCTTACTTCAATCACTTCCCAGCGGATCTTCGCGATGCGACCAATCATATAGATACCGACAACGACCATTGCTGGGGCAACCATAGCAGCCGAAAAAATAGAGAAGATCGGGTAGAAGAATAATGAAGCAAAGAATAGACATGCAGCAACAACAGCACTCAATCCGGTTCTCGCACCTTGAGACGATGCAATACCTGACTCAGAAAACGCTGTTACTGAAGTCGTACCTAATACCGCACCCACTACCGTACCACCAGCATCAGCCACCAGTGCTGATTTTGCATTAGGCACTTTACCGTCTTTATCAATAATACCCGCATCACGCCCTACGCCAACAATAGTACTTAGGCCATCAAAAAAGTCGACTATTAGAAAGACCAGCACAACAAAGACCAAATCAAAAACCTTTTCAGGTGTAAAACCTGAGAAATTGAATATTTGACCAAAGGTCGGTGCAATACTCGGTGGCAGAGAAACTATCGAGTCAGGAATTGGGGCGTTGTTCGTTCCCATTACCACATCGGCAATCACGGTAAGTACAATCGCAGAAATGAAAGCAAAGAAGGTGGCTAACTTGATGTTACGGATCATACAAGCCAGAGCAATGAAGATAGAGATATAGGCAATCGCAACTTGCGGGTCAGTAATATCGCCAAGGCTAACCAAAATTATCGGGTTAGAAACGATGATTCCGGCATTTTTCAGGCCGAGGAATGCGATAAACAATCCCAGAGAAACTGAAATTGCCAATTTGAGATCTTCAGGGATGGCTTCAATCAAACTCTTACGAAGCGAAGTCATGCTGAGTAGAAGGTAAATAATACCGGAAATGAAGATACCCAGCAGAGCTTCATGCCAAACCAAAGCAATTGTGCCACTCAACAAGATCCCTTTGAAGAAGCCGTTCATACTCATGCCCGGCGCTAGCATAACGGGATAATTACCCCAAATGCCCATTACTAACGTTGCCAGACCAGATGCAATCGCGGTTGCTGTGAAAAGTGCGCCCTTATCCATCCCAGGGATATCCCCCAAAATGGCAGGGTTAACTGCGAGGATGTAGCTCATCGCCAAAAAGGTAATAAAACCAGCATACATTTCTGTCGAAACAGTTGTCTTTCGCTCAGAAAGCTTAAATATCGTTTCCAAATTCACAACAAATCCCTAAGGGTAATAAAGCAAAGGAAAGATATTATTAAATAGATACTTAGAGTAAGACATCTGAACCAAGGTGTATAACTAACCGGCTACAGATAAATTGTAGTTTCAGAATTAGGTCCTGAAGTAGAAACTTTTGGTCCATCTCACCAAAAATATACAATTTAATAATTCTTGGGCGCGGATTTTAATGATCTAAGTTTTGAATTCAATATTGCAATTTGAAAAAAGCGACGCGTGAAACATTTTGAAACACTTAAAGGCAAACGTTTGCGCTGAAGGCTATCAACACCCTCAGTAGCGTAAAGTTACTTTCACCAAAGTGATACATTTCTGTCACAATCAATCGATAGCATACTGGCAATAAAATGCATAACAGCCTTAAATTGCAATAATAAAAAAGGAAGCGAGATAATGAGCGCCAAGACGGACTTCTCTCAACGAGCAGAGCCAGAGTTTAATCAAATCATCGGAAAAGGCCTGAACCGCCGCCAATTTCTAAAAGCGACATCTGCGGCAAGTACAGTCGCTTTTTTCGGAGCCTCTCCGCTTTCTAGCGCAATGGCTGCATCTAAAGACAGCAAAGAGCTTATTGGCTTTGAAGCTATTCCTGCTTCGACTGAAGATAAAGTGATAGTTGCAAAAGGCTATCAGGCTGACGTACTTATCTCATGGGGTGATCCCCTATTCAAAGATGCTCCAGCATTTAGCCAAAATGCGGATAGCAAAGCGCAGGCTCGCCAGTTCGGTGATAACAATGACGGAATGACCTTCTTCCAGATCAGCGATGATCGTGGCGTCCTGTCTATCAATAATGAATACACCAATCACGAGTACCTATTTGCCCACCAGGGTAAAGAAATGTCTGCTGACGACGTACTCAAGTCACAGAGTGCACACGGCATCTCTGTCGTTGAATTGAGAAAAGTGAACGACAAATGGGAAGTCAATCTCGATGGGCGACTAAACCGCCGCATCACTGCCAACACCGAAATGGAATTAACCGGCCCTGCTGCTGGTGATAATTTATTAAAAACAGCTGCGGATCCTAAAGGCACCAAGGTTCTTGGTACCTTCAACAACTGTGCAAATGGCGAGACACCATGGGGCACTTACCTTACCTGCGAAGAAAACTTCAATGGATTGTTTGGCTCTAAAGAAAACCCAGCCCTAGATAGCAACTACGCACGCTATGGTTTAAAAACAACAGATTCTGGCTATGACTGGTACAAGCACGACGATCGTTTTGATCTGGCAAAAAATCCTAACGAGCCTCATCGTCATGGTTGGGTCGTTGAAATTGATCCAATGAACCCAAATTCAACACCGAAAAAACGTACAGCACTTGGCCGCTTCAAGCATGAAAACGCCGCATTAACAGTCAACAATGACGGTTATGTGGTGGTTTACTTAGGTGATGACGAGCGTGGTGAGCACCTGTACCGCTTTGTCTCTAAGAATAAATACGATGCCAGTAATCCAAGCGCAAACCGTGACCTACTTGATGAAGGCACACTATTTGTGGCTAAGTTCAACGCTAAAGACGGTGAACTGCAAGGTAAAGGTGAGTGGGTTGAGCTTACGTTTGGTAAAAATGGGTTAACTAAAGAAAATGGCTTTAATAGTCAGGCGGATGTACTGATTTTTGCCCGTAAAGCTGCAACCCAGGTCGGTGCAACTACCATGGATCGCCCTGAATGGGTTGCTGTTAATCCAAAAAACCAGAACGTATTCTGTACCCTGACCAACAACAAATACCGTGGTGTTAAAGCAAACCAACCAGTTGATGCGGTAAACCCACGCGAAAAGAACCCATATGGCCATATTGTCCGCTGGATGCCTTCAGGCCAAGATCACACCTCGAACAATTTCGACTGGGATCTGTACCTTATTGCGGGAAATCCAACTGTGCATGAAGGCTTAATGGCCGGTAGTGACAATATCAATGCCGACAACATGTTCAACAGCCCAGATGGTATAGGCTTTGATAACGCAGGTCGTTTGTGGATCCAAACCGACGGAAAGTATTCCAACACCGGTGATTTTTCTGGCATGGGTAACAACCAAATGTTGTGTGGCGATCCAGAAAGCGGTGAAGTTCGTCGTTTCTTAACAGGACCTATCGCTTGTGAAATTACAGGGTTAACGTTCAGCCCAGATCAGAAAACCATGTTCATCGGTGTCCAACACCCTGGTGAAGATTTGGCACCGTCTCATTTTCCGGATGGCGGTAACACTATCCCACGCTCTTCAGTTATTAGAATCACGCGTACTGATGGCGGCATTATCGGCGCGGCGTAATATAAAAAGAACCATTACTCACTAGCTCTTGCGGATCTTCGGATCCGCTTTTTTCCGTCATTTACTGACCTTTACTGCCCTGCTCAATGATCTGTCTTTTCTCAGCACTGACATACTCACCAAATTGAGACAAGAGAATGTGTAGCTTTGGGGCAATCTGACCTTCACAGAACGGCCTCTTTGGATGATTGAAGTAGTACCCTTGTTTGTCATCCTCACAGGGAACAAACGACCCCGCCTCCTCAATGCCAGTTACCAACGGTTCGGAGAAATTCTCTTGATAAAGCGATATCGCTTCCAGTGCTATCAGTCTTTGCGACTCTGTATAGGTGTATATAGCTGAAGGATACCGACTACGAAGCAAATGATTTGAGGTCGCGTGATGAGTGAGAAGATGAACGCCGACCAAAACTTGTATAGTGATTTTAAGCGGATCGTATTCAACCAAAACGGCTTCATAGCGATCATTAACATTGCGCGCATTCATCCAGCCCTGCTCTGCTGAGATCACTCCTTCAAGAGATTGAAACACCGCCTCCATGCACCAATAGCAGCTGCCCGAAAAGCCAAGTTGCAGTGTTTTCATCATATTGACTTACTACCTATAACTTCACAAACCTTAGATTCATTAAGGTATATACAATAGCTAAAGTATAAGTCGCTTGGATGCAGAAATGCCTTGTTCATAGCCCTTTTGCAATTTTTGGCTATCGGTTGTGACTCGCCCTACCTCAAACTCTTTCGGAGGTACAATGACATTTATACGGCAGTCTTCCGGTGGGCTTTCAATAAAATCAATGGCCTGATTATACATTTCTGCTCGTTTCATCATGGCCTCAGCCAAGCAAGGATGATCATTTAAAAGCTTTCTCACTAACCACTGACTTTTCGGTGCTTTTTTTCGATAACCCTGCGGACGTGAAAGAACTACCGTTATATCCCGAGCCCCCATGTCATAAGCTTTAATTACTGGGATGGAGTCAGCCACACCGCCATCAGTCATGTTAAACCCATCTATTTCAGGGTAATGGCGATAAGCTAAAGGAACAGCGCAAGAAGCTTTTAATAACTGATTTAGGTTTTGCTCTGTCGCTTGAATATAATGGGCATCACCGGTTGCAACATTCGTTGTAACAACAAACAGAGGTATGGGTTGCACCTCTAGTTCCCAGCCATCAATAGGAATTTCATCAATAGTAATATCCCAAAGCCAATCGATATCGAGCCAATGCCCACCCCGTATGAATCTCAGTAAATCAATAAACTGCTTTCGACAAGAGTAATCGGTTATAACCCGGTGTGAACGACCATGCTGGTTTGCCAGCCATGCAGCTAAATTTGTCGAGCCCGCAGACACACCGATACAGAAATCAAATGGGCGGTGATCCATATCAAGGAAATGATCTAGCACGCCAGCAGCAAAAATACCGCGCATCGCCCCCCCCTCTACAACTAAAGCTGACTTTTCCCCAATGCTACCCTCTATGATCATGCTATCTAAAACTCCTTTTGTTTCAGGCAGTTTAGGACAAACACTCTAAACAAAAACTGAAGCCAAGCAAATATTTACTTAAAATGATAACTCTTTGCTTAAAATTGGATCTCTGCCAAATTAAATCGGCTCATTGAGTTCTGGTATTGCGCGTTGTCTGGCTGATAGAAAGATGGCGGCATACGATTTTCATAGCCTAACTTGTGGAGCTTTTGCAATTCACTACGTGACAGGATCACGTATTCCAAATGCTTATCTAAAAGATTGCCAATCGCTTCTACTGATAATTCATCATCACGAACTAATGTTTTAAGCTTCCCAATAAGTACGGATAACGGAAGCACCAATTCTTTAATGGTCTCTTTACGCATCGAGCATGCTTTCGCTTTAATGGATCCCTTGGCAAAGGCGAATAGCTGCTGCCAATCCGGTTTTCCTTGGCGAGTTACAAGATTATGTCGATAACAGTAGTATGCCTCAAAGTATTGCCCCAAAGAGTAATAACGTTCGCTGTAAGCTTCTAAGTAGATATGTTGCAGCTCAAGGTTGGCATTAAATTCATTCATTTTCGACATATCGCTATGATTTCCCACTATTCTTTTTCATGGTCAGAATAATACTTACATTGGTTTAAACACGAACCGTTCTTGCAACGTATTTAAAATTATAAACCTTAGGCTGAATCCGCAGACATTACCCGCTTTAGTGATGAAATCCAACGAAATCCCACTTTAGCGTGAAATTATTCTGTAAGTGGCTAGGTCTACTTGTTTAACATCATCTTTGGTAAAGGAATATTCAATGCTAATTAAGAAACCCTCACAGCTATCACTGAGTGAAAACGAGGCTACCCCAGAGGCTATCTACAAGCAGAGACGCACGATTTTAAAAGCATTGGGTATTACTGTGGCAAGTTTGCCCCTTGCACAAACGGCCCAAGCTGGCTTTTTTGACAGTTTTGGTAAAAAAGAACCTGCTGTCGATAAACGACGTGCACTGGCCTCACGCCAATCGTACTACTCCAACAAGGCGTTATCACTCACTCCTGAAGACAAGGTACTGCAATACAATAACTTCTATGAGTTTGGCACAGACAAATCTGATCCCGCCGAAAGAGCCCAAAACTTCAAAACCAATCCATGGAACATCGAAATTGGTGGTTTGGTCAGTAATCCAATCACCTTAGGCTACGAAGATATCTTTAAGGCTTTCCCGATTGAAGAACGAATTTATCGCCTGCGCTGTGTTGAAGCTTGGTCGATGAATATTCCTTGGTTAGGCTTTCCCCTCGCTTCGTTGCTAAGAAAAGCTGGGCCACTCAGTAACGCGAAATATGTGGCTTTTGAAACCTTATACGACCCCAAACAAATGCCAGGACAAGCCTCCCGTCGCTTAGGTGGTGGTATTGATTACCCCTATGTAGAAGGATTACGACTGGATGAAGCCATGAATCCACTCACTCTCTTATCCGTAGGTCTTTATGGAAAAACGTTGGCACCACAAAACGGTGCGCCGATAAGACTGGTCGTGCCATGGAAGTACGGCTTCAAAAGCATTAAGTCTGTGGTCAAGATTACCCTGACTGACAAACAGCCACCGACAACCTGGAATATTCTGGCGCCTGGCGAATATGGTTTCTACGCCAATGTGAACCCACGAGTCGACCACCCTCGCTGGAGCCAAGCCAGTGAACGTTTTATTGGTGAAGGCAGCATCTTTAGCAGCCGCCGTGAACCCACCAAGATGTTCAACGGTTACGAGTCTCAAGTTGCTTCTCTTTATAAAGGTTTGGATCTCAAGCGTCATTACTAAGGGCTGTAGTGATATTCATCGTTGATATTAGGCAGGAGAACATTATGCCATTACAAATGACGACTCAATGGCGATTCAAGATAACGCCACGCCAAGTGTTTTGGCTTAAAGTACTCATTCACAGTGTTTCATTTATCTTTATCGCGCAACTGGTATATTTGACGCTGACCGGGGGCTTGGGGGCAGATCCTATACAGGGGATCAGTCACTTCACCGGAAAGACTGCACTGAATACCCTTTTGCTGACTTTATGTATTTCACCCATTGCCAAGCTATTGAAAGCCGGAATGCTCGTTCGGGTGCGTCGTTTATTGGGTTTGTACTGTTTTTTCTGGGCCGTCCTTCACCTTACTGGTTATGTGGCGCTTGATTTGAATTTCAACTGGTCATTGGTGCTGGACGAAATTGTGAGTAGGCCATACCTCACTGTTGGTGCAGTGAGTTGGTTCATTTTATTTGCCCTTGCTATCACCTCGACCCAAGGTATTCAGCGCCGTATGGGTAAGCAGTGGCAAAAACTGCATAATTGGGTATACCTAGCCACTTTGCTGGCACCGTTCCACTACATCTGGTCGGTAAAATCAGGGCTCATTGAACCCATTATCTACATTTGTATTTCAATCGGGCTATTGGCTTTCCGCTACAAAGCGCTGGCTAAAGGACTAACTACTCGGTTTAATCCGGTTCGTGTTAAATAAGTCACTGTTTTGCACACACTAAATTGCTGATATTAGGTGCTGTTCGCTTTTTTTCTGATACGATATATAGATCTACGTCCGAACAGGACTTTTAGACTGGAGAAAAAGGTTTCCCACTCCAGTCTTGCAGTGAGCTAGTGGGGCAACCTTGTTTTCTGAACAACTTATTTCTGAATACCTTTCAACAAGCATCGAGCAGTTTCAGCAAGACTGCTCAAAGCTGTGCGCGCAGCATTATCCAACGGTCCACAACCGTGGCATGCGTGAAAACCACCTAGGCATGGCACTGTGTCGCAGGATCATGGCAACCCTGCAACAAGCAGAACTCGACGCTCACTTTTCGCAACACAAAAACGACGAACAAGTATCTCAGCCTGTTTTCGTTATCGACACAGCAGAGTTTTCCATTGCTGTTGTCGCTTACCGTTTGCTCAGTGCTAACAAGGCTTGCAGGCAAGGGTTGATTAAGACCATTGCGGATGTAAGAACCACTCTTGCACCGATAAAACCAACCTACATCGTAGTCGTTGCCGATCATTGGTTTGACCGCAGCAAAGCCAGTAAAGAGATCCCTGCTTGGTGGTTAGGTCAATTACCTAAAAATGTTGAAGAGTACATCACTGATGGTATCAAGCTACTAGATTCAACCGACAGCTTAGCGGAGCAGCTACATGATGGGCATCATATATCCCACGGTGAGTACCACCTCCACCACCCTCTAAAACGTGAAACGAACGATAAGACAGTACTTAAATACCTCTTGTTGAGTGCCTTTATACCTTTGCATAAGTAGTAAACCATGTCATCAGCGTCACACCTATCCTTGAAGGACGACTCGATCGGCCGACTTTTCTTGCGTTATACCATTCCCACTATTGCCGCCATGCTGGTAACCGGGATCTACGTTGCTATTGACGGCATGTTTGTCGGTCATTTCATTGGCGAGAATGGCCTTGCTGGCATTATGCTTGGTTACCCTATTGGCTCGATCCTATACGCGGTTGGTGCCATGGTCGGCATGGGGGCCTCTGCGCTAGTGTCGATAAAATTAGGTGAAGGCAATGAACAGCAAGCAAAGAATATTGTTGGTAATGCACTATCACTGTGTGTCGTAATATCACTTATCACCTGCACAGTAGGCGTGCTTTACGGTGAAGCCTTATTGCGCTGGTTAGGTGCCGAAGGGGAAGTGTTACAGATGGCGTCTGACTATCTGTTTTGGTACTTCACCCTAGGTGCCTTCCCTATCATCTCGATGGCTTTTTCGGCCCTGTTACGGAATGATGGACAACCCAACCGTGTCACCTTAATCATGATCCTTGGTGGTGTGCTAAACGTCGTGCTGGACTGGTTATTTATTGTTGTTTTTCCATGGGGGCTTACCGGTGCGGCATTTGCCACCATGCTCTCGCAGTTTGCAACAGCCTTACTTTGCCTTCAGCATTTTTTCTCAGACAAAAGCCAACTGCGAATTTCTTGGCAAACACTCCGTTTAAGATGGCACGATGTGGGTCAAATTTGCCAGTTAGGCTTTTCAAGCCTGCTGATGTACCTATATTTGTCCGTGGTACTTACTCTTCACAACAAAGCCTTTCTATGGGTAGGTAAACCAATCCATGTCGCAGCATACGGAATAGTTAGTTACACCGAAGCCTTCTTCTATCTTATTTTTGAAGGGATCGCATTGGGGATCCAACCGATCACCAGCTACAACACCGGAGCAGGAAGACACGACCGAGTCATTGCAGTCAGAAACATCGCCTTTGCCGTCACTCTTGGGTTTGCCTTGTTAGGTGTCGCTTTCATTTACAGTCAACCGGATTGGTTGGTGTACGCTTTTGCCGGTAATAATCCTACCCTACACCCTGTTGCAATTAATGGTATCCAACATTATTTCTGGGGCTTACCTATGGAGGGCATGTTGCTGGTTGGTGCTACTTATTTCCAATCAATCAACCGCGCTCGCGAAGCCTCTATACTGTCTGGAGGCAAGCTGATCCTAATAAGCCTGTTCATTTTTGGCTTAGCGAAACTGCTGGGGGTCGACGGTGTCTGGATAGCCCTGCCACTATGTAGCAGTGTACTGACAATATGGATGGCGTATGCGTTACGTAAGCAACATATGAAACAGTAACAAACACCTAAGATGAGGCGACGCAAACGTTTCGCCTTTCATTTTCGCTTCTTTATTGTGCATTTACTCAGTTGCCAACCATCAATACAGTGACCATGCTCACAGATTGCAATCAGAGAGTGTAATACTGATTCTCAATACATTGCTATTAGGTATTATCTGCGCAATTTCATTGGTGTCTGGTGATAATCATGTTCAAAAAAACTCTTGTCGCGGTTTCTCTTGCAGCCGCATCTCTTGCTAGTGCAACCAGCGTTGCCGCTGAAAATGTCGACTTGCTGATCAAAAACGCGACAGTCCTTACCATGGATGAAAGTAAGAACGTCTATGAGAATGGCCTTGTTGCTGTTAAAGAAAATAAAATTGTTGCAGTAACCGATGGCAGCGATCTCAAAGAGTTTGAAGCGAAGACCGTTATCGACGCTGATGGCGATATTGTTATGCCAGGTCTTATCAACACGCACACCCACGTATCTATGACGGTTTTCCGCTCACTTGCGGATGATGTACCAGATCGTCTGCACCGTTATATCTTCCCGCTAGAAAAGAACCTGGTTTCTCGCGATATGGTACGTATTGGTGCTCAACTAGGTAACGTTGAAATGCTCAAAGGTGGCGTAACCACTTATGCCGACATGTATTATTTCGAAGATGAAGTCGCAAAAACCGTTGATGAAATCGGTATGCGTGCCATTTTAGGTGAAACCGTAATCATGTTCCCAGTCGCCGATGCAGCCAATGCCGATGAAGGCATCAAATATGCCGTGAACTTCATCGAGGAATATAAAGATCATCCTCGTATCACGCCGGCATTTGCCCCGCATGCACCTTACACTAACACCACAGAGACATTGAAGAAGATCACTGAATTGTCTTTGAAGTATGACGTACCTGTTTTGACCCACCTTGCGGAATCTGATCGTGAAGAGGAAGTTATCGCTGAGCGTAGTGGTGGCATGTCTCCTGTTGAATACATGGCAGACATCGGTGCCCTAACGCCAAAACTTGTTGGTGCCCATGTCATCCATGTTAGCGATAGCGACATTGAACTACTGAAAAAGCACGATGTTGGTATTGCTCACAACATGAGTGCTAACATCAAATCGGCAAAAGGTGTTTCTCCTGCAATGAAAATGCAGGAAGAAGGCCTACGGATTGGTCTAGGTACTGATGGTCCCATGTCTGGCAACACCATTTCAACCATTGATGAATTCAATCAGGTCGCTAAAGTCCATAAACTCGTCAACCAAGATCGTGCCGCGATGCCACCAATCAAAGTCATTGAAATGGCGACTATCGGTGCGGCCCGTGCCCTGCACATGGAAGACACTATTGGCTCACTAGAAGTAGGTAAGCTAGCAGATATCATCGTTATCGATACCAAAGCGCCTAATATGGTACCTGTTTACAATCCATACTCTGCATTGGTTTACTCAGCTTATGCGCCAAATGTAAAACACACTATTGTTGACGGTAATATCTTGATGAAAGATCGCACCATGACAACCGTTGATGAAGATAAGATCCGTGAAGAAGCGCTTGAGTTTGCGGATAAAGTACGTAAAACCGTTATCGAAAGCGGCGAAGTGGTTCAGTAAACCCTCGCGCCAATACTCTTGATTCATCTAAAACACCGCCTTTTATGGGCGGTGTTTTTTATTGGGTATAAATTCAATCATAAAATTTCATCGTATTCATTAATCTTATTATCTAGAATAATTGCTCCTATCTCTTTAGGATTCAGCATCTTATTAACGCCACTTATTCCAAAGCAAAATCCTGTAAACAATGAGAATATATTCTTTTGAACTAAGCACCTATTTGCTTGATGACACCAGCAGCAGATCGTCTGCTATGCTGATTCGCTATTGATAAGCTTCGCAGTTTGCGAATATCGGCCACCAGCAACCTAATGTGACTTCTTTTCTGCTTTCTGTGCATCCGACTGGCCGGAAATGTAAACTCTCCACGTTCTTTTAATAAGCGGCACAATTTACGCTCAAAGATAACCAACAGCTCTGTTGGCGTATGACGAAAGAGGTCTGTGCCCAGCACAACATTAAAAGACACAGTTTCTAAATACGTACCTTTCATATTTGCCTCCAGAGAAACAAGCAAGCAGAGTATTATCTACTCATCCATACATGCCTCTGATAACCTAAGTTCGTATGTAGTGATGCAATTAATACGCCATACTATGACGCCAAAAGGTATGTACGATGGTTAGTCGTAATTCGGAATAGTTGGGGATAACGGTAGAAAATATAGAGCCCGATCGGTTTCAAGCTCTATATATGTAAAGATACTTAGCGTGAAGCGCTACTTATACGTAGTAGACTTCTACAGCGCCTTTTAGAGTGATCAGAATAGGCTGGCCACGACGATCCAATGCTTTTGGAGAAGGGATTTTTACCCAACCTTCACTGATGCAGTATTCTTCTACATCTGTACGCTCTTTGCCGTTTAGGCGAATACCGATTTGGTGCTCAAAGCACTCTGCCACATGGTGTGGGCTACGAGGGTTGCACGCTAGATGATCTGGCAAAGCTGGTTTAGAGTTAGAATCGCTCATGTTTATGACCTGATATAAATAAAAAGTGCGTCATTGTAGACAATGCGAGCTTGGTGCTCAAGAACTGTAATTGTAGTTTAAGCTGCAATTTTGACCTACTAGTCATAGTATTAGCTTTTCTGCTCGTTACGTTTGAACACTACGTTTTTTCTACAATAAGATAAGTATGCAACTCGGGGTAATCGCGCCGTAGTACAAAGGCGATTCTCCGTTGGATTTGAAGATCCTGCTTTCCCTTCCTATGGTTTAGTTTACAACTGAATTTTGCCCCATTTATTGCGCTTATACGTAGAACTTGCATAAGCCTCTCGAACTCAACACTTAGATATTTGGCCAAAAGCATACAAAGCTTTGAACCAGAATGAAAAATAGATACAGACGAATAAAGTTGATACTGAGCAGAGGCTATATCATACAGATCACATGAGGAATCGTGTAATGGGTAAATATGTTTCAACTGTACCCTTGCTTTGTCTTCTTGGTGCTATAGGCACTCCGATTCTCGCTATTGCCGACGACCGCTTTAAAGTTGGTGAGCAGAAAGCCAAGGTCTGCATGACCTGCCATGGGGATAACGGCATTTCTAGCATTGAATCCTATCCGAACCTTCGAGGCCAAAAGATGGCCTACCTCATTACCTCGCTTAAAAGTTACCAAACCCGTGAGCGCTCCGGTGGGCTTGCTGTACTCATGCAACAGCAGGCTGACGCACTCAGTGAGCAAGACATATCTGACATCGCCTACTACTATTCAAAGCTCGGCTCTGAAGATGCCGAATAAAAGGGAGAACGCCTGTGGACACGACTTCTCCTAATTACAGCGTCAAAGTCGTTCAATACTTTGTGGTTGCATCACTGATCTGGGCCATTGCCGGTATGGTTATTGGTGTTATTTTGGCTGCGCAGCTCTACTGGCCGGTACTGAATCTCGACTCCGAGTACTTTCAATTTGGCAGGTTGAGACCTCTTCATACCTCGGGCGTCATTTACGGCTTTGTCGTGAATATTCTCATGGGTACATCACTGTATATTGCCCAGCGAACCGGTAAATGTGAATTATACAACAAGAGCTTAGCTTGGATGGTTTTCTGGGGGTGGCAACTCGTGTTGCTATTGGCGCTCATCACATTACCCCTAGGTTACACCACTTCCAAAGAGTATGCCGAGCTCGAATGGCCGATTGATATACTGATTGTCTTGGTTTGGGTACTATACGCCATACTATTTTTTGGCACTCTAGCCAAACGAAGTGTTTCGCATATCTTTGTCGCCAACTGGTTTTTTGGGGCATTCATTATCGTCATTGCGATGATTTTCATCGTGAACAATTTAGCAATGCCTGCCTCCGTGATGAAGTCTTACTCTGTATTTGCCGGAGCTCAAGATGCTATCGTCCAATGGTGGTGGGGGCATAACGCGGTTGGATTTTTACTGACCGCCGGAGTCATTGGAATGAATTACTATTTCATTCCAAAGGTCTCTGAACGCCCCATCTACTCTTACCGATTATCCATCATTCACTTCTGGGGGTTGGTCGGCTTTTATACCTGGGCAGGTACCCACCACCTAATCTACTCTTCTGTGCCACTGTGGGTGCAAAATATTGGGATCGTCATGTCGCTCATTCTATGGCTCCCCTCATGGGGCGGCGCATTTAATAGTGCAATGACCTTGCTGCAGAATAAAGAGAAGCTAAAAACAGACTACATTATGTTGTTCTTTTTTTCAGCGATCCTTTACTACTGCTTAGCAACGTTTGAAGGGCCATTGCTCGCCATACGCTGGTTCAATATGGTGGCACACAACACTGAATGGGTGATCGGTCATGTTCATTCAGGTGCTCTGGGCTGGGTGGGAATGTCTGGTATTGCGGTCTTTTATTACTTTATTCCAAGGCTTTGGGGCAAAACGACGCTGTGGTCACCACGCTTGATCAAGTGGCACTTTTGGCTTGCTCATGCTGGGGTCGCCATTTACGCCATCGCCTTGTGGATTGCAGGTATCGGTGAGGGCTACATGTGGTTGTCTCAGAGTGAAAACGGAGAGTTGATCTACAGCTTCGTTGAAGCCATGGACTTCAAAGCCCCTTGGCTATTCCTTCGCTTCTTTGGCGGCGCCTTGTTTGTCTTAGGCTTACTGCTCATGGCCGTCAACATATACAAGACAGTCAGAATGCCATCGGTTCTAGTCGCGAAGGAGGCATAATATGAGTGCAGATTTCACTAAATCAGTGGTTATTCTTATTCTCTCCACCTTTGTGGTTGCTTCGCTTTCCATTTTGGTTTGGGTGCTACCCAACTTGTTGAGAACCCCCGAACTGGTTGCCAATAGCAATGCCATTCCGCTCACAGCGATTCAAGTCGCAGGAAGAGACGTGTACATCAGCGAAGGATGCCATGTTTGTCATACCCAAATGGTGAGACCGCTTGAGCCCGAAACAAAGCGAAATGGTCCAGCGAATAAAGAAACCGATGATATTTATGAGTTTCCTAATTTATGGGGTTCTAAGCGTACCGGGCCAGATCTCACCAACTTAGGAAGAAAATACTCCGACCAATGGCACTTAATTCACCTCATCGATCCACGACGTGTAGTGCCAACATCGATTATGCCCGCCTACCCTTGGCTATTTGAGCAAGTCCTTTCTGGTGATGCAATTACTGCCAAGATGGAAACACTCCGCTTTCTCGGCGTCCCTTACAGTGATGAGGACATTGCTGATGCGCGGCTTCAAGTAAGAGGGAAGACCAAAGGCGAAGCGCTTGTTCATTACCTCCAAAGCTTGGGTGTAGACACTGCAGAGGAGGGAAAGCAATGAGCAATTTCTGGAGCCTATGGGCGGCGATTGGTACCGTTGTTTTCTTCATTTTAATGGTCGCGGTCGTCGTCAAATATTGGCGTAACAATCATTCGGCAGATAAAGAACGCGTCCTCGATACCTTTGATGGCATTGATGAGAATGACGCTCCCCCTCCCCGTATATTATTTACCTCTTATTTCATTGCATTTGCTATTTCACTGGGATACTTAATTTTGTATCCCGGTATAGGGACTTGGAAGGGGTTAATGGAGTATGATCAGGCCAATGACAAACTCAGTAGCCCTAACACCAGCCTTGATCAACAATTTGCCGCCATAAGCGAAAACTCGTTAGCGTCCCTCTCTAATAACACCGACATAGTATCCTCAGGGAGAATGCTGTTTCAGACCCACTGTGCCGCTTGCCATCGAAATAACGCACAAGGCGCAAAACATTTTCCTAACTTAATTGACAACGAATGGCTCTACGGCGGCTCAGACGATGCAATTATTCATTCGATCGAACTAGGTCGAAATGGTGCAATGCCAGGCTGGATTGATGTTTTAAGGCCTGATGAAATTTCAAAGGTTTCATACTATCTTGCCTCGCTAAATCAGCATCATACAGATGTACCTGAGGTCAAGGTGGCTCTCGGTAAAGAGCTCTTTATCAAAACCTGTTCATCGTGCCATGGGGATGGAACAATCGCGAATACTGAATTAGGTGTACCTGATTTATCCGATAATATCTGGCTTCATGGTGGTAGCATCGAAGAGATTCAGGACACTATTCGTGCCGGCCTTAATAATGTCATGCCAGCATTTGGTAATCAGCTTACTCAAAATGAAATACTAGCCATAGGCGCCTATATCACCAAAGCGAGACTTGATAATGACACACGGCTTGCCAGCCTAGATCCCGCTTCCGTACAACGCGGAGAATACCTTGCTTATGGTGGTGATTGCGTCGCCTGCCACAGTGCTGAAGGTGGTGAACCCTTTGCAGGTGGCCTTCCTTTTGTTACGCCATTTGGCACCATTTACTCGACTAATATTACCCCCCACGTTAGCGAAGGTATTGGTAGTTATGATTATGACGATTTTCGTGCCGCATTAGTCGATGGGAAAGGTCAGCACGGATACCTCTATCCAGCAATGCCCTTCACCTCTTATCAATATGTCACAGAACAAGATATGCGCGATCTGTGGGAGTACATGCAATCAATTGCCGCTGTCCCACGCAAAAATGACCAAAATGAAATGATGTTCCCTTCCAATATTCGTCTTGGACTTCTTGCTTGGGATATCGTTTTTGCCGACAGAACACCTGTGGACTATGAAGTACCCACAGAGATAAAGGATGTGGTTGATGATATTGCAAAATGGCAACTTGGAAAGTACTGGGTGACTGGTTTAGGCCATTGCTCAGAATGCCATACCCCACGCAATATTGCTCAAGCTTTGGTCAACGAGAAAATATTCCAAGGTAATTTAATTGATGGTTGGAACGCACCGAATATTACCGCTAACGAGCTATACATCGATGGCTGGGATCTGAAGAGTTTGACTGACTTTTTGCATACTGGGCATTCTGATAAAGGTACCGCGTTTGCGGGCATGGCCGATGTTATCAAAAACAGTTTAAGTTTAATGACTCGCGAAGATGTTGAATCAATGTCTTACTACTTGCTCGTAGGAGATACTAATAACTTCATTGATGAGAACGCAGTTCCCCTTGAGCCAACAGGTTTCGATGACGATTCATATACGCAAGAAATCTATGCTACCTATAACCAAACATGTGGAGCATGCCATGGTGCAGACGGTAAAGGACGTGACCCTATTGCCCCGACCCTACTTAATAATGGCATTATCATGCACAGCGACCCATTCAACACAATTGCAGTGACAATCCGAGGCCTACAACCGACATACATAGATAAAGACCGAAACTTTATGCCAATGGCAAGTTTTGAGGACATCTTATCCGACACCAGGCTAGCAGAATTAATCACCTTTGTTAGACTGCACTTGGGCGCGCGCGAAGAACCGGTAACAGCCAACGATGTAAAAGAGGTACGTGAAATGCTCGAAAAAGCGGGTTATTCCGGAGGTCTTCACATAACACCGGATATGTATGACAGCCGAGATAGGAATATCAACGTAAACTAGTTGGCTAAACGAGCGATGCCGCTACAAAGTACAGATTCTTTCAGCACTATATCAATACATCAGAAGATCATGTTAGGCAAGTAATACACCAAACATGATCTTCTGAAGACAGGGAGATCCCTTAACTTCCCTTGCTCTCTAAACCTTGAGATTTAAAAACCCACGCAAAGAAAAGCATAAAGATAAAGTCGTTCAATCCGTAAATGCTATAGAAGGCCCCCGCAAACATGTCTTCACTATAGACATCTTGGAGACTATTTTGAAAAAACCAAGCCAGCCAAGCAACCACGTAGACAAGTTTCTCAACTGCAAAGGCGCCGGCAAGCCATCGAACATTAGACTTAATAAATGCAGCGCCAAGATATGCAAGCCCCCACACAACAATCATCAGCAAACCAAAGTTCGACATGACAACGGGATCAGCATCATTTATTGCAGTATTGGTAAAGGCTCGAGAAAAAACCAATACACCACCGATGTTCATTGCTGCTGCGGCTATAAATCCGAGTTGTACTATTTTTTTTTTCATATTTCTCACTTGTTAAAGCTAGTTATAACTATACCCAAGCTACTTCAAGATGCAGCTTCAGCGAGAATTTATAAGCTTATAGACAAGGCATTGTTTTGAAGATCTAGTGGGTCTAAATCAAGAAACAATAACGCAGTATAGAAGCTTAGAAAACTCGCCCTTCGGGAGGGTGTCAGCCCTCTGAATCCTGCACCTTGAGGTAACTTGGGTATAATCATTCACCCGCAAATAGGACCAAGATTAGGGTTTTAACTCCATCAGTTGTTCCGCATCTATTGTGCTAACTTCCCTGAAGCCTAGACGGAAATACAAATGCTTTGCGGGGTTACTATTGATAACACTCAAACCAACTGTTGCACCAGTTGTTTTAGCCTTTTCAATTACCCTATTGATAAGCCAGCTTCCAATTCTCATGCCCTGATATTCAGGGTCAATTTGAATTTGGACTATATACCAATATTTACGCTCATTGCTGTACGTCGCCTTAAACAAACCGATTGGACCTCCCCCCCACTCGACTATTTGTGCATGATCAAATTCGAAGCGTATACGCTTTTCATACTCTTCTTGGCTAGTCGGCATACCGGCTTCAACCAAGTATTGGCGCATTGTAGCTTCTCTAAGCGCTAGCAAAAATGGCATGTCTAACTCACAGGCATTCCTAAGGGAGATCTCCATTGTTCCTCCGGCACTTTTTAATGAAACCATTGGCCTATATGTGTTCTATATCTATATATGGCTACTGCGATAAATCCTTAGATTATCGGTATGAAATCACTATAGACTCCTATTCTCTTAGCTAAGGATCGCTTCACCTCGGCTGACACGATAATCAGATAATGAAGGGCTTTTACAATCCATTGTTTGAATATAGATATTGCGCTCCTTCCACATGACTTCCATATCATAGAGACAAAACGAATATTTAGTTGGCTCAATAACCCAGCAACCATTCACTTCAACAGATACTGAAGTAAATAGCTCATTATCATTCCCCCACCAAACGAGAACCAGATATTTAAGGCTTTCACCATTGTGGAAAATTGCAAATGCAGCCGTTTCGCACCACTCAATGGGCAAACTCGCTTTCACCTGAGAAAGGCGTTTATTGAAAGCGGACCTATCAATCTGGCTGCCATCAGCAGAAATGGTGTAGATTTTTACGCCATCGGAATCTAGCCAATCGGCGAAACCTTCCACTTTTCTTGATTTATACATTGTACCTCCGTGTACGTTTAACAAATAACATGGATGATAGCCATTCTTTGAATAGTACCTGTCTACGTTTATTTTTCACACAAAAATACAATCTTATTTATCTCAGATACGCCTTTAAATGCACACCGTTTTAAATATTATGAAGTAGTTAGCTTATAGGAGGAAAAAATGAAAATTATCAAAATACTAGCCACTGCTATGATCACCGTACTACCGGTTGTATCACAGGCTCAAAATGTACAGACGTACTTTGGAGCAAACTATGAGCACGGAGATGTTAAGCTTGGAAACCAAGATAACAATGTTGACGGTATAAAATTCCAAGCTGGCAGCGAGTTTGAGTGGGGAAATATCAAAGGTACAGCGGCAACATTAACTGGTAATGGGGTTGATTATGATAATTACACTTTAGCCATCGAAAAGCCATTTAGTATCCAGCAATCCAACGTCTTTGTCTCACCAGAAATAGGCGTTACCTACGCCCGTTATAAAGATAATACGTTAAAAGAATCCGACATCGGTCCGATGGTCGGGGCATCATTGGGTTACAATATCAATAAGCACTTCCAGATAGTCAGTAACTATAATCACTCATTCGGGATGAAATCGAATCAAGACAACATCGATGAAGACAGCCTAAGCGCGGGCCTTAACTACCGATTCAATTAAATGTAAAAAGCCTGCAATTCAAGTGCAGGCTGTTCAATTTTCGAGCATGTGCTGTACTACGAAGACAACTACTCAACAACTTTTGTGAGCCACGGACCAATCAGCTCAGAAGCAGTCAAAATAATTGAGAAATGATTTTCCTTATCGACTATTTCAATTTCATATTGATTCTCTTTATTACTATTGACCTTTGCGAACTTGACGACTTTTACTGGATCAAATGCCTCGTCTTGCTTTCCAATCCATAAGCCAAATTGCTGAATATTCAATAGTTGAGTGTCAGGCGAAGAAGGTGTAACCGCATTCGACATGTTTACAGTGTTAAATGCCACTATTTCTGGATTTTTCTTTAGCACAGCTTCCGGGTAATGGAATTTAACCGCCTTTGAATGGCCGAAAAACAAACCACCGCTGATTGAGTTTATAATAAAATCTGACGTATCTACTGTCGAAAACTGAAAGCCTTTATTTTCACCCTCATCATACTGAGTTTCCGAACGGAAGCCGAAATATGGAGCAAGAAACACATATCCATCAGTTTCAGCCCTTTGGTCCCAGCTCGAATAGTTTAAGACCAAACCTGCGCCACTTGAATGCCCTCCTACAAAAATAGGTACATCCGGGTATTGATTACGGGCATTATCAACAACGGTGTTAATGTCTGACCACACTTGTTCAACATTGGGAGAATCTCCTCGCTCTCCGCCAGAACCGCCATGGCCCCTAATATCGGGCATATATACCGCTATATCGAAGTTATCACTTAGCCCGGCACCAATATGATTGTAAGTCAGTCCACTATGGGCACCAGCCCCATGATAAAAAACCAAAATGGCTTTTGCCTTTTGTGGGAGGTAAGCACGAAACGCCAAAGAGGTATCGTCAGTCGCTTGTATGTACTCAAGTGGAGACAGTGGCTTTTTTTCTGCGTCAATAACCTCTGCAAGTGAAAAAAAAGTGCCAGGATCCTGTTCAAGTGGACTTGCATGTAAATGATGAGTCGGAGAAGCCAATGGCAATATCAAGGCCACACTCATAAGTATGGATTTCAACTTCATAAACATTTCCTCTGCTTAGTTACCACCCGAAACTGGGTTCATTTCATGTATACCTTTAACCAAATAGCATATACAAATAAACACTTCACATGTGAGTACAAAAGCCGGTACTCATATGCATTTTACGTAACTATTGAATACTATGCTTTGTTCACGGTAACGAGAAAATGTGACTCAAGCCATTTCAAAGCAATAATTGTTGCGAGTGAACAGATAGATTCATCTCTTCCATCAACAAACTTGAGTTCTTCAATTTCCGCATCAGGCTGTAATTCACCTGAGTATTCAGAAATATAGCACGTTAACTTGACAGAGGTCCCCTGATCTTTGCCATCAGCTTGAGCCGTGAAAGTCTCAACATACTTTATGGTGCTTGCCACCAAATCAACCGACAATTCCTCTTTGATTTCTCGGGTAAGTGCTTGCTCATCACTTTCTCCAGTTTCACGTTTGCCACCAGGGAGATAGAATAATTCTTTACCTTTAGACCTAACCGTTAAAAGCTTTCCATCGCGAATCAAAACCCACGCTAATTTATCGATTACTTTATCCATTTAATTTCTCAGACTTTACCTTGATTCAATTTACCTAACGTCCACTTAAGCCATGGACACATAATAACCAGCCCTCATTGACTGGTTTAACAACCCGTAATGCAGAACCTCACGGGCTAAAAAGACAAATCGAGTGCTTTCAATGCATCCTCACATTGAGCCGAGTTAACAAACTGAATAGCTGAAATACTTCTCCGGAGATTCAACATCACCATGTGAGTCGAATTATCTCTAGAGGAGACCAACGAACAATGACGTTACCAACGTCAAAGACTATGCTATTAATTTTACCTGATGCCATAGTCACGAATGACTCCCGCAACTCTCAACCGATAATTGTCGAACACACCACCACGACCTCTTGATTGTGCAAAGCGATGGGACTCCAACCTACGCCACTCTTGGATAGCTTCTTCATCACGCCAAAACGACAACGATACAACCTTTCCTTCATTGGCTAAACGTTGAAAACGCTCAATAGAAATGAAACCATCAATGTCAGCCAATAATGGCTTAATTTCATTAGCGATATCCGAATATTCTGCGGTCTTACCCTCAGCAACTTGAACCTCAAAGATCACAGCAATCATACTTCACCAGCTTATAATTAAAACATGCAACATTTTAATCTTTAACGACTATTGTCGTCTTAGTCATTTATTATACGACTGGTACCTGAATAATTCCTTTGATTACTGTTACCGCCGAACCTATCAATTTTGTACGTCCATTTGATAAGAGTTCAGTTTTCACATATCCACCGCGTGCTGATGCTTGAAACCCTTTTAGTTTTGTCTTACTTAACTTATCTGACCAATAAACCGTCAAAGCACAATGCGCAGAACCCGTGACAGGATCTTCATTTACACCAACCCAAGGTGCAAAATACCTTGAAATAAAATCTAAATCATCGCTAACTGAACGTGTAGTAATCAGAACACCACGACCATTAATTTGTTTTAAAGCATTAAAATTCGGTTGGAGATTTAATAATGTTTCTTCACTATCTACTTCAATAAATACTTTTTCGTCAAATTTACCCAATGATACGACTTCACATTCTTTTATACCAAGATACTTTAGTAAAGCAGGAGGTTGTATAGCATCAAGAACAATTGTCGGTGATGGGAAGTCAAGCTCAATTGTCGATTTATTAATGAATGCGGTTAACGTTCCAGATACCGTTTCAAAGTTAACTGTATCACTTTCCTTTAACTGCCCTATCTCTTTTAACACATGAGCAGCAGCAAGTGTTCCATGTCCACATAATTTAACTTCTACTTTGGGCGTAAACCATCTCAGCTTCATATCATTAAGGGATAAAAATGCGGTTTCAGATACAGCCATCTCTTCAGCAATTAGAAGCATTAATCTTTCGCTTAATCCATTTGGCGTTATACATACCCCCGCAGGGTTTCCTTTGAATGCTTCACTTGTAAATGAATCAACTTGGTAGATCTCTAAATCCATCACGTTCACCTTAATTATGAAAGTCGTATATTGCCCTGTTAAGATGCGAAATGATAGAAGCCGTAGACCTGGAAAACCCAAAGATTGCTTAACAAATCTATTAATGAGCGCGAGCAGCCTTAAGTGTTAGTTGCTCAAGCCTATAATGCCCAGATCGGGATTCTCGCTGCTATGACCAGTGCAAAACAGATTAAATTTAAAAATGCAGTCATGTAGAGTGTCTCGCAGCATTTACAAATAGCAACTTAATCGAGACAGCCTGAACAATGACAACCATTCATCATCATCCTGTACAAATTTATTACGAAGATACCGATCATTCAGGTGTTGTTTATCACCCAAACTTCTTGAAGTATTTTGAACGCGCTCGTGAGCACGTTATCGACAGCGATAAACTCGCAACCTTATGGAATGAGCATGGCCTTGGCTTCGCTGTGTACAAAGCCAATATGATCTTTCAAGATGGTGTTGAATTTGCGGAAATTTGCGATATTCGCACTAGCGTTACTCTAGACGGAAAATACAAAACCCTATGGCGGCAAGAAGTATGGCGCCCTAACGCTACGCGCGCCGCGGTGATTGGCGATATTGAAATGGTCTGTTTAGACAAGCAAAAGCGTCTACAGCCGATCCCACAAGATTTGCTTGATAACATGGCATCCATGGTTTAAATCCCCATGGTTCGCGCCACAATGTAAATACAAGGTGCTTTACGGTTGGCAATAAAGGCGCTGCAACCTAGCCATTGAGCACACTCTCTAGTGAAACTCTACGGGCGTAAATAGAAGACACATCCAATTTGCGCCCTTTCACTATCAAGCCAAAACGATAGCTTTCTGACAAGCGCCCTAAATATATAGACCATGCTTGTCCTCCCACTTGCTCGCTGCAATCAAAGCGATTTTCCTTATCTGCACAGTCTTCACCTGCACAGCCTTCACCAACATTCGCTTCCAATGGATTTACAACAATACCCGTCACTATTTCGAGTGACTGTTCACTCGCCTGTTTTTCATCGAAAAGTGAAAGCTTCTGTTTATTGCTCAAAGAAAAATCAAAACCAAATGATTTTAACGATTGAGCAAGCCCTAGTCCTGTCGCCTTAATATACGACTCTTTAAGCACCCACAAATCAAAAAAACGTCGACGCTGATCGCTCAGGTCCAACTGCATTAATGATTTTATTTCTTGTAGTTGAAAGTAATTTTCCATGACAGTGCTAAAAGACAACTCTTCTCTTTCAAACTCGATATCAACGCCTAGCTCTATATTTTGATCTGCCGTTTGCGTAACAGCCAGCAATACTTGATCACCGCTATGGCTTAAATTAAACACCAAACCTGTTTGCTGACGCTGTGTTTTGCACAACTTCGGCTTGCCTTGCTCGCCATATTCAAAACACCATTCACGAGGAGGTATACGAGCATAACGAGACAGGATCACACGAAGAAATGCACGTATGTAAATGGCGTGCATACGTACCAAAGGCTGTCGGTAGCGCATCGCTTTGGCTAACTCTTCTTCGTTAAGTAAAGGGCGAGCTTGATGAATCAAATAAGAATGATTAATTGCCTCAGTAGAGGAATGAGCTTCTACATTTTTATGCATTGCTGGCAATGCGATAAACCATAAGTCCACCGTATTTTTCAACGTCAATTCCGATCAATCCAAGCAAAATTTGTAGCCTGTATTATACGTCACAATGTCTTCAAAACAACTGACTAACAGGTCGACAATTCGACACCAAACAGGTCAGACGACTGACCAATAAAATTTATAATCAATAACACCAACCCCACACCACACTAAGACCATCAAAACTTTTTACGTAAAATGCTACATAGATCACTAAAATATAAAAAACTGAGTGTTTACACTAATAAACACCAATACACCCTTTAATATCAGCATGTTGAGATAAATATTTCCACAAAATATATGCACTGAGAAATTCAAACTGGTCTGAAGAGATCCAACCTCTTGCTCAGGCGATTGTAACCACTATCCGCCTCGGGTAGGCTGCTCAACCATTGACTGATTCAGCGATAAACATTTCAGTGGAAACTAAATTCCACAAAGTGCATAACGCTGCTGCTCTACAGGATAGTAATGGATACGAGCACTATGGATTACCTGACAACATTGCCGTGTCAAACTGATAGAACATCTGTGTTTTAACATGCAGTTGTCTACTCACGTTTCATCTTGGCTCTATCCTGCCTCTACTGATTTTTTTATAAGCGCATCTTCGTGCTTATCTCTATTGCTTCACCTTATATATTTTCATCAGTTGCCTAGCCGCAACACTTACACCGAATGTATAGCACCCGTAACTCAAGTGCTGAGCGGAGACTCATAATGAGCCAAACCCCAAAAACCACATCTGAATCGCAAGAAGACAAGCGACTCAATAAACGCTTAAAGGACATGCCTGTTGCTATTGTTGGCATGGCGAGCATTTTTGCTAACTCTCGATACTTAAATAAGTTCTGGGATTTGATTAGTGAAAAAATTGATGCGATTACAGAAGTTCCAGATACGCACTGGCGCCCTGAAGACTATTACGATGCAAACAAAAGCACGCCAGATAAGTCTTACTGTAAACGTGGTGGCTTCATGCCTGAAGTCGATTTCAACCCTATGGAGTTTGGTCTTCCGCCAAATATTCTTGAATTAACCGATACTTCGCAGCTTCTATCTCTGATTGTTGCTAAAGAAGTATTAGCCGATGCAAAACTGCCTGAAGGTTACGACCGCGATAAGATTGGTATTACTTTAGGTGTAGGTGGTGGACAAAAAATCAGCCAAAGCCTAAATGCACGTCTGCAGTACCCTGTTCTGAAGAAAGTCTTTGCGAGCAGCGGTATTAACGAGCAAGACAGCGAAATGCTGATTAAAAAATTCCAAGATCAGTACATCCATTGGGAAGAAAACTCGTTCCCTGGCTCACTCGGCAATGTGATCGCAGGTCGTATTGCTAACCGCTTCGATTTAGGTGGTATCAACTGTGTGGTTGATGCGGCATGTGCAGGTTCTCTTGCAGCGCTTCGCATGGCATTGGGTGAGCTTGTTGATGGTCGCAGTGAAATGATGATCACAGGTGGTGTGTGTACCGATAACTCACCAACCATGTACATGAGCTTCTCAAAAACCCCCGCTTTCACAACAAACGAAACCATCCAACCTTTTGATATCGATTCAAAAGGCATGATGATTGGTGAAGGCATCGGTATGGTCGCGTTGAAACGACTTGAAGATGCCGAGCGTGATGGCGACCGAATCTACTCGGTAATCAAAGGTGTTGGCGCATCATCTGACGGTAAATTCAAAAGCATTTATGCGCCGCGCCCTGAAGGCCAAGCCAAAGCGCTTAAACGTGCTTACGATGATGCAGGTTTTGCACCTCAAACGCTGGGCTTATTAGAAGCTCACGGAACAGGTACAGCGGCGGGTGATGTTGCAGAATTCAACGGTTTGAATTCTGTCTTTAGTGAAGGTAATGACCAAAAGCAGCATATTGCATTAGGCTCTGTGAAGTCTCAAATTGGCCATACTAAATCAACAGCAGGTACAGCGGGTTTAATCAAAGCAGCCCTTGCCCTTCACCACAAAGTATTACCGCCAACAATTAATGTTTCTAAGCCAAACCCGAAACTGAAGATCGAAGACTCGCCTTTCTACCTCAACACAGAAATGCGTCCTTGGATGCAACGTGTTGACGGTACACCACGCCGTGCAGGTATCAGCTCTTTCGGCTTTGGTGGAACAAACTTCCACGTCGTGCTTGAAGAGTACACTTCTGAACACCAACGCGGTGATCAATACCGCCAACGTGAAGTTGCTCAAACACTGCTGTTTAATGCGCCATCCCGTGATGCCCTGATTGCTGACCTCAAAGAACACGTCAAACTTGTTCAAACGGATGACACAGCACTGGCTACGTTAGCTAAAACACATGGCCTGCGTGAAATTGCAGCGGGTGATGCTCGTTTAGGCTTAGTGGCAAAATCCATCGATGAGCTACAAACATTACTGACACAGGCGTTATCACAGCTAGAAAAACAAGATGCGACCCAATGGCAGCTACCTAACGGCACAAGCTATCGTGCCACTGCACTTGTTGGCGAGAAACAAGCTGGCAAGGTGGCCGCATTGTTTGCCGGTCAAGGTTCGCAATACCTCAACATGGGTCGTGAACTGGCATGCTACTACCCTGAAGTGCGTAACCAGCTAGCAAAGGCCGATCAGGTGTTTGGTCAGAACAAGAAAACTGTTCTTTCTCAAGTTCTATTCCCTGTTCCAGCCTTCGGTAAAGAAGATGTAGCAGCTCAAGAAGCGACACTGACCAATACCGCCAACGCACAAAGTGCAATCGGCGTGGTGTCTATGGGCCAATTCGAGCTGATGACACAAGCTGGTTTTAAAGCCGACATGGTTGCTGGCCACAGCTTTGGTGAACTCAGTGCTTTATGCGCATCTGGTGTTATTTCGCAAGACGATTACTACAAACTTGCTTTTGAGCGCGGTAATGCGATGGCTGCTAAGCCTGCTGAAGGCGACAGCGGTACCATGTACGCCGTTATCCTTGATGCCGACAAGCTTGCCGATGTTGAAAAGTGCATCAGTGCATTCGAAGGTGTCAGCATTGCCAATTACAATGCACCAAGTCAGCTTGTGATTGCAGGCCCAACAGTTGGTGCACAGCAGGCAGCAAAATCATTGACAGAGCAAGGATTCAAAGCGATTCCACTGCCTGTTTCGGGCGCATTCCACACGCCTTTGGTTGCCCACGCCCAACAGCCATTTGCCGCTGCGATCGATAAAGCATCCTTCACTGCACCCGCTTTACCTTTGTATTCAAATGCAACAGGTGAACTGTATAAGAAAGATGGCAAAGCGATTAAGAAAGCCTTCAAACAGCACATGCTGCAATCTGTTCGTTTCAGTACTCAATTAGAAGCCATGTATCAAGCGGGGGCACGTGTATTCGTTGAGTTCGGGCCGAAGAACATTCTGCAAAAACTGGTTGAGAAAACACTGCAAGCTAAGTCTGATGAGTTATGCACCATCAGCCTAAATCCAAACCCTAAAGGTGACAGCGATCAGCAGTTACGTTTAGCCGCAGTACAGCTGGCCGTTGCTGGTGTCTCGTTAACTACGATAGACCCATACCAAGCTGAAATTGCAGCACCAGCAGCTGCATCACCAATGAACATTAAGCTTCATGCAACCAACTACATCAGTGATGCGACTCGCAAGAAAATGGCGAAATCGTTAGAAACAGGTGCCATTGCCCCACTCACTGAAATTGTTGAAGTTGAAAAAGTGATAGAGAAGATTGTGGAAAAAGAAGTCATTAAAACCGAAATCCGCGAAGTGCAGGTGCCTGTTTCAGTAGCAGATACGGCTGCAACAAACGCTGCGCCTGTTGTATCAGTTCAAGCCAGCGTGCAAGCCCAACCGCAAGCTACTGCCTCTGCATCACTACTAGCGTCAGCAAGTGATGACTCATTAACGGCATTCTTTAGCGCTCAACAACAAGCTGCTGAGCTTCATCAGCAATTCCTTGCTATCCCTCAGCAGTACGGCGATACCTTCGCGGCACTCATGACAGAGCAAGCGAAAATGGCAGCTGCCGGCGTTGCCATTCCAGAGAGCCTACAGCGCTCAATGGAACTCTTCCACCAGCATCAAGCGGATACCTTAAAAGCACACGCTAACTACCTTACACTGCAAGCAACCAGCAACAATGCAGCATTAGGTATGGTATCGGCACAGCCAGTTACACACGTTCCGGCTCAAGCGCCTGTACAAGCCGTCGCTACAGCGCAGCCTGTTGTTCAAGCTCAGACAATCACAGCACCAGCAGTCTCTATACAAGCAGCGTCGGCGCCAGTTGTTAAAGCTGAGCCGAAAGTAAACACAGTTGCCGCATCACAAACACTAATACCTAAACCAACTGCGCCAAAACCTAAAGTACCAGCACCAAAACCTGCTGCTCAACAAACGGTAGCACCTGCTCAAGCACCGTCGCTGACTGCCAGCATGAAATCAGCTTCTGCACCGCAAATCACGGTATCAGCACCCGCCGCAAACCCTGAAAAAGTAATGCTTGATGTTGTTGCTGAAAAAACGGGCTACCCAACTGAAATGCTTGATCTAGAGATGGATATGGAAGCCGATCTAGGCATCGATTCTATCAAGCGCGTTGAGATTTTAGGCACTGTTCAAGACGAACTTCCTAACCTGCCAGAACTGAACCCAGAAGATCTGGCTGAGTGCCGCACACTTGCTGAAATTGTTAGCTATATGAATAGCAAAATGCCAGCATCTGCTACAACGGCAGCACCTGTTCAAGCTGCACCAGCTCAAAGTGCTAACAGCTTAGGCGCAGAGCAAGTACAAAACACCATGCTTGAGGTTGTAGCTGACAAAACCGGTTACCCAACTGAAATGCTAGATCTAGAAATGGATATGGAAGCAGACCTTGGTATCGACTCTATCAAGCGCGTTGAAATTCTAGGGACAGTGCAAGACCAACTGCC
>NZ_JBNNXU010000026.1:0-64255 GCF_052873915.1 Photobacterium sp. DNB22_13_2
TTCATTGACGCGTTTAGGGTCTCGTTGTTCAACATCATTTCGGTGGTTACCACCACCGGCTTCGGGTTGGATGACTTTACGGCCTGGGGGCCGTTCCCGACGATCGTGTTTGCCTTTATCATGCTGGTCGGTGGGTGTTCGGGCTCAACCGCCGGCGGGATCAAAATCTTCCGCTTCCAGGTTGCCTTTGCCCTACTGCGCAAGCAGATGATGCAATTGATCCATCCGTCAGGGGTATTCATCCAGCGCTACAACGGCCGTCCGGTTACCGATGGTATTGTCCGCTCCGTGGTCGCCTTCGCCCTGACTTTTGTCCTGACTATCGTGGTAGTTGCCGCGATTCTCAGCATGCTGGGGCTTGATGCCATCACCAGCATCACCGGTGCCGTCACCGCGGTCGCCAATGTCGGCCCGGGGATGGGTAATGTGATTGGCCCGACCGGCAACTTTGCGACCTTACCCGATTTGGCCAAGTGGACATTGAGCTTCGGTATGCTGATGGGAAGGCTGGAAATCCTGACCGTATTGGTGGTGTTCTTCCCTGCGTTCTGGCGCGACTAACGCTCGCGGCGAGTACGTCAGAAACAAAAAAGAGGGCCAGTTGGCTCTCTTTTTACATGGGAGGTAATCTGTTAACCGGTGTGCTTACACTGGCTTAACGTAGAAGTAAATCGCCAAGAAATGGCAGACTGTACCGCCCAGCACAAACAAGTGCCAAATTGCGTGGTTATAGGGAATACGCTTATTGACATAAAACACCACCCCTACCGAATACACGATCCCGCCCGCCGCCAGCAATACCAAGCCGCCAGTTGCCAAAGACATCGCCAGAGGGTACACCGCGATCAGTGAAAGCCACCCCATGGTCAGGTAGGTCGCCAGTGACAGCCGTTTGAAGCGATAAACAAAGGCGATTTTCAGCACAATACCGATAAGGGCTATCCCCCAAATCACCGCCATCAGGGTGATCGCCAATGGGGTGCGCAGGGTAATGAGGAGAAACGGAGTGTAAGTCCCCGCAATCAATAGATAAATGGCACAATGATCAAAGGTCTTCAGGGCCCGCTTGGCCCGCTTGGCCCGCTCGAATGGAATGGCATGATAAAGGGTGGATGCCAAATAGAGCAGAATCATACTGGTACCATAGATACTCAGGCTCGTTATGCTCAATGCATCAGCCCCGGCACTGATAGCTTGCACCAGCAACAAGACCAAGCCGATGATCCCAAACACCATGCCAAGACCATGGCTGATACTATTTGCTACTTCCTCCGTGACCGAATACCCCGATTCAGTCGCTAACTGCTTAGCCATTGCTGCTGTCCTCAATATAGAGTTTATGCTCAATTGATCAGCAGTATGGCACATTTAGCTTACAGGTGTAAGCTGAAATAGGTATTTATCATCAATGTCGTTTAGTTAACGACAAGGCCACACCCCAGAGTCAATCAGGTTGCTTGATCTAAGAATGCCAACACCCGCTCACCCGCCTGCTGCGGGTGCAAGCTGGCTGGGATCTCACAGTACCGTTTGAGCTCATTGCGGCCAAGCATGCCCGACAACATGCCATTGAAACCACGCTGGCGCCGGTCGATTTCAAACCACATCTGTAGGCCTGACTCATCGCGGAAAGCCACAACCTCCAGTTCACGCCATCGGCCATGATAGGGCCCAGATACCGGCACGAATTCAAACTCCTGGACAAACGGTAGGGCAAACCCTTTGGCTGCCTCACATTCCACCTGACGGATCCGAAGCCCAGCCAGTTCCAGCGCTGAAAACACACCGTCCAATAACGGATCGGGCCTAACCGTCAGCAGATCTTTATCTTTGGCGTCAAAGGCCAACGGCATATCAAGGTGTGTCTCAAGCCAGACATGGGAATCACCGATGGTGATCGGGGTGTTGAAAGGCAGCGGTAAGCTAACATCAAAACGGCGTTCTTCATTGGCACCAATCATGAACGAGTAGGGCAATGACCACTCGGCCAAACGGCAGGTTTGGGTGATCTTTTCCTTGCGGTGCTGACTATCCCCCCGGCTGGTTTCCACTTCTTCTTCGTAGCGGCAACACAAAAACAGGAGAATATTATCGATTTGCTGCTCCACCTTCCCGCCATGTACCAGCACATCGACCGCCAAGGGGTCACCAGGGATCAATACGCCCTGTGGCAGCACAGTATCGACCCGGGCCGAGCCAATGCCAAGGCTGGCCAAGCTTTTGCGGAATAATGACATCAGAGCATCTCCTTTGCTGCATAAACATGACCTTTACAGTCAAATGTGCACTATCAATATGAAATGATACTTATATTGCAGTGAACATCCTGTTGCCGCAAGGGCTGACTTAGCGATCTGGTGCACAAACAAAAAAACGAAGCCTTAGCTTCGTTTTCTCGGTTTAGCGCAATAATTCGATGGTGGCTTGTCTAGCGGCTTCCGGATCGTGGGCCATAATGCCGTCGACCACTTGCTGGTGCAGTTCCAGCTTGAGCAGCTTCTCCCGAGTGATCACCCTGAAATAGCTTTCGAACACCGCTTTGAACAAGTTGCCGAACGGGCTGATAAAATGATTACCCGAGGCAAAATAAATCAGTTGGTGGTAGCGAGTATCAACTTCGACCCAGCGGTCTTGGTCAAACTTTTCACCCAAGGCATGCATCTCTGCCATCAGGCTACATAATTCTTCACGATCAGTCTCATTGGCATTGACGGCAGTTAGGGCGGCAGCCTCTGGCTCAAGCGATATCCTTACCCGCTGGAACTCAGAGACCAGATCGCTTTGCTGCTCGAAGTTAAGCCAAGCCAGCAGATCTTGATCCAGATAATTCCAGTTTCGCTTCGGTAATACCCGGGTACCGATACGCGGGCGGGGCAATACCATTCCCTTGGCCGCCAGCATTTTGATAGCTTCGCGGATAGCGGTCCGGCTGACACCGTACATTTCGCCCAACTCCACTTCACCCGGTAGGATGTCTCCCGGAGCGGTTTCTCCGCGCAAGATCTGTTGCCCGATAGACTCTGCCAGTTTATAGGACAAATTACGGCTGGTAACCCGTCGCTGCTGATCGTGATCCATTAACTCCCTCCAGAGGCTGTAGTTATCGTCCTGCCTTTACTTGTCAGACAGGTCCTTATTGCCAGTAATGGCTGCATTAGACCACAAAGTGAAACCAGATAAACGGCTTATCTTCACAGATGACGAGACGGGTAACATTTCGCTTGTAAGGCCCGGTAAAAAACGAGAGTTAAACATCTTAGCGGCGGTCAAATAACACTCGACTTAATGATAGGTTGTTGCTATTCTCGCCGCGAAAATTAAACACCATTTTATTTCCGCACAGGAACGGCCCTGCCAACAATAAAAATGCGAAAATATTATACTCACCCTGGCCACGGAAGCGCCTGACCAATAGGTAAAACATGCGCCCAGCCTCGTTTGTCAGGTACAGCACACCTCGCAGTCCATCCCGTCTGCGTAGTACCTCGCACGCCCCAACGCTAAAAAGCAAAACAACCAAAGCCGCAGTTCAGTCCCTGCCAGTGATCCCAGCCCCTCATCAGGCCAACATCATCAGCAGCGACAGCGAAAAAGCAGCGTAGTAACACTTCGTGTTCAGGGCAGCCTTCGGGCTGCCCTTTTATTTGTATCCGCCTATTTGTATCCGTCCGTGCTTTGTTATACCGTTATCCCACTAAAAATAATAACCATACAGTTAACCAGCCTTTACTAAGCGGAGTTGTTATGAAAACCCATCGCGTCAATGAAATGATCGAGCTCATCCACCCAGAGTGGCTCAAAGAACCAGATATGAACTTGATTGAATTCTTGCTGAAACTGGCACAAGAAGCCAAATTTGAAGGCAAACTGGAAGATCTGACTGACGATATCCTTATCTATCACCTGAAGATGCGCAACAGCGAGAAGCAGGACATGATCCCTGGCATCGCCAAGGATTGTGAAGATGACTTCAAGACCGCTATCTTGCGTGCTCGCGGCATCCTAAAATAATCTCAGTGCTGGGCTGCTCAAGCCCAGCATTTTCGCCTTCTTTGCGACTAAGACTTTCCCTTCTTTAAATTAGCCACTTCTCCCCCGAGATCTCACACTCTGCGGCATCCGTTGCCTAAATTATGACCTCGCTAGAGTATTCATACTCTAGGCTGGGATATACTCTGCCGGTAACATTTATTTACCAATTCCAACTTTACGATTACAACGTATTGGCTGGCAACGTACTGGCCGCGCGCTGCCTGTGAAGCAGCCTCCAAGGAAGTAATGTCATGACCCAAGAGAAAATAAAGATTAAGGATGTCACCCCGCCCACGATTAATCCCAAGACCCACAAAGGGGGGGCTGACCGCTTCAATCCCGGCAACCGGATTTATGTCCGGGCCGCCAAAGGGATATACCAACAACTGCGCCGTCGAATGGGCTGGCTGCTGATGCTGCTATTTATGGGGCTACCGTGGATCCCCTTCGGCGACCGCCAGGCGATCTTGCTCGACATAGGCCAACAGCAATTCCACTTTTTTGGTACCACCCTTTGGCCCCAAGATCTGACCTTGCTAGCCATCCTGTTCATGATTGCCGCTTTTGCCCTGTTTTTTGTCACCACCTTCCTTGGGCGGGTATGGTGCGGCTACTTCTGCCCTCAGACCGTCTGGACCTTCATCTATATCTGGTGCGAAGAAAAACTCGAGGGCCCAGCAAACAAACGCCGCAAGCAAGACAGCATGAAGCCCACCGCCAAGCTCATTGGCCGTAAAATCCTCAAGCACATTGCCTGGCTGGCCGTTGCCCTTGCGACCGGTCTAACCTTTGTTGGCTATTTCCTGCCCATCAAATCCTTGGTGATCGACTTCTTTTCCCTCGGCACCAGCTTCTGGGCTGGCTTCTGGGTTCTGTTCTTTACCGGTTGTACCTATGCTAACGCCGGTTGGATGCGCTCGATAGTCTGTATCCACATGTGTCCCTACGCTCGCTTCCAGTCAGCGATGTTCGACAAAGATACCTATATCGTTGGCTATGATGTGGCACGTGGTGAATCCCGAGGGCCAAGACCGCGCAAGAAAGATCCCAAAACGCTCGGCCTTGGTGACTGTATCGACTGCAACCTCTGCGTACAGGTCTGCCCGACAGGGATCGATATCCGTGACGGTCTGCAATATGAATGTATTAACTGCGGTGCCTGTGTCGATGCTTGTGATGAAACCATGACGCGGATGGGCTATGACAAACGCTTAATCAGCTATACCACCGAGCATAAACTAGAAGGGCATAGCACCCATGTTATGCGACCAAAGTTGCTCGGCTATGGCGGTGTGATGGTGGCGATGATCGGCCTGTTCTTCTATCTATTCGCATCAGTGCAACCTATGGGGCTGGATGTGCTCCGCGACCGCAGCCAGCTATTCCGGATCAACAACGAAGGCTTGGTGGAAAATACCTATACCCTCAAAATCCTCAACAAAACCCAACAAGATACCCGCTATACACTCACGGTCAGTGGTATCGAAGAGGTTGAGTGGTACGGTCCACAGCAAGTCAGTGTCACCGCCGGAGAGATTTACACCTTGCCAGTAAGCCTCGGGATTGATCCATACTTGCTGCAAGGCAATATTGCCGATATTACCTTTACCCTGACACGGGAGGACGACGGTCACCAAATCCAGACCGAAAGCCGTTTTATCGGCGAGCTGCGCTAACGCAATCGTCAACAAAGGAATGAAAAATAGTGTAAAGGAAGGGCCATAAAAGGCCCTTTCTTATTATGATGTTATAATTGCGTACACTCTGTACCTAGTGGATAGTCACGATGACACAACAACACGGCTTCAACTTTGCCGACCTGAACCCAGACCTATTGCTTGATGCCCTCGACAGCATCGGCATCCGTGCTGAGTCTGGCCTGCTTCCGCTTAACAGCTATGAGAATCGGGTTTACCAGTTTGTCGCCGAAGACGGTGCCCGCTATGTCACAAAATTCTATCGCCCCCAGCGTTGGACCAACGAGCAAATCGATGAAGAGCACCAGTTCACACTGGAGCTGGCCGAGCAGGAAATTCCCGTTGCCGCACCGATCAATATTAATGGCCGTACGCTGCATCCATTTAATCAGAACCACCGTTTAGCCTTGTTTCCAAGCGTGGGCGGACGCCAGTTCGAAGTAGATAACTTTGACCAGCTAGAGTGGGTCGGGCGTTTCCTTGGCCGAATCCACCAAGTCGGTCAGCGTACGACATTCCAGCATCGCCCGACTATCGGGCTTGATGAGTACCTCTATCAGCCTCGTCGGGTGCTCGAACAATCGGCAATGATCCCCGATCACCTCAAGCATGCTTTCTTCTCCGATCTCGATACCCTGATCCGCGAACTCGAGCAGCAGTGGCAAACCGACTGGCAGCCAATCCGCCTGCACGGTGACTGCCACCCCGGTAATATCCTCTGGCGTGATGGTCCGCTATTCGTCGATTTAGATGATGCTCGCAATGGCCCGGCAGTCCAGGATTTGTGGATGCTACTCAACGGCGATCGCCACGACCAACTGGCCCAGCTGGATACCATTCTGGAAGCCTATTGTGAGTTTGCCGATTTTGATCAAAAACAGTTGCAACTGATCGAGCCTTTGCGCGGTCTTAGAATGGTACATTACATGGCATGGTTGGCACGACGCTGGGAAGATCCCGCTTTCCCACACGCCTTCCCGTGGTTTTCCGATGCCAAGTACTGGGAAGGCCAAGTTTTGGCATTCAAGGAGCAGCTGGCCGCCCTCAATGAGCCGCCATTGCAACTGATGCCACAATGGTAATAATACTAATCACAATATAAGAGAAATAACCGCGTTATTTCAGAGCTTTGATTTAAGGGAGTAATTTGATTCATGTTTAAGAAAATCCTAACTTTTGCCAGCGTGGCACTGCTGTCGCTATCCGTACAAGCAGCCAAGTTTACTGAAGGGGAATATTACAAGGTATTGGAGCTGCCAAAATCCAGCAGCCCAATCGTGACCGAATTCTTCTCGTTCTACTGTCCACACTGTAATAGTTTCGAACCTATCATCCAACAGCTGAAACAAAACCTGCCGGATAATGCCAAGCTACAGAAGAACCATGTGTCATTCATGGGTGGCAACATGGGTAAGTCGATGAGCAAGGCCTACGCCACCTCTGTAGTACTCGGTGTGGAAGACAAAATAACGCCAGTGCTATTTGCCCGCGTCCATGACATGCAAAAGCCACCACGCAACGACAACGAACTTCGCCAGATCTTCTTGGATGAAGGTGTCAGCGCAGAAGACTTCGATGGCGCTTTCAACAGCTTTGCCGTGAACTCGATGGTAAACCGCTTCAACAAAGCCTTCCAGGACAGCGGCCTGACCGGTGTTCCAGCCATCATCGTCAACAACAAGTACTTGGTTGAGGCCGGAAAGGTCAAATCTATCGATGAGTACTTCGAACTGGTGAACTACCTGCTGACCAAATAAGCCAGCACATACAGATAGATGAAAGAAAAGGCCTACGGGCCTTTTTTACTTTCTATCCTCCTTGCAACGATACACCTTTCCCGCTACACCGCCTGTGCCGTCAACTGACGCAATAACCTGTCCATCGATCGGTAACCCAACGCTTCGGCAAGGTGCTTACGCTCAATAACCTCACACCCTGATAGATCGGCGATGGTTCTCGCCACCTTGATGATCCGGTGATAGGCACGAATAGATAACCCGAGCTGATGCAGGGCTGTTTCGAGGAATTCGGCGTCTTGCCGTTCAAGCTTGCAGAACTTATCCAGATCGCGGGTGCCCAGTAAGGCATTGACCCGACCATTACGCTGCAACATGATCTCACGCGCTTCTTGCACCCGCTCACGGATAACCGAACTGGGCTCACCCCGATCACCACCATCGGCTAAGGTTCCCCTCGGCAAAGCCGGGATCTCAATCGACATATCAAAGCGATCCAGCAACGGGCCTGACAACCGGCTGAGGTAACGCAATATGGCTTGGGGATTGGTGCGAGACTGGTTACCTTCATAAAACCCAGTAGGGCTAGGGTTCAGGGCACCAATCAACTGAAACCGAGCCGGGAAATTGGTCTTACTGGTGGCGCGGGAAATCACGATCTCACCGGATTCCAACGGCTCACGCAGCGAGTCCAGCACCTTACGCTCGAATTCCGGCATTTCATCCAAAAATAAGATACCGTTGTGGGCAAGGGAGATCTCTCCGGGGCGGGGCACCGAGCCGCCGCCGACCAAGGCTGCCATCGAACTGGAATGATGGGGAGTACGAAAGGGCCGCTGCCGCCAGTTACCTTCATGGATTTGCTGCTGAGTCAGCGAAGCCACCGCCGCCGTTTCCATCGCCTCCTCGATAGACATCGCAGGCAACAAATCACATAGCCTGGAGGCCAGCATGGTTTTCCCGGTCCCTGGCGGACCAATAAACAGTAAGTTATGGCCACCGGCTGCCGCAATTTCTAGTGCTCGCTTGCCCTGTTGCTGGCCAATAATATCTTGCATATCCCGCTCTGGTACCCCCCTATCTTCCACATCGAGGGTTGCTGACTGTGCCAGAACGAGCTCACCTTGACCATGCAAATGGGCACAAACAGCCAATAAGCTCGGTGCCGATTTATGGCACTCTTTGCCGACCAAGGCGACTTGATCGCCATTGCCATCGGGTACTACCAAGCAACGCTTGGCCTGCCCGGCAGCCAAGGCCGCGGGCAGGGCGCCCTTGACTGGTCTCAACTCACCGGACAACGCCAACTCCCCTAAAAATTCAAATTTTTGTAGCTTATTGGCCGGTATTTGCTCCGAAGCGGCAAGGATCCCCAGCGCGATAGGCAAATCGAACCGACCACCTTCCTTGGGCAAATCAGCCGGTGCCAAATTGACCGTGATCCGTCTTGACGGAAACTCGAACCCGGCATTGACGATGGCACTGCGCACTCGGTCCTTGGCTTCCTTAACACTGGTTTCCGGCAAGCCAACCAATGTTAAGGCAGGCATACCATTGCTGATATGCACCTCAACGGTGACAGCAGGGGCCTGCACCCCGATGCTGGCACGGCTGTGAATAATGGCAAGGTTCATTTGTAGTCATCCTGCTGTTATTTCAAACAAAAAAGTTAAATGTTTTCACCAAACACGTTTCATCAATAGCCTATTTATGCAGTCGAATTGCAAATTAATTTTGAGTTTTTTCTTGTCATGCGAGCGATGTCTGTGTTACCACTAGGTCAACACAACGTCTAAACATAAAAATCGGACAGACAGTCAATGCAATTTATGGCCAACGCCCTCCTACTCATTATTAACGTCATCGTGGTGCTTATTTCACTACGAGGGGGTCGGGCAGGCGTAAATTAGCTGACAAGCACAACAAACGCAGAAAGCCCCCTAAGCCAACAGGCCAGGGGGCTTTTTTTTGGACTATTTAACGAAACATGCTGATTAAACCAACAAACCAATCAGCATGTCGCAGCAAGGAAACAGGGGAGAGCAGCGATGACGGGAGCAGAGTTAGTCGTAACGGCGCTGCAGAAGCAGGGGATCAAAACGATATTTGGCTATCCAGGTGGTGCCATCATGCCCATCTATGATGCCCTCTATGACGGCGGCGTCGAGCACATCCTGTGCCGCCACGAACAAGGTGCTGCCATGGCTGCTATCGGTATGGCCAGGGCAACGCAGGACGTGGCAGTATGCATGGCGACATCAGGTCCCGGAGCTACCAACCTGATGACAGGGCTGGCCGATGCCTTCCTAGATTCAGTGCCGATTGTCGCCATCACAGGACAGGTGGCCAGTTCGCACATCGGCACCGATGCCTTCCAGGAAATGGATGTGATCGGCATGTCACTGGCCTGTGCCAAGCACAGCTACCTGGTAACCGATATCGACGATCTGATCCCGACCCTTGCCGAGGCTTTTGAAGTAGCCAAGGCCGGTCGCCCTGGCCCGGTGGTGGTCGATATCGCCAAAGATGTCCAGCTCGCGCAGGCACCAGATGGAGATTTGACACCGATCACCCCTCCAGCACTCCCAGTGGCTTCAGCCGATCAAATCGCCACCGCCCAGCAGCTATTATCTGCCAGCCAGCACCCGGTCCTTTACGTCGGCGGGGGAGTCCAGTTAGCCAAAGCCACCAGCACCGTGCGCACTTTCCTTACCATGAACCCAATGCCGTCGGTCAGCACCCTCAAAGGGCTTGGCACGATTGAGCGCCACGACCCGCACTACTTAGGCATGCTGGGTATGCACGGCACCAAAACCGCCAACTTGGTCGTTCAAGAATGTGACCTGCTGATCGTCGTCGGTGCCCGCTTTGATGACCGGGTGACTGGTAAGCTGGATACCTTTGCACCTCACGCCAAGGTTATTCATATCGATATCGATGCCGCCGAATTCAACAAATTACGTCATGCCCACGCCCCGCTGCGCGGTGATATCAATATCATCCTGCCGCAACTGGAGCTGAGCCAAGATATCACTGACTGGGTTGACTATACCGCCAGCCTGCGCCAACAAAACAAGTGGCGCTATGACCATCCTGGCGATTTAATCTATGCCCCGCTGCTCATGAAACAACTGTCTGACATGATGCCTGACAGTGCCATGATCTCGACCGACGTTGGCCAGCACCAAATGTGGGCAGCCCAGCATATGCAGCCCCGAGAGCCACAGAATTACATCACTTCAGCCGGCCTCGGCACCATGGGATTCGGCCTGCCAGCAGCTATGGGCGCCAAGGTATCTCGCCCGGATGATGAATCCATCCTGATCACTGGCGATGGCTCGTTCATGATGAATATCCAGGAACTAGGTACCCTCAAACGTCGCCAGATCCCAGTCAAGATGGTACTGATCAACAATCAGCGTCTGGGTATGGTGCGCCAGTGGCAGTCTCTATTCTTTGATGGCCGCCACAGCGAAACCATTCTCGATGACAACCCTGACTTTGTGATGCTGGCAAAAGCCTTCGATATTCCAGGAAAAACCATCACCCGCAAAGAAGATGTGGAGCCGGCACTGAAGGAAATGATGGCTAGCAAGACAGCTTACTTACTCCATGTATTGATTTCTGAAGAAGACAATGTGTGGCCCCTCGTACCACCTGGCGCGGCAAATCAAGATATGCTGGAGAATACTTAATGGACAGATATTTACTCGACATCAAAGCAGATGATAAGCCAGTATTACTAGAACGTATCTTGCGTGTGATCCGTCACCGTGGTTTTGTGATAAAACAAGTGAATGCAACCCAAAACCACGCAAGCAAAATAGCCAGTATCGAAATCCTTGTCGACAGCGACCGCCCTATAACGACGCTGATCAACCAAATCGAAAAACTTTGGGATATTCGTACCGTAGAAACCACACTCGTAGCTAACCGAGATTAGATTTTAAGGAAGGAACAAACATGGCCAACACAGCGGATTTTATTTGGTTCAACGGTGAAATGATGCCTTGGGGTGATGCCAAGGTACATGTGCTAACGCATGCCATGCACTACGGTACCTCGGTCTTCGAAGGTATTCGCTGCTACAACACCCCGAAAGGTCCAGCGATCTTCCGTCACAAAGAACATATGGTTCGTCTGAAGAACTCAGCCAAAATCTACCGCTTCCCAATCCCATATAGCGCCGATGAGCTCATGGAAGTATGCCGTGAAACATTGCGGGTAAATAAGCTCGATTCCGCTTATATCCGCCCACTCGCCTATGTCGGTAATGTTGGCCTGGGTGTCTGCCCACCGGTGGATACTGAAATGGATGTCATGGTTGCTGCTTTCCCTTGGGGTTCATACCTAGGTGAAGAAGCGTTGGAAAACGGGGTCGATGCGATGATTTCAAGCTGGAACCGTGCTGCGCCGAATACTATCCCAACCGCGGCAAAAGCCGGCGGTAACTACCTATCATCCCTCTTGGTTGGCGGTGAAGCCCGTCGCCATGGCTATGCCGAAGGGATCGCTCTAAGTGTTGATGGCTACCTGTCTGAAGGGGCTGGCGAAAACCTGTTTGTCATCCGTAACGGTATCTTGTCAACGCCACCGGCGACCAGTGCGATCTTACCGGGTATCACCCGCGATACCATCATGATCCTAGCCAAAGAGCGTGGCTATGAAGTTCGTGAAGAAAACATTGCCCGCGAAGCCCTATACCTCGCAGACGAAATCTTCATGACGGGTACTGCGGCCGAAATCGTCCCGGTCCGCAGTGTCGATCAGATCACGGTAGGTGAAGGCAAGCGCGGTCCAGTGACCAAGGTGCTGCAGGAAGCCTACTTCGGCCTGTTCAACGGCACCACTGAAGACAAGTGGGGTTGGCTTGATTACGTTTACCCTGCCGACCAGTAAATACTGATTTAGCGGCCGGTGACCAAACCGCACCGGCCATGCAATACAGCAAAAGGATTTTAGTTATGCCCAAGTACCGTTCCGCCACCACCACCCACGGCCGCAATATGGCTGGTGCCCGTGCCCTATGGCGTGCCACCGGCGTAAAAGATGAAGATTTCGGCAAGCCGATCATTGCGGTGGTGAACTCATTTACCCAATTTGTACCGGGCCACGTCCACCTCAAGGATCTGGGCCAGCTAGTCGCGAAGGAAATTGAAGCGGCGGGCGGTATAGCCAAAGAATTCAACACCATTGCTGTGGATGATGGTATTGCCATGGGCCATGGCGGGATGCTGTACTCGCTGCCGTCACGTGAGCTGATCGCCGACTCGGTCGAATACATGGTCAATGCCCACTGCGCCGATGCCATGGTGTGTATCTCGAACTGCGACAAAATCACCCCCGGGATGCTGATGGCCTCGCTGCGCCTCAATATTCCAGTGATCTTTGTTTCCGGCGGCCCGATGGAAGCTGGCAAGACCAAGCTGTCGGATCAGATCCTCAAGCTTGATCTGGTTGATGCAATGATCCAAGGTGCCGATCCTAATGTGTCTGACGAGCAAAGCGAGCAGATCGAACGCTCAGCTTGCCCGACTTGTGGGTCATGCTCGGGGATGTTCACTGCTAA
This sequence comes from Photobacterium sp. DNB22_13_2, assembly GCF_052873915.1. Taxonomy (NCBI): domain Bacteria; kingdom Pseudomonadati; phylum Pseudomonadota; class Gammaproteobacteria; order Vibrionales; family Vibrionaceae; genus Photobacterium; species Photobacterium sp. DNB22_13_2. Next base: position 13,035 of record NZ_JBNNXU010000026.1, read on the forward strand.
CTCGATGAACTGCCTGACTGAAGCTCTGGGTCTAAGCCAACCGGGCAATGGCTCGATGCTGGCGACCCATGCCGATCGCGAGCAGCTGTTCATTAACGCCGGTAAACGTGTGGTTGAGCTTACCAAACGCTACTATGAACAAGATGATGAAAGCGCATTGCCTCGCAACATTGCGACCAAGCAAGCCTTCGAAAACGCCATGGCCCTCGATATTGCCATGGGCGGCTCGACCAATACCGTGCTCCATCTCTTAGCGGCTGCACAGGAAGGTGAAATTGACTTTACCATGGAAGACATCGATCGCATGTCACGCCGCGTACCACACCTATGTAAAGTTGCGCCATCAACCCAGAAATACCATATGGAAGATGTCCACCGTGCGGGTGGGGTATACAGTATTCTTGCCGAGCTCGATCGCGCCAATTTATTCCACAATAATTGCTACAACATCCTAGGTGAGCAATTCTCGGAAAGCTTCAAGCATTACGATATCGTCCAGACCCAGTCAGAGGAAGTGAAATCCTTCTTCCGCGCTGGACCTGCTGGGATCCGTACCACCCAAGCGTTCTCGCAAGACTGCCGCTGGGACAGCCTGGATGACGACCGCGAAAATGGCTGTATCCGCAACAAAGAACATGCCTTCAGCCAAGACGGTGGCCTGGCCGTGCTTTCCGGCAACATGGCACTCAACGGCTGTATCGTAAAAACCGCTGGCGTGGATGAGAGCTGCCTGACCTTTACCGGCCCGGCTGTTGTCTTCGAGAGCCAAGAAACCGCAGTGGAAGGCATCTTAGCTGGCAAAGTGAAAGCCGGCGATGTCGTCGTTATTCGCTACGAAGGACCGAAAGGCGGCCCGGGCATGCAAGAAATGCTCTACCCAACCACTTACCTCAAATCAATGGGCCTGGGCAAAGAGTGTGCCCTGATCACCGACGGACGTTTCTCCGGCGGTACCAGCGGCTTGTCGATCGGCCACGTATCACCAGAAGCAGCCAGCGGCGGCACTATCGGTTTGATTGAAAATGGCGACACCATTGCCATTGATATCCCGAACCGCAGTATCGACCTCCAGGTTGATGAGGCAACACTGGCCAGTCGCCGTGCGCAAACAGATAAACGAGGTTGGAAGCCGCTAGATCGCCAGCGCGAAGTCTCTTTTGCCCTACGTGCCTACGCCAACCTCGCCACCAGCGCCGACCAAGGGGCTGTGCGTGATAAATCGAAACTAGAAGGATAAAACATGATGAGCGAAGTAACCCAGGCCAAGGATGTAGAGCTGTTAAGCGGAGCCGATTACCTTCGCGATATTCTCCGTGCTCCTGTGTATGAGGTGGCGCAAGTCACCCCGCTACAAACGATGGATCGTCTGGCAGCACGGATCGGCAACCACGTACAACTTAAGCGAGAAGACCGCCAACCGGTCCACTCGTTTAAGCTACGTGGTGCCTATAACATGATGTCCCAACTTACTGAGGCCCAGCGTCAAGCCGGGGTGATTGCCGCTTCGGCAGGTAACCATGCTCAGGGTCTAGCGATGTCAGGCAAACACCTTGGGGTACAGGCGACGATTGTCATGCCGCGCACCACCCCAGATATCAAGGTGGATGCGGTCCGCAGTTTCGGCGGAAAGGTCGTATTGCACGGCGGTAATTTCGACGAAGCAAAAGCCCATGCAGAAATGCTTGCCAGCCAGCACGGTTATACCTTCATTCCGCCTTTCGATCACCCTTCAGTGATTGCCGGGCAGGGCACGATTGGCGTTGAGCTGGTCCAACAAAATGGTCATCTCGACTATATCTTTGTCCCTGTTGGTGGCGGGGGGATTGCAGCAGGCGTCGCAGTACTGATCAAACAGCTGATGCCGCAAATCAAAGTTATCGGGGTCGAAGCTGAAGATTCTGCCTGCCTACGTGCAGCACTAGATGCCGGAGAGCCGGTAACCCTAGATCAAGTCGGTATGTTTGCCGATGGTGTTGCGGTAAAACGCATCGGAGATGAGACCTTCCGTCTATGCCAGCAGTACCTCGATGACACCATCACTGTCAGCAGCGATGAAATCTGCTCGGCGGTCAAAGATATCTTCGAAGACACCCGGGCAATCGCCGAACCTTCTGGCGCCTTGTCCCTTGCCGGTCTGAAGAAGTTTGCCGAACGCCACCAGGTCAAGAACAAGCAACTCGCCGCAGTACTATCAGGGGCCAACCTCAACTTCCACGGCTTACGCTATGTCTCAGAGCGTTGCGAACTGGGTGAAAAGCGGGAAGGCTTACTGGCGGTAACCATCCCCGAGCGTCCGGGGGCGTTTCTTGATTTCTGCCACATCCTCGGCGGCCGTGCGGTTACCGAGTTCAACTACCGTTACAACAACGACAGCTTGGCCAATGTGTTTGTCGGGGTAAGGTTGATACAAGGACAAGAAGAACTCGACAATATCATTACCGACCTACGCAAGGGCGGCTATCCAGTGGTCGATTTATCCGATGACGAAATGGCCAAGGTCCATGTCCGCTACATGATTGGAGGCCGGCCTTCCAAGCCATTGAAAGAGCGGCTATACAGTTTTGAGTTTCCGGAATATCCCGGTGCCCTGCTCAAGTTTCTCAATACCTTGGGTACTCACTGGAATATCAGCCTGTTCAACTACCGCAACCATGGCGCTGATTATGGCAGGGTACTGTGTGGATTTGAGTTGGAAGAGCATGACTTGTTGTCCTTTACCAGCCACCTGCGTGAGCTCGGTTACAGTTGGAAAGACGAAACAGACAATCCGGCTTACCAATTTTTCCTCGCTCAGTAGCAACCAAGTACGGGTAATCCAACACGATGACTAGGCAGCCTCCGTGGCTGCTTTATTTTTCCTGTCACCTTCCATTGCAAGTTGTTCAATAACAATCTTGAGCTGATTAATATGGCAAGCCAAAAGTTTACTGCGTAATGGCTCAGAGAGTTTTTCATAAAGCGCAGAGAGCTGGATTAACTCTGATTTTAGCTGCTCATGCTGCATCTCTGGGCGCTGGATATCAAACACAAACCACCCGAGCGGTTGATCGGTCAATTCAGCAATTCTCACCAAAGTGGAAATCCTCGGCTCTGTTTTTCCCGACTCGAGATCCAAATAAGTTTGTCTGGCAACATCCAGATGCTTAGCCATCGCAACCTGGGAGATCCCTTTCCACTCCCGCGCATCCTTAATTCTTTGTGCAATCCACGATTTTGCCTGTTCCATAGCTTTTCACCTATACCTATACCTCCTCATGATGTGCAGGGACATCTGGGAGGAGTATCTCACTTCCTTAATGAGCATAATGTCATTCATGTGATGATTATTCATTAGGAACAATGGTTTACATAATAGGCAAGTTTATAAACTGTGACTCCCTCCCTTCACTGACCAACAATTAAGACATTGATTGATCAATTATGTCGGCATACGCCGACACACAACTGACCACATTACGACTTATCTCGCTGGGTGAGAGCACGGGTATACTCCGCCATAAATCCCGCCAAATTAATGCTTTGCTGCAAAATAACGTTCCTAGCAGAGTGGGGTAAACGACTAAAATACTGCAACAGACGATCAATCTCTTCTTTATACTCGCTTTCCAGTATTTCAATACCTTCATCACCGTACACGAACCAAGTCAATGGCCGCTCGGTGATCGCTGAAATTTCCGACAGCATCCTCACCTTGGGCTCGGTTTTACCCGTCTCCAAATCCAGATAGGTTTGCCGTGCGACCTTGAGTTGCTGGGCCATGTGGACCTGGGTTAAGCCTTTCCATTCCCTGGCTTCTTTAATACGGGCAGCGATTTGAGCTTTCGGATCTGTCATGTCACACCTCCAATACACACAATGAATAATGCCTAGCTTTCATTACTGGATTGCACAACATAAGCCAACTTGAAATAATTTTAACAATCACTTAAGTAACAACAAGTTAAGTTCAAGTACTATTTGTGTTGTTGTAATTTGGTTTGCAAATAGTAACCAGACTGCCTGATTTTTTTAATTCGCAAAGAAATCAATCAGCCCTGTCTAGATAGTAGACCCTCCATTCTTGACCCAATAAAAAAGGCACCTGCTAAGGTGCCTTTTCTCACTTTTGATACAAACAGCTAAGCTGTCATCTAACAGACTGATTTTTATTCGACTGTGACAGCCTTAGCTAAGTTTCGTGGCTGATCGACATCAGTACCTTTGATCAGTGCAACATGATAAGACAGCAACTGCATTGGAACGGTGTAATAGATAGGTGCAGTGATTTCACTGATGTGAGGCATGGTGATAATCTTCATACCTTCATCGGCTTCAAACCCTGCATCTTGGTCGGCGAAGACGTAAAGTAGACCACCACGTGCACGTACTTCTTCAACGTTCGATTTTAGCTTTTCTAGTAGGTCATTGCTTGGGGCAACAACAACAACCGGCATATCAGCGTCAATCAGTGCTAACGGGCCATGTTTAAGCTCACCCGCTGCATAAGCTTCTGCGTGGATGTAAGAGATCTCTTTCAGTTTTAGAGAGGCTTCCATTGCAATAGGGTAGAACTCGCCACGACCTAAGAATAGAGTGTGGTGTTTGTCCGCAAAATCAGGTGCCAGTGCTTCAATCTCTTTATCAAGCGTCAGGGCTTGTTCGATATGCGCTGGCAGTTCATGCAGTGCTTTAACGATTTCTGCCTCTTTATCTTCATTGATGCGACCTTGTAAGCGACCCATTGACGTTACCATCATTAGCATTGCTGCAAGTTGGGTAGTGAAGGCTTTGGTTGACGCAACGCCGATCTCGGTTCCTGCACGGGTCATGAAGGCAAAATCCGATTCACGAACCAAAGAAGAGCCAGCAACATTACAGATAGTCATTGCTGACATGTAACCTTTCTCTTTCGCTAGGCGAAGTGCGGCCAGTGTATCGGCTGTTTCACCCGATTGGGAAAGAGTCACAAGTAGGCTGTTTGGACGAACGACAAAATCTCGGTAGCGGAACTCAGATGCGATTTCTACGTCACAGCTAACGCCTGCGAGCGATTCGAACCAGTAGCGAGCAGCCATACCTGAGTTGTAAGACGTACCACAAGCGATAATTTGAACGTGTTCAACTTTACGTAGGATCTCTTCTGCTTTAACGCCAATCGCATTGGTGATCACCGCCGTTTCTGAGATACGACCTTCCATGGTGTTGATCAAGGCCGTCGGTTGCTCGAAAATCTCTTTCTGCATGAAGTGACGGTATTTACCTTTATCACCCGCATCGTGTTCAGCATTTGATTCAACGATTTCGCGCTCGATACGCTCACCAGTGGCGTCAAAAACAGTGACGTCACGGCGGGTGATCTCAGCAACATCACCTTCTTCCAAGTACATAAAGCGACGCGTTACACTAAGTAACGCGAGTTGGTCAGAAGCAAGGAAGTTCTCACCAACGCCAAAACCAATTACGATAGGGCTACCAGAGCGGGCCACCACAATACGACTTGGATCTTTACGATCAACAGCAACGGTACCGTATGCGCCGTCAAGTTGCTTCGCGGTTTTCTGTAGCGCTTCAACGAGAGACTCTGAAGTACGAAGTTCCCATTCAACAAGGTGAGCAATAACCTCAGTATCTGTTTGTGAAGTAAATACGTAGCCACGTGCTTGTAGGGTAGCGCGAAGCTCTTCGTGGTTTTCGATAATTCCGTTATGTACAACAGCGATATCACCAGACATGTGTGGGTGGGCATTCGCTTCAGACGGTTCACCGTGAGTAGCCCAACGAGTATGTGCGATACCAGTACCGCCCAGTACATCTTGGGAATTAACGGCATCTGCGAGTTCTTGCACTTTGCCCAAGCGACGGACTCGAGTCAGGTTAGACTCGCCATCGACAACCGCAACACCGGCTGAATCATAGCCGCGGTACTCAAGGCGACGTAGCCCTTCAACCAGAATTTCTGCCACATCACGCTGTGCTACTGCACCAACAATTCCACACATAGTTTCTTGCTCCTAAATTTATTCCGCCGCCGCGCAAATCACCTGCACGCCATGCTGTTCAATCTGTTGTTTGGCTTCCATGTCCAAGCCATCATCAGTGATCAATGTACTGATGTTGCTCCACGGCAACTCAAGGTTGGGGATCTTGCGGCCGATCTTGCTCGACTCAACCATCACGACGACTTCGCGCGATACCTCGGCCATTACCCGGCTCAAGCCCACCAATTCATTAAACGTAGTTGTACCCCGTGCAGTATCTATGCCATCGGCCCCAATAAAGAGCTGATCAAAGTCATACGAGCGCAAAACTGATTCAGCCACTTGGCCTTGGAATGCCTCGGAATGCGGATCCCATGTGCCTCCTGTCATCAGCAGGGTCGGCTCGTTTTCCAAGCTGTTCAGTGCATTGGCTACATTGAGAGAATTGGTCATAACAATCAGGCCATGCTTATCATTAAGCAGGCTGATCAGGCTGGCTGTGGTACTGCCGCTGTCGATAATAATTCGGTTATGGTCACGGATCCGTGAAGCAGCCGCCTTGGCGATCGCCATCTTTCGAACCGAAACTTGCTCTTCAGGCTCACAGACCATTTCGGTAGGAATAGACACTGCACCACCGTACCGTCGTAATAGCAGGCCGTTCTTTTCCAATGCAGCCAGGTCTTTACGAACTGTGACTTCTGAAGTAGCAAAGTGCTTCGCCAGTGTATCAACACTGATTTCGCCCTGTTCATTGACCATAGAGAGAATGGCATGACGGCGCTGTTGGGTATTTCGCTTAGACATGAATTTACGAACTGATAACCATAAGTTTCGATTTGAAAGGAATACTAGCAGATCAAAACTTTTTTGATCAACCATGTGCAATTAATTTTTTATTCGAAAGAAGAGAGGGAGATTTTAGATATATTCGCTACAGGCATGAAAAAGGCAAGGTCAGAGCCTTGCCTTTGAGCATTCAGATCGGAGGATGGGAAGAATTACTTCTTCTCTGGACGCTTCCAGCCTTTAACGGTTCGGGCAGGAGCACGGGTGATCACCAACTCGCCTTCACCAACATTGCGGTTAATTGTGGCACCAGCACCAATCGTGGCGCCTTTACCCACTTTTACCGGGGCAATCAGCTGGGTATCTGAGCCAACAAACACGTCATCGGCAATCTCGGTCTTGAACTTGTTGGCACCGTCATAGTTGCAGGTAATGGTACCAGCACCAATGTTTACACGGTCGCCAATCTCAGCATCCCCAAGGTAAGTCAGGTGATTAGCCTTCGAGCCCTTGCCCAAACGGGACTTCTTCATTTCAACGAAGTTACCGACGTGCGAGTCACCCACCAGCTCAGCACCTGGACGCAGACGGGTAAATGGACCGACAGTACAGTCTTCACCTACCGTCGCACCTTCAATCACGCTATAAGGGCGGATAATGGTGTTGTCATCAATTTCACAGTCTTTAAGGATGGAGCCGGCACCAATCATCACGTTGTTACCCAGAGAAACACTGCCTTCGATAATGACATTAACATCTATTTCAATATCAGTACCGCACTGCAGTTCACCACGCAAATCAAAACGGGCCGGATCGCGCAGCATTACACCTTGCTCCAGCAAGCGTTCTGCTTGCATGCTTTGGAACGCGCGCTCCAGCCTGGCCAGCTGAACGCGGTTGTTGACGCCTTCAACTTCGATAGCACGCACCGGGTGTACCGCTTCTACCGCGCGGCCTTCGTTATGGGCAATCTCGATAATATCGGTCAGGTAGTATTCACCCTGAGCGTTATCATTCTTCAGAGCTGACAACCAACGCTTGAGATCACCGCCATTGGCAACCATTACACCGGTATTGATTTCCTTGATCAGCTTTTGCTCTTCCGATGCATCTTTCTGCTCGACAATCGCGACCACAGGGCCATTGCGACGCACGATACGGCCATAACCAGTCGGGTCATCAAGCACCACTGTCAACAGGGCGATACCACCGTCAGGCTGGGCATCAAGCAGATTTTCTAGCGTTTCATTGCTGATCAGCGGTACATCGCCGTAAAGGATAAGCACCTTCTCGTTGTCCGCCAAACCAGGGCAAGCCTGGTTAACCGCGTGACCCGTACCCAGCTGCTCGGCCTGCAGTACCCAATTAACCGGCTCTGCGCTCAAGGCAGCCTGCATCTGGTCGCCACCGTGGCCATAGACCAGATGAATATTATTGGCGCCAAGGCCGGCACAGGTATCAATAACGTGTTTAGCCATAGGTTTGCCCGCTAGAGTGTGCAGCACTTTAGGCAGGTTGGAGTACATGCGGGTTCCCTTTCCCGCGGCGAGAATCACGGCACTGAAGCTCATGAATTAGTCCTCTTGGTGCATATAAAATAAGTTACCTTGGGGCATTGTATAATGGCAACAGCAAAGGCGGCAGGAAAAATAGATAATTTTTTACGAGTAATAACTCACTCTTGCCACGGCAAATAACCGTCGCCCATATCGCCAGCCGGGGTAGCAGGTATAAAAAAAGCGACCCTCAGGTCGCCTTTTTACATCATGCGCCTACTTAGCGCGCTTTTCTCGTCAACTCGATAACTCGAAGCTGAGCAATCGCTTTAGCTAGGTCACTGGCCGCTTGAGCAAAGTCGATATCGCCATGCTGATTATGGATTCGCTCCTCAGCCTGACGTTTCGCTTCTTGCGCTTTCGCTGAATCCAAATCTTCACCGCGAATCGCGGTATCAGCTAATACAGTCACTGTATTAGGCTGAACTTCCAACATACCACCAGAAAGATAGATAACTTCTTCCTCGCCATGTTGTTTAGTGATCCGAATCATGCCCGGCGTAATAGCGGTCAGCAGCGGTGTGTGTCCTGCGTGAATACCCAGTTCACCTTCGCTACCGGTCACCTGAATGTCTTCAGCACGACCAGAGAATAATTTCTTCTCTGCGCTTACTACGTCCAGATGGAAGGTTATCGCTGCCATGTCGCCTCCTACTCAGCTTAAAGCTTCTTCGCGTTTTCCAACACGTCTTCAATCGCACCACAGTACATAAATGCCTGCTCTGGGATATCGTCGTATTCGCCCGCTAGAATGCCTTTGAAACTACGTAGCGTCTCTTTAAGAGATACGTAGATGCCAGGGTCACCAGTAAAGACTTCAGCAACGTGGTAAGGCTGAGTTAGGAAACGCTCAATCTTACGTGCACGAGATACAGCCTGCTTATCTTCTTCAGATAGCTCGTCCATACCTAGGATTGCAATGATATCTTTCAGCTCTTTGTAACGCTGTAGCAAGCTCTGAACGCCACGAGCAATATCGTAGTGCTCTTGGCCAACCACTAGAGGATCAAGCATACGAGATGTTGAGTCTAGTGGATCGATCGCAGGGTATAGACCAAGCGATGCGATTTGACGAGAAAGTACAACCGTTGCATCCAAGTGAGCAAACGTCGTTGCTGGCGATGGATCCGTCAAGTCATCCGCAGGTACGTAAACGGCCTGAACAGACGTGATAGAGCCTGATTTGGTCGATGTGATACGTTCCTGAAGTACACCCATCTCTTCTGCAAGCGTAGGCTGGTAACCTACCGCAGATGGCATACGACCTAGTAGTGCCGATACCTCTGTACCTGCAAGGGTATAACGGTAGATGTTATCGATGAACAATAGGACATCACGGCCTTCATCACGGAAGCGCTCTGCCATTGTTAGACCAGTCAGGGCAACACGTAGACGGTTACCTGGTGGCTCGTTCATCTGACCGTAAACCATCGCTACTTTTGACTCTTCAGGTTTCTCGATGTTAACAACACCGGCTTCCTGCATCTCAAAGTAGAAATCGTTACCTTCACGCGTACGCTCACCAACACCAGCAAATACAGATAGGCCAGAGTGCTGTAGGGCGATGTTGTTGATAAGTTCCATCATGTTAACGGTCTTACCAACACCAGCACCACCGAATAGACCGATTTTACCACCCTTAGCGAACGGACAAATCAAGTCGATTACTTTAACGCCGGTTTCTAGAAGTGCGGTTTCGTTTGATTGATCTTCGTAGCTAGGTGCTTCACGGTGGATAGAGTAGCGCTCTTTCTCACCGATCTCACCACACTCATCAATTGGCTGACCCAGAACGTTCATGATACGTCCTAGTGTTGCAGTACCAACTGGAACCTCAATTGGGCGGCCTGTATTTTCAACAGACAAACCACGACGTAAGCCATCAGAAGTACCCATAGCGATACCACGAACAACACCACCACCAAGCTGCTGCTGAACTTCCAGTACTAGCGTACCGTTTTCTTTCGCATCAACGTGTAGGGCGTCGTATACCTGTGGTACAGAGTCCTGTGGAAACTCTACGTCGACTACCGCACCGATGATCTGTACGATCTTACCTGTAGCCATCGTTAATCCTCTAAACTTATTAATTCTTTGCCTTAAACAGCAGATGCACCAGAAACGATTTCTGACAGTTCTTGTGTAATCGCCGCCTGACGGGCTTTGTTATACACAAGCTGCAATTCATCAATCAGATTTCCTGCATTATCTGTTGCTGCTTTCATCGCAACCATTCGTGCCGCTTGCTCACTGGCAAGGTTTTCGACAACACCCTGGTATACCTGTGATTCGACATAGCGAACCAATAGGGTATCCAGCAGGGCTTTCGGCTCGGGCTCATAAATGTAATCCCAAGAATGGTTACGCTGCATTTCTTCGTCTTCTGACTTAGGCAAAGGCAGCAATTGATCGATCACTGGTTCTTGGACCATGGTGTTTACAAACTTGTTGTACACCAGGTACAAGCGATCCAGTTGGCCTTCATCATATTTCTTCAGCATGACACCAACAGTACCAATCAGCTCATCTACCGATGGGTTGTCACCCAAACCGGATACCTGAGCCAGTACGTTACCGCCGTAGCTATTGAAAAAGCCAGTTGCCTTTGCACCAACCAGTGCAAGGTCAATATCTGCGCCTTTTTCATTCCAACCTTGAATGTCTGTCATCACTTGCTTGAACAGGTTAATGTTCAAACCGCCACACAGACCACGGTCAGTAGAAACAATGATGTAACCCACGCGCTTGGCTTCACGCTCCTCGAGATAAGGGTGCTTATACTCAAGACTACCAAGGGCGATATGACCGATCACTTTGCGCATAGTTTGTGCGTATGGACGTGATGATTCCATTGCTTCTTGCGTTTTACGCATCTTAGAAGCAGCAACCATCTCCATCGCTTTAGTGATCTTCTGAGTGTTTTTAACACTACCGATCTTGTTACGAATCTCTTTTGCGCCGGCCATCGTTACTCTCCGTTAGTAGGTGATCGCAAGCGACCACCAACCAATTACCAAGTCTGGGTCGCTTTGAAATCTTCAACCAGTTTTACAAACTGAGCTTCGATTTCATCGTTCCACGCACCCGTTTCATCAACCTGAGACACAAGCTCAGCGAATTGACCTTTGGCATATGAAAGCAACGCAGCTTCAAAGTCAGCAAGCTTAGTCAGCTCAACATCATTCAAATAGCCTTTTTCCGCAGCAAAGATAACCACAGCCTGTTCAAACACAGACATCGGTGAGTACTGCTTCTGCTTCATCAGCTCAGTTACTTTCTGACCGTGATCAAGCTGTTTCTTAGTTGCTTCATCAAGGTCAGACGAGAACTGTGCAAATGCTGCAAGTTCACGGTACTGTGCCAGTGCGGTACGAATACCACCAGACAGTTTCTTGATGATTTTAGTTTGAGCAGAACCACCTACACGCGATACAGAGATACCTGGATCAACCGCTGGACGAATACCAGCATTGAACAGCTCTGTTTGCAGGAAGATCTGACCATCGGTGATAGAGATAACGTTAGTCGGTACGAATGCCGATACGTCACCTGCTTGCGTTTCGATAATTGGAAGCGCAGTCAGTGAACCTGTTTTACCTTTCACTTCACCGTTTGTGAATTTTTCTACGTAGTGCTCACTGACGCGAGACGCACGCTCTAGAAGACGAGAGTGTAAGTAGAAAACATCACCAGGGAATGCTTCACGGCCCGGTGGACGCTTAAGCAATAGTGAAATTTGACGGTAAGCAACAGCCTGCTTAGACAGGTCATCGTATACGATCAGTGCATCTTCACCACGGTCACGGAAGTATTCACCCATTGCACAACCAGCGTAAGGCGCTAGGTATTGCAGTGCTGCTGATTCAGAAGCTGACGCAACAACAATGATAGTGTTTTCCAGTGCACCGTGCTCTTCCAGCTTACGTACTACGTTTGCGATAGTAGAAGCTTTCTGGCCGATAGCGACATATACAGAATAAATACCAGAGTTTTTCTGGTTGATGATGGCATCGATCGCCATCGCGGTTTTACCCGTCTGGCGGTCACCGATGATCAGCTCACGCTGGCCACGGCCGATAGGGATCATCGAGTCAACTGCCTTGTAACCAGTCTGAACTGGCTGATCAACAGATTTACGGTCGATAACACCCGGAGCAATCACTTCAACAGGAGAGTAAACCTCTGCTTCGATTGGACCTTTACCATCAATAGGCTCACCCAGTGTATTCACTACGCGGCCTAGAAGTGCAGGGCCTACTGGTACTTCAAGAATACGACCAGTACCCGTTACTTTCATGCCTTCCTGAAGGTCAGCATATGGGCCCATTACAACCGCACCAACCGAGTCACGCTCAAGGTTAAGTGCTAGTGCATAACGGCCACCAGGTAATTCAATCATTTCACCTTGCATCACATCAGCAAGGCCATGGATACGAATGATACCGTCGCTTACCGACACGATAGTACCTTCGTTACGCGCTTCACTTACAACGTTGAAATTTTCAATACGTTGCTTGATCAGTTCGCTAATTTCCGTGGAATTAAGTTGCATGCTCCAATTCCCCAAATCAAGACTGCAAAGTATCGCTCAGGCGGTCTAACTTGCCGCGTACTGAGTTATCGATGACTAAGTCTCCAGCTCTAATCACGACCCCAGCAATCAGGGTCTCGTCTACACTGCAATTCAGCTTAACCTTACGGCTCAAACGCTGTTCCAGCTTCTCACTGATGGCAACAAGTTGACTATCATCCAAGGCAACCGCAGAAATCACGGTGGCATCGATAGTTTTTTCCAGCTCACTCTTAAAGAGCAGGAACTCGCTGCATACAGCAGGAAGTGCTTTTAGGCGTCCGTTCTCGGCCATTACCTTAATCAGGTTCTGGCCGGCTTCGTTGAGTTGCTCGCCGCATACCGACAGGAAAATTTCCGTCAGCTTGTTCGCCGCGTAACCGCTATCCAAGATATCCTGGATAGTTTCATTACGGGTAACTTCGGCAGCAAAGGAGAGCATTTCCGCCCATTGGGCCAGCTCACCTTTCTCAACCGCAAGGTCAAAGGCTGCTTTAGCGTAGGGGCGTGCGATAGTAGTCATATCCGACATGTGCTTGCCCCTTTAATTACAGTTCTGCAGTGACTTTGTTAAGAAGATCAGCGTGCGCATCTTTATCGATAGTACGCTCAATGATTTTCTCAGCACCAATCACAGCCAGAGTTGCAACTTGTTTTCTTAGTTCATCGCGTGCGCGGTTACGTTCTGCCTCGATCTCAGCAAGACCTTGAGACAGAATTTTTTCACGCTCAACGAGGGCTTCAGCCTTCGCTTCGTCGACAATCTGAGCTTTGCGCTTGTTAGCTTGCTCTACAATTTCAGTTGCAGTGCGTTTTGCTTCTTTCAGTTGGTCAGAAGCATTTGACTGCGCTAGGTTCAGGTCTTTGGCAGCGCGATCAGCGGCTGCCAAACCGTCAGCAATTTTTTTCTGACGCTCTTCAATCGCTTCCATGATTGGTGGCCATACATATTTCATGCAGAACACGACAAACATAAAGAAGGCGATAGCCTGACCCAGCAAAGTTGCATTCATATTCACAACGCATCTCCTTAAAAAGGGTTGCTATGGGTCCGTTCGTTTTGTGTTATTAACCAGCTAGCTGGCCAACGAATGGGTTTGCGAATGTGAATAGTAGAGCGATTACGATACCGATCATTGGAACCGCATCAAGCAGACCAGCAATGATGAACATCTTAACCTGTAGCATTGGAGCCATTTCAGGCTGGCGTGCAGCACCTTCAAGGAATTTACCACCAAGAAGGGCGAAGCCGATCGCTGTACCCAGTGCAGCAAGACCTACAATGATGCCCACGGCAATTGCAGAAAAGCTTAGTAAAGTTTCCATCACTATCTCCAGTTTATAGTTGTCGGCTAAAGTGCCAGTAAAAAATTGAATAATTTACAAATAATCGTTAATGATTGTCTTCATGTGCCTGAGACAGGTACACAATAGTCAACATCATAAACACGAATGCTTGAATTGTAATGACTAGAACGTGGAATATTGCCCACGGTACCGAACCCAGCCATTGTGCCCACCACGGCATAAGTGCCGCGATTAGGATAAACACCACCTCACCAGCGAACATGTTACCGAACAGACGCATACCCAATGAAAGCGGCTTCGCCAGTAGCGAAACAATTTCAAGAAGCAGGTTGAACGGGATCATGACCGGGTGATTGAACGGGTGAAGAGCCAGTTCTTTCGCAAAGCCACCGAGACCTTTTACTTTGATGCTGTAGTAAATCATCAAGGCAAAAACGCCCAGCGCCATTGACATGGTGATGTTGACATCAGCACTCGGTACCACCTTAAGGTAAGGAATACCCAACCAATGTTCAGCAGGATACGGAAGAAAATCAATTGGCACTAAGTCCATGATGTTCATCAGCAAAATCCAGCAGAAAATGGTAAGAGCCAAAGGAGCTATCAGCGGGTTGCGGCCATGGAAGGTTTCCTTGACGTTGTCGTCAACGAACTCTACTACCATTTCCACAAAACACTGTAGTTTCCCAGGAACTCCTGATGTCGCTGTTTTCGCAGCCTTACGGAATACCCAAAGAAAGAGTAGACCGGTCAGGGCTGAGAAAAACAGGCTATCTATATGTACCGTCCAGAAACCACCATCACCAATCGACAAATTTGTCAGGTGGTGAGTGATGTAGCCTGACGGCGTTAGCGCTTCACCTGGCGCAGCCATAACTCATCCTATTTGTTGTTGTTAATGAATAAAACCGGCCCAAAGATATTAACTCCGAGAGCCAGCAAATAGGTCAGTTTGAGGGGAACAAGTTCCACCTCGACATACAGGTAAACAATGGCAAACAAGATGACCGTGATGAGGATTTTCAACACTTCGCCACCAAAAAATGACGCCATGACCAGCCGGGCCTTACGGGCACCGCTGAACAAAAACGCACAGGTCGCAAAGACAGCATTAGCGATCACAAAGATGCCGCCACCGATTAATGCAGATATTCCCCAGTCAACACTGACAGCAAAAACTGCCATGATTGCCGTTATCAAAACGACGCCAGATTGTAGTAACAGCAACCGTTTCGCCAAATGGCGTCCCGGTCGAACTAGCGCCGATACCATGTATTCGTTCCTCGAGTACGTTCCACTGCACTTACGACGTGCTGGGAAAACAGCGAAAATTATACGGCTCATTAGATTGAATGCAATCTAATCGCAGCAAAAAAAGATGTTAGATTTTACAACACAATAACTTGATCACGTCGTTGTAATTTTTGCAACAAAATATGCACGTTTTATATCACATTTCGTGACCTAACATTGCAATAATTTGCTGGAGTTTGTCAGCCTGTTCAAAACTGATAACGATCTTTCCTTTACCGTTTTTCTGCTGATTAATCGCCACCTGGGTGCCAAACTGCTCACTTAGCTGGTTTTCTACCGCTTCGATTTTTGGGTTGGCAACCGCCACTTTGGGCTCAGGTTCCGGCGTCAGCATCTTCTTCACCAAGCGTTCGGCATCACGAACCGTTAACATCTTGGCTACAACTATTTGTGCCGCTTCCAGTTGGCGCTCATTAGGCAAAGCCAGCATGGCGCGGGCATGGCCCATTTCCAGCTGTTTTTGCTCTACCATGCGCTTAACCGGCGCTTCTAGCTGGTTCAAACGCAACAGGTTAGATACCGCTGCACGGGACTTGCCCACCGCTTCGGCGACCTGCTGGTGAGTAAGTGAAAACTCACTCTGCAGCCGTTCCAGTGCCTGCGCTTCTTCTATCGCGTTGAGATCTTCACGTTGGATATTCTCAATCAAGGCAATGGCCACGGTGGCCCTGTCGTTAACATCCTTGATAATACAAGGGACTTTCTGAAGGCCCGCTTGACGCGAAGCACGCCAGCGCCGCTCACCAGCAATGATCTCGTACTGCTGCGGAGCCGTTTCTCTAACCACAATCGGCTGGATCACTCCTTGGGCGCGGATCGACTCTGCCAGCTCCGCCAGCGCCTCTTCCGACATATCTTTGCGTGGCTGGTAGCGGCCTGGTACCAGCTGGCTGATAGCCAACTCTTTGAGGCTACCGTCAGCCGACAATGTTTGTGCTTTATCAGCCTGCTGCAGCTTGGTGGCCGCAACAGAGCTAGTGGCCAGTAGGGCATCAAGACCTTTTCCCAAGCCTCGTTTATTCATGTTCATGGTTAACCTTTATGCATCGACCGCGCTGGCATTCGCTGCCAGCTCGTCACGGCGGATAATTTCACCGGCCAAGGCCAAGTAGGCTTTGGCACCGCTCGAATACTTGTCGTAGTACATGGCCGGTCGACCATGGCTCGGTGCTTCGGCAAGACGGACATTGCGCGGGATAACGGTACGATAGACCTTGTCGCCAAAGTGCTTCTTGAGCTGCTGGGACACTTCGTTCGCCAGCCGGTTGCGCGGGTCATACATGGTCCGCAGCAATCCCTCAATTTTCAGTTCACTGTTGACGACAGCGGTGAGTTTACTGATGGTATCCATCAATGCCGTCAGCCCCTCGAGCGCGAAATATTCACACTGCATAGGTACCAGAACAGAATCTGATGCTGTCATTGCATTGATTGTAAGAAGGTTTAAGGCAGGAGGACAATCAATAAAGATGAAATCATAGTTACCACGAACATTTTCGAGGGCTGTACGCAGCCGAACTTCGCGGGCAAAGACTTCCATCAACTTGATTTCTGCCGCCGTAACATCACCGTTAGCAGCTATCAGATGATAGCCGCCAGTGGTGTCGGTGATCACGACATCGTCGAACGGGGTTTCTTCGACAAGAAGCTCATAAGCCGTTGCATCGACTTGGTATTTATCCACGCCGCTGGCCATGGTGGCGTTGCCTTGGGGATCCAAGTCAATGACCAAGACCTTACGTTGCGTGGCCGCCAATGACGCTGCCAAGTTGACACATGTTGTGGTTTTACCCACGCCTCCCTTCTGGTTGGCTACCGCTATGACTCTTCCCACAAAAAAACCTCATCCTTTAATCCTTTGCCGTCAAGACTACTAGATGGCGTTCGCCTTCCAGCTCAGGAACGTGCAAAGATTTGACTTCCGTCACAGAACACCATTCAGGTAGTTCTGTCACTTCCTGCTGATTGAATTGCCCTTTCAGCGCCAGGAAACACCCGTTGCTGGCAGGGAGGTGGTGGCACCAAGATACCATATCATTCATTGAGGCAAAGGCACGGCTGAGTACGGCATCAAAACCGATTTCAGGCTGGAATTCCTCAACCCGGCTTTGAACCGGGGTGACATTGTCGATCTTCAGTTCATGGATCACCTGACGGATGAAACGGATCCGCTTGCCCAAGCTGTCCAATAATGTGAACTGCTTGTCCGGGTTCATGATCGCCAAAGGGATCCCTGGCAGGCCCGGACCAGTACCTACATCGATAAACCGCTCACCGACAAGGTGAGGGCTTACCACAATACTATCCATAATATGTTTCACCAACATCTCATACGGATCTCGTACCGATGTCAGATTATACGCCTTATTCCATTTATCCAGCATGGCTACATAGCCGACTAGCTGGTCAATTTGCTGATCTGTGACTGTGAGATCAGTTTGCGCTATCAGTTGCACCAGACGTTGTTTCACAAATTACTCCTATTCGCCTTTTTTCAGCAGGCCTTGCTTCTTGAGATATACCAAAAGCAGAGAAATCGCTGCCGGGGTGATGCCTGAAATACGTGAAGCCATACCGATAGTTTCCGGCTTGGCATCATTGAGCTTGGCAATCACTTCGTTCGACAAGCCTTTGACTACGCTGTAATCGACATCCAGCGGTAGCTTGGTTTTCTCATGGCGCAGAGATTTTTCCACTTCGTCTTTTTGACGGTCGATATACCCTTGGTACTTAACTTGGGTTTCCACCTGCTCGCTGGCCTGGCTATCTTCGTGGGCCGGACCAAACAACGCAATGTCGGTAAGCTGGTTGTAAGTCACTTCCGGACGACGCAGCAAGTCCTCACCACTCGCCTCGCGAGCGATTGGCGTCTTGAGGATTTGATTGACCGACTCAACGTCTTCCGAAGTCGGGTTCACCCAAATATTTTTCAGGCGCTGGCGTTCCTGTTCGATGTTTTCCAGCTTCTGATTGAAACGCGCCCAGCGCTCATCATCAACCAGGCCAAACTCGCGGCCAATTTCAGTCAAACGCAAATCAGCGTTGTCTTCACGCAACAGCAAGCGGTATTCAGCACGAGATGTGAACATACGGTACGGTTCTTTGGTCCCCATGGTCGACAAATCGTCAATCAATACGCCCATGTAGGCCTGATCACGACGCGGGCTCCAACCTTCACGATCCTGAGCCAGCAGAGCAGCGTTCATCCCGGCCAACAAGCCTTGAGCCGCTGCCTCTTCATAACCGGTGGTGCCGTTGATCTGGCCGGCAAAGAACAAGCCATTGATAAACTTAGTTTCGAACGTCTGCTTCAAATCACGCGGATCGAAGAAATCATACTCAATGGCATAACCCGGACGGACGATATCGGCATTCTCGAAGCCTTTCATCGAACGGACAATCTGCATCTGAACATCAAACGGCAAACTGGTGGAAATACCGTTCGGATAAAGCTCATGGGTGGTCAGGCCTTCAGGCTCGATGAAGATCTGATGGCTGTCCTTGTCGGCAAAACGCATCACTTTGTCTTCGATCGATGGACAGTAACGCGGGCCGATCCCCTCGATCACTCCGGAATACATCGGACTGCGATCCAGGTTATTACGGATCACATCGTGGGTTTTCTCGTTGGTGTGGGTAATAAAGCATGGGATCTGGCGTGGATGATCCGAGGCTTTCCCCATAAATGAGAACAGCGGTGTTGGGTTGTCACCATGCTGGGCCTGCAGCTGACTGAAATCGACACTACGCGCATCAATACGTGGGGGTGTACCGGTTTTAAGACGATCAACACGGAATGGCATTTCACGCAAACGTGATGCCAAAGTGATCGACGGTGGATCCCCAGCGCGCCCGCCGTTGTAGTTTTCCAGACCGATGTGGATCTTACCACCGAGGAACGTCCCTACGGTCAAAACGACCGCTTTGGCACGGAACTTCAGTCCCATTTCGGTTACGGCGCCGACGACTCGATCATTTTCGATGATCAGATCATCAACCGCCTGTTGGAATAGTTTTAGATTCGGCTGGTTTTCCAGCACTTCACGCACAGCAGCCTTGTACAAGGCGCGGTCTGCCTGAGCGCGTGTTGCCCTCACCGCAGGGCCTTTTGACGAGTTCAAAGTGCGGAATTGGATCCCGCCTTTGTCGATCGCCCGGGCCATTAAACCACCAAGAGCGTCAACTTCTTTAACCAGGTGTCCTTTCCCGATCCCGCCGATTGCTGGGTTGCATGACATCTGTCCCAACGTATCGATGTTGTGTGTCAGCAGTAGGGTTTTTTGTCCCATACGGGCTGCCGCCAGTGCAGCTTCAGTCCCTGCATGGCCGCCACCTACGACGATGACATCAAAATTTTCCTGGTAAAACATGAAACTACCTCGGATATTCAAAATTGGCAGTGAGTTATCTTTGAGCGAAGGAGCAATATTCTATCCTGTTTCAGTCGTGGAGAGAATCTTTCCTGAAGATCATTTGATCCTTGGAGGATACCGCTTTTGAATATAGATAAGATCTTTTAAATAGATCTTCTGTTAGATCTATTATATAGATCCGCCGATCGTGTGGATAAGTGATAAATGATCCTAATGATCATGGTGTTATGTAGGATCATTTGCTGTGGAGTGGCATGGATCAACGCAAGGATTAGCTGGGATCAAAAACGCTAGTTATCAACAGCTGAATATCTGAAGATAAGTTATTAAATGGATAACTATGGGTTGATCACCGTTTAGATCTATAGTTATCCACAGAAAAAAGTTTAAAGATCGGCAAAAATTGGGTAAAAAATTGTCTATTTTTTGCTCAAATCAGGTTGTTTTTCCAGTTTTCCAGCCATCGTTCTGCAGGATCCTCTGGTACTGGATCCTGTGATACATCAATTTCGAGCCTTTCCCCAAGGCGGATCGCTCCCAGGTTTGTCAACTGCTGATCTATTTTCCTGGCTGCTGCACAGAAGGTATCGTAGCTAGAATCACCCAAACCGATCACCGCATAGTGTAAAGTGGCGAGATCCGGTTGCTGGCTGAGCAGTTGTTCGGCGAAGGGCTGGAAATTGTCGGGATATTCACCTGCGCCGTGGGTAGAGCAGACCACTAGCCAGATATTACCGGTAGACAGCTGCCCGAAATCGGGCTGGTTGGTGATATCGGTACTATGGCCGGCTTGTTCCAGCAGATCGCTCAAGTGGTCGGCAACGTATTCGGCGCCGCCAAGGGTGCTGCCGGTGATCAGGGTTATGTGGCTCATGTCCTCAAATCCATGTAGATATTCACAAAGGGTTTATACACAGCATTGTACTGGCTTGGACGTAGGAAGGAAGCTTGATCTTATTGTGGAGGGGATCTTTTATCGGCAGTTTATACACAGCCTGTCACGAGGATCCGAAACAGGCTGTGGAAATGATCGCGAGTGGGGATCGGCTATTTGCCGATACAGAACGAGGTGAAGATCCTGCCGAGTAGATCATCGGAAGTAAATTCACCGGTAATTTCACTCAGGTGCTGCTGGGCAAGGCGGAGTTCCTCAGCAAGGATTTCTCCAGCCATGAAACCTTCCAACTGCTCTTTGCCTGTTTCCAGGTTGTTGGCAGCGCGCTCCAGGGCGTCAAGGTGGCGACGGCGGGCCATAAAGCCACCTTCGGTCGTACCGGCAAAGCCCATGCACTCCTTGAGGTGTTCACGTAGCGGATCAACCCCTTCACCGGTACGGGCAGACAGGCGGATAAGGGTAGGATTGTTAACGTGGCAGATCCCGGTGTTTTCCCCGGTCAGCTCAGCCTTGTTACGGATCACGGTAATGCCCAATCCTTGCGGTAAACGTTCGACGAACTCCGGCCAGATCTCCGCCGGGTCAGTGGCATCAGTGGTGGTGCTATCGACCATGAACAGCACGCGGTCGGCCTGCTGGATTTCTTCCCAGGCCCGCTCAATACCAATGCGCTCTACCTCGTCAGAGGCCTCACGCAAGCCGGCGGTATCGATGATATGCAGTGGCATGCCATCGATGTGGATGTGCTCGCGCAGTACGTCGCGGGTCGTACCGGCAATATCGGTAACAATGGCGCTGTCCTTGCCCGAAAGGGCGTTAAGCAGGCTTGATTTACCGGCGTTTGGACGGCCTGCAATCACGACCTTCATCCCTTCACGCATAATTGCGCCCTGGTTGGCTTCGCGTCTTACTGCATCTAATCGGCTGATAATGCCATTTAGATCACCGGAGACCTTGCCGTCGGACAGGAAGTCGATTTCTTCTTCCGGGAAGTCAATCGCAGCTTCGACGTAGATGCGCAGGTGGATAAGGGCTTCAACTAATTCATTAACGCGGGCCGAGAAGGCACCCTGAAGCGATTTAAAGGCACTTTTTGCCGCTTCCTCTGAACTTGCATCAATCAGGTCGGCAATCGCCTCAGCTTGCGCCAGGTCGAGTTTGTCATTCATGAACGCACGCTCGGAGAATTCCCCCGGGCGCGCGGCACGGATGCCATCGACTTCCAAGATACGGCGGATCATCATATCCATCAGTACCGGACCGCCATGGCCCTGAAGCTCAAGGACATCTTCACCGGTAAAGGAATTCGGGCCCTTGAAGAACAAAGCTATACCCTGATCCAATGCTGTGCCATCTTCATTTTTGAACGATAGGTATTCGGCATAGCGCGGTTTGAGCTCACGGCCGGCAACGGCAAGGGTGACCTCTTTGGCTTTCGGGCCCGAGACGCGGATGATCCCGACGCCGCCACGTCCCGGAGGGGTGGCTTGGGCAACAATGGTATCTGTATGTTCAGTCATAATTTTGGCTTAGCTTGATAAATACGTTGCAATTGTAAACAGAGTAGTGGCGATTGCCCAGCAATGGCAAGCGTTTGGAATTGGGATAATAAAAAAGGCGGCCCGTAGGCCGCCTTTTCCTTCTCATCAGAGCTGCATTATTTGCTATGCAGGCCTTTCTTCTCCAGCGAGCGGTAAATCAACGTCTGCTGGATAAGCGTTACGACGTTAGATACTAGCCAGTAAAGAACTAGACCCGATGGGAAGAACAGGAAGAAGAAGGTGAACATCACCGGCATGAAGGTCATGATCTTCTGCTGCATCGGATCAGTAACCGTCGTCGGGCTCATCTTCTGGATCATGAACATGGTCGCACCCATCAGGATCGGCAGGATGTAGTACGGGTCCTGAGCTGATAGGTCGTGGATCCAACCGAAGAATGGCGTATGACGTAGTTCAACTGATTCCATCAGTGACCAGTAAAGCGCAATGAAGATAGGCATCTGTAGCAAGATTGGTAGACAGCCACCCAGCGGGTTCACTTTCTCTTTCTTGTACAGTTCCATCATTTCCTGGCTCATGCGCTGGCGGTCGTCGCCCAGACGTTCACGCATTGCTTGCAGCTTTGGCTGCAGCATACGCATTTTCGCCATTGAGGTGTACTGCGCTTTAGTCAGCGGGTACATCGCACCACGAACAATGAAAGTCAGGATAATGATTGCCAGACCCCAGTTCACCACAATGCCTTGGATGAATGATAGAAGGCTGTGCAGCGGGCTAGCAATAAACCATAGCCAACCGTAGTCGACAGTCAGGTTCAGGTTAGAAGCTGTCGCTGCCATTTGGTCTTGTAGCTTAGGACCAACCCATAGCGTAGCCGTTAGTGACTGCTCACTACCCGGAGCTATGTTAGCCGTTGGCATACGCACACCAATGTAACCCTGACCATTACTGGTGCGGGTGTATAGGTTGGTGGCTTCTTCTGTACGCGGGATCCATGCTGTCACGAAGTAGTGCTGCATCATCGCCGCCCAGCCTTGATTGGCGATAGTCAGGTTAAGGTTCTTATCCTGCATATCGTCAAAGCTGTATTTTTTGTACTTCACGCTGTCAGCTGAGTATGCGCCGCCGCGGTAGGTAGGCATGGTTAGACTACCACCGTCATCCATCAGGTTTTGCTTTAGCTGAGCATACATTTGCACGCTGGCTGGCTTGTCTGATTGGTTGTTGATGCTGTATTCGACATCAACAGCATAGCTGTCACGCTTAACGATGAAGGTTTTGGTGTAGCTGATACCATCTTGCTCGTACGTTAGCGGTACACGCAATTCGTCTTGGTCGTCGCTAAGGGTGAAGCTGTCAGCGCTTGCTTGTAGCTGGGCGCGGCCGGCTGATGTATCGATACCCTGGGCACCAATTAGACCTGATTGAGCCGTGTAGCTGTGGCTCTGGTCGTTTTTCAGTAGAACGAATGGGTCTTCCGATTCCAATTCGTTGTCGTAGGCCAGTAGTTTGGCTTCAATGATGTCACCACCAAGCGTATCGACAGTAAGCGCCAGTACATCTGTATTAATGGTGATTAGGTTGTTTGACGTGCTTTGGTCAGTGATAGGCTGACCATCAGCGGAATGCGAAGGCACATCACCACTGTTGTTGACTTGTTGCGCTACACCCTGCGTTTGCGGGTTGCTGTCAGTATTCCACTGTTGGAACAGTAGGAAAGAGACAAACAGTAGGGCAATTAACAGAATATTGCGTTGGGAATCCATCGTTAATTATCTCTGTCGTTATGCTTGGTTGGCGGAACGGGGTCATAACCACCGTCGGTTAAAGGATGACATCTTAATAGACGTTTCGCTGCGAACCAACCACCTTTTATCGCTCCATGCGTTTTTATCGCCTCGATAGCGTATTGGGAACATGTAGGGGTAAAGCGACAGCGGGGGCCAATAAGCGGACTTATTGCTAGTTGGTAAAAGCGGACTAGTCTGATGACTAGCCACGCGAAGGGCGAGACAGGCGATGCCATAATTTCTCTAAAAGCTTGAAAAG
This sequence comes from Photobacterium sp. DNB22_13_2, assembly GCF_052873915.1. Classification (NCBI taxonomy): domain Bacteria; kingdom Pseudomonadati; phylum Pseudomonadota; class Gammaproteobacteria; order Vibrionales; family Vibrionaceae; genus Photobacterium; species Photobacterium sp. DNB22_13_2. The sequence continues at coordinate 37,348 of NZ_JBNNXU010000026.1, forward strand.
TTCTTCGTTGCTCAGCTCACTGGCACTCTTCTTGGCGATAACGACAAAATCCTTAGCAGGCAGATCGTGTTGCTTCAGGCGGAAACTCTCGCGCACGATACGCTTGAATTTGTTACGGCCAACGGCAGTTTTGATCTGTTTCTTCGGGACAGCCAAGCCAAGACGCGGATGGTCAAGGTTGTTATTACGGGCAAGAATAGTTAAATGGGGAGAGCCAGCACGATGAGCTTGCTGGAAGACTTTTTTGTAATGTTCGGGAGTTAACAGACGTAACTCCCGAGAGAAAGCGTTCTTACTCAAAATAATCTGATGATTACTTAGAAAGACGCTTACGGCCTTTAGCGCGACGAGCGTTGATTGTTGCGCGACCGTTCTTAGTAGCCATGCGTGCACGGAAACCGTGGCTACGCTTGCGCTTTAGAACTGAAGGTTGAAAAGTGCGTTTCATGGGTTTTACCTTAAATTAACTGATCAGTTTTTAAGTTTGGTTAGAGTTTAGCGACTGATTTCAGTCGTTGCCTCTAATCAAAGAGGCGGAATTGTAATCACTGACTCTTAAATAGTCAATAATTATGCCCGTAGAAACTACGGGCGCTGAATTATACTTCCTATTTACCAGAGTGCAAGGATCCTTAACGGATCCCAACTTGGCTCAGGAACTTCTTCAGCCTCGGATCTTGCGGGTTACCGAAGATCTGATCCGGAGTGCCTTGTTCGACAAAGCCGCCATCGGCCATAAAGATCACCCGATCGGCCACTTCGCGGGCAAATTGCATTTCGTGGGTAACCACCAGCATCGTCTGGTGCCGGGTGGCTAGTTTTTGCATCAAGCTCAATACCTCACCGACCCACTCGGGATCCAGTGCCGATGTCGGTTCGTCAAACAGCAGTAGTTCGGCTTCGAGTGCCATTGCACGGCCGATCCCGACCCGTTGTTGTTGGCCGCCAGACAGAGCGGCTGGGTAATGATCGCCCTTATCGCCAAGGCCAATGTCGTCAAGGATCTGCTGAGCTTTCTGGTGAGCTTCCTGTTTGTTCCAGCCTTTGACGGTGATCAGGCCCTCTGCGATATTTTGTCGTGCTGTCAGGTGAGCAAAGAGGGCGTAATTCTGGAATACAAACCCGGTCTTGCGGCGCAGTGCCAGCACCTCTTTTTGGCCGGCCTGCTGGCTGTCGACCGAGACATCGCCAAGGGTGAGGTGTCCCTCATCGGCGGTTTCAAGAAAATTGACACAGCGCAGCAGTGTCGACTTGCCGGTCCCTGATGGGCCGATCACGACGACGATTTCACCTTTGCTGATAGTTAAATCTAGACCGGAAAAGATGGTTGCATCACCAAAGCGCTTGGTCAGGTTTTCAATCTTTATCATCGTGTATAAGCCCTGTTGAGTTTGGCTTCTGCCCAGTTTTGAACCCGGGTCAGGACAAGCACTATACCCCAGTAAATAAGGGCAACGGCAAGGAATGCCTCGAAAAACTTAAAACTGGAAGAGGCCTCCATCTGGGCCATCGCCATGATTTCAGCTACCCCGAGGGTGAAAGCTAACGAGGTTGATTTGATCATGTCGATGAAATAGTTCATCAATGATGGCAGTGCAACCCGTGCAGCCTGTGGCAGGATGATCCGGCGCATGGCCTGCAGTTCGGTCATCCCAATGGACAGGCTGGCTTCGCGTTGACTGCGGTCGACACCAAGGATAGCTGCGCGGATACTTTCGGCCATGTAGGCGGCAAAATGCAGGCTCAAGCCAATGACCGAGGCAGTAAAGGCATCGAGACCAACAAAGACCGGCATTACTTGCGGCAGACCGTAATAGAGCAGGAAGAGCTGTACCAGCAGCGGAGTACCGCGGAAAAAGCTGATATAGAGCTGGCTGAGTTGATCGAGTACCGGAATGCGGTAAGTTCGCAGCAACGCCAGTACCAATGCGATGATCAGAGCGAAAACTAAGCCCCAGAGTGCCATTCCCATCGTGGTGCCGAGGTATTTGAACAAGATCGGCATCAGGGAAAGCATGTAGTCAAAATCAAAACCCATATGGTGTCTTCTTTTTACGGTGGTTTTTCAGCGACAAAGACCCACCCGAGGGTGAGCCTTTTGTTATGAAGAATAGCAGGTGTGACTAGTGGGTGATGTCGGCATCAAACCACTTGATCGAAATCTCGGCGAGGGTACCGTCTTCGCGCATCGCATCGAGTGCTACGTTCACTTCGTCACGCAGCTTTTCACCTTTCTCACCTTGTACGAACGGCCAGGCATTCTCGATGGTCTCGAACGGTTCACCGGCCAATTCCAGTGGTAGGTTAGCCTTCTTGATGAGTTCAAGCGATGACAGACGGTCCATCACGAAGGCATCAGTGCGGCCCAGGGCGACGTCGTGTTCGATGCCGGTGTCGTAGGTTTTTATCTTGATGTTGCCATCGATATCCAGTTTGCGCAGGAGCTGCTCATAGTTTGAGCCCAGGTTTACCCCAACGGTTTTGCCGGATAGGTCGGCTGTGCCAGAGATGGCGTCATTGCCCTTACGCACGACTAACTGTGCCCCATCGACGACATAAGGCTGCGAGAACAGATACTTAGCCTTACGCTCATCGGTCATAGTGATTTGATTGGAGATAGTGTCGATTCGACCTGTTTCTAATAATCCGAACAAACCAGAGAAGTTAGCGGTAACAAACTCGACATTGTAGTCATTGCGTTTGCCGATCTCGTTCCACAGATCGACCTCAAAGCCTTGTAGCTGATCTTGCTTAACAAAAGTAAAAGGGAAATAGCGTCCTGACATTCCTACTTTTACATCGGTGGCAGCCATCGCGGCTTGGCTAACCGACAAGGTTAGGGCGATTGCAGTCAATGAAGTTGTTACCCAGCTTTTCATCCTGTTTACTCCTCAGGTTGCTGTGATGATGTTCTGTGGGAATTATCCTATCTGTTAATAATAGGTTTCTTTAAATAACTTAGGGTTATTTTAAATAACCTTTCGTAATGCCTGTGAATGGGCATTGTTTATGGATTTGTGGGTAAGCAGGGGTAAAATTGTGGTGATCGCGAGTATAATTGTGCGATCCATGTGAATAAGTCAGATCTTATTCACTTGATCTGCGATCTCTTTGCTGGCGATCCTGAGCCAGCAGGTATAAAATTGCATCCCTTTTAGTGTTTAGTTATTCAGTGTGGAGTCGAGCTTGTCATCTTCGCTTTGGTTGCAGTGCCTTCAACGCCTTCAAGAAGAACTCCCTGCAACAGAATTCAGTATGTGGGTTCGACCGCTTCAAGCCGAGTTGAGCGACAATACGTTGACCTTGTTTGCGCCCAACCGCTTCGTGCTGGATTGGGTCCGTGATAAGTACCTCAACAACATCAACCGCCTGCTCAATGAGTTCTGCGGTAACGATTTGCCGATCCTGCGGTTTGAGGTGGGTAGCCGCCGTGTTATCGCGCCGTCGCCACAGCGGGTTTCGCCTCCGCCGACCCTGACACCGGCTCCTGCTGCTGTCGTAGCGGCACCGGCGCCGAAAGTTGTAGACGATACGCCTTCGCGTACCTGGGAGCCTGCGCCGTCGCCGGTGCAGCCCGAGTCGCAGTCTGGTTACCGTTCAAACGTGAACCCTAAGCATAATTTCAACAACTTTGTTGAGGGTAAATCGAATCAGTTGGGTTTGGCTGCTTGTCGACAGGTGGCTGATAATCCGGGGGCTGCGTACAACCCGCTGTTCCTCTACGGTGGAACCGGTTTGGGTAAAACCCACTTGTTGCATGCCGTTGGCAATGCCATTGCCGACCGTAAGCCCAACGCCAAAGTGGTGTACATGCACTCTGAGCGTTTTGTTCAGGATATGGTTAAGGCGCTGCAGAACAATGCCATCGAAGAATTCAAGCGTTACTACCGTAGCGTCGATGCACTTTTAATCGATGATATTCAGTTCTTTGCTAACAAGGAGCGTTCGCAGGAAGAGTTCTTCCACACCTTTAATGCACTACTAGAAGGTAACCAGCAGATTATCCTGACCTCTGACCGTTACCCGCGTGAGATTAACGGGGTTGAGGATCGCCTTAAATCGCGTTTTGGCTGGGGCCTGACGGTCGCTATTGAGCCACCGGAGTTGGAAACCCGCGTCGCGATCTTGATGAAAAAGGCTGAAGACCACAATATCCGGTTGGCGGATGAAGTTGCATTCTTCATTGCCAAACGTCTGCGCTCCAATGTCCGTGAGTTGGAAGGGGCTCTAAACCGCGTGATCGCCAATGCCAACTTTACCGGCCGTGCAATCACGATTGATTTTGTCCGTGAGGCGCTGCGAGATTTGCTGGCCTTGCAGGAAAAACTGGTCACGATCGATAATATTCAAAAGACCGTGGCCGAGTACTATAAAATTAAGATGGCTGATATGCTATCCAAGCGCCGCTCCCGCTCGGTTGCACGCCCGCGCCAGATGGCGATGGCTTTGGCAAAAGAGTTGACCAACCATAGCTTGCCGGAGATCGGTGATGCCTTTGGTGGCCGGGATCATACAACGGTGCTACACGCATGCCGCAAGATTGAGCAGCTGCGTGAGGAAAGCCATGACATCAAAGAAGATTATTCTAACCTAATAAGAACACTGTCATCTTAATATGAAATTTACAGTTGCACGCGAACAGCTATTAAAACCCCTGCAGCAGGTCTCTGGTGCATTGGGGAGCCGCCCTTCATTGCCTATCCTCGGTAATATTCTGTTGGTTGTTGAGCAGGGTTGCCTGTCTATGACGGGTACCGACCTTGAAGTTGAGATGATTGCCAAGCTGGCCCTGGAAGGGGATGTTGAAGAGGGGGCTGTAACCGTCCCGTCGCGCAAATTCCTAGATATTTGCCGTGGCTTGCCAGACAGTGCCAATATCTCTGTCTCCCTCGAAGGTGATCGCGCCATCATCCGCTCTGGCCGTAGCCGCTATACGCTATCAGTACTGCCTGCGGCAGATTTTCCAAATATCGAAGATTGGCAGAGTGAAGTAGAAATTACCCTGCCTCAAGGCCAGATGCGGCAGCTTATCGATAGCACCCAATTTTCGATGGCTCATCAGGATGTCCGTTACTATCTAAATGGTATGCTGTTTGAAACAGATGGCCAGCAATTGCGTTCGGTAGCTACCGATGGCCACCGAATGGCAGTGTGTGCAGTGGCGACAAATGATGTGTTGCCAGCCAAGCAGATCATTGTCCCACGTAAAGGGGTCATGGAGCTGATGCGTCTGCTCGATAGCCCTGATGAAGAGATCCGTCTGCAAATTGGTCATTCCAATATCCGTGCCGAAGTGAATAACTATATCTTCACTTCCAAGCTGGTTGATGGTCGCTTCCCTGATTACCGCCGCGTGATGCCGCAGAACAGCAATAAGGTGGTCGAGGCGAGCTGTGACGAATTGCGTAAGGCTTTCTCCCGTGCTGCTATCTTATCGAATGAAAAGTTCCGCGGCGTGAGAGTGAACCTTTCTCCGGGTGAGATGCGCATTACTGCCAATAACCCTGAGCAGGAAGAAGCCGAAGAGTTTTTGGACGTCGACTACCAGGGCGAAGCACTCGAAATTGGTTTCAACGTTAGTTATGTGCTTGATGTACTTAATACTCTTAAATGTGAGCAGGTACGCTGGTCGCTGACCGATGCCAATGCCAGTGCCTTGCTGGAAGACAGTGCCAGCGGCGAAGCCATGTATGTGGTGATGCCAATTAGGCTGTAGGGTCATGTCGCTAACACGCCTGATCGTCAAAGATTTTCGAAACATTGAAGCCTGTGACTTGTTGTTGTCGCCAGGCTTCAATTTTCTTGTTGGGGCCAATGGCAGCGGCAAGACCAGTGTTTTAGAAGCGATCCACTACCTCGGCCATGGCCGTTCGTTCCGCAGTCACCTGACAGGCAGGGTGATCCGTCATGAGCAGCAACAGCTGTTTGTCCATGGCCGGTTGCAATCCCCTTCAGCTATCGAACTACCTGTTGGCATCAACAAGAAGCGTGATGGCACCACCGAGCTTAAAATTGGTGGTGAAGGGAACCAAAAGTTAGCCCAATTGGCCCAACTGCTGCCTTTGCAACTAATCACGCCGGAAGGCTTTGACTTATTGATTGGTGGACCGAAGTTCCGCCGCGCCTTTATTGATTGGGGCGTGTTTCACGTGGAACCGCAGTTCTACCATGCCTGGATGCGAGTAAAACGGTTAACCAAACAGCGCAATGCCTTGCTCAAAACCGCTCGGTATTATCGTGAATTGAGCTACTGGGATCAGGAGCTCAGTGTTTTGGCGGAACAGATTTCGCAATGGCGCCATGACTATCTTGATGCCGTAAAGCTCAAAGCCAAAGAGATCTGCGAAATCTTTTTGCCGGAATTTGATATCCAACTCGGGTACTACCGAGGTTGGGAAAAAGACACCCCTTATGCTGAACTGCTTCAGCGTAATTTTGAACGGGATAGCCAATTGGGTTACACCGCCAGCGGGCCGCACAAAGCGGACTTGCGAGTGAAAGTGGCCGGCACCCCAGTAGAGGATGTGCTTTCCCGAGGTCAGCTCAAGCTGATGGTGTGTGCTTTGCGCCTCGCGCAAGGATTGCACCTGACCGAAGCAACGGGTAAGCAGTGTATATATTTAATTGATGATTTTGCTTCCGAGCTGGATAGCCATCGTCGGGCACTGTTGGCGCAGCGGTTGAAAGAGACCGGGGCGCAAGTTTTTATCAGTGCAATCAGCATTGAGCAAATAGCAGAAATGCATGATGAAAATGGCAAGATGTTTCATGTGGAACACGGTAAAATAACCGCAGGATAATTTAAGCGAGAGTAACTCAATGTCCAACAACTACGATTCATCAAGTATCAAGGTACTTAAGGGCCTTGATGCGGTACGTAAGCGCCCAGGGATGTATATTGGCGATACCGATGACGGTACAGGCTTGCACCACATGGTATTTGAGGTAGTCGATAACTCTATCGATGAAGCTCTTGCTGGCCACTGTGAAGATATCATTGTCACCATCCACGAAGATGGATCTGTATCTGTCAGTGATGATGGTCGTGGTATCCCGACTGAATTGCACCCTGAAGAAGGCGTGTCGGCAGCGGAAGTTATCATGACGGTACTTCACGCCGGTGGTAAGTTCGATGACAACTCCTACAAGGTATCCGGTGGTCTGCACGGGGTAGGTGTGTCAGTGGTGAACGCCCTGTCTGAAAAAGTGGAACTGACGATTAACCGCGGTGGTGCTGTACACCAGCAGATTTACCGTCATGGTGAGCCTGAAGCACCTCTAGGTGTGATTGCCGATACCGACAAAACCGGTACCCGCATCCGTTTCTGGCCAAGTGCTGAAACCTTCACAAACATCGAATTCCATTATGAAATTCTGGCCAAACGCCTACGTGAACTGTCTTTCCTGAATTCAGGTGTGTCTATCCGTCTGATCGACGAGCGTGAAGAAGACAAGCAAGATCACTTCATGTACGAAGGTGGTATCCGTGCCTTTGTTGAGCACTTGAACCGCAATAAAACGCCTATCCACCCGAAAGTATTCCACTTTGATTTCACCCGTGAAGACGGTATCGGTGTTGAAGTGGCGATGCAGTGGAATGATGGCTTCCAGGAAAACATTTACTGTTTCACCAACAATATCCCACAGCGTGATGGTGGTACCCACCTGGCAGGTTTCCGTGGTGCGTTGACCCGTACCTTGAATAACTTCATGGACAAAGAAGGTTATTCGAAGAAAGCCAAAACGGCGACATCGGGTGACGATGCCCGTGAAGGCCTGACGGCGGTTGTGTCGGTGAAAGTGCCGGATCCTAAGTTCTCAAGCCAGACCAAAGACAAGCTGGTATCGAGTGAAGTTAAGCCGGCCGTTGAATCAACCATGGGTGAGAAGCTGAGTGAATTCCTTCTGGAAAACCCAGCAGATGCCAAGACCGTTTGTTCTAAGATTATCGACGCCTCTCGTGCCCGTGAAGCGGCGCGTAAAGCGCGTGAAATGACTCGTCGTAAAGGCGCGCTCGATCTCGCCGGCCTACCGGGCAAACTAGCCGATTGTCAGGAAAAAGATCCAGCCCTCTCTGAACTATACATAGTGGAGGGTGACTCTGCGGGCGGTAGTGCCAAGCAGGGTCGTAACCGTAAGAACCAGGCTATCCTACCGCTTAAAGGTAAGATCCTGAACGTTGAGAAAGCACGCTTCGATAAGATGCTGTCTTCTCAGGAAGTTGCAACGCTCATTACGGCAATGGGCTGTGGTATCGGTCGCGACGAGTACAACCCGGATAAACTGCGTTACCACAACATCATCATCATGACAGATGCTGATGTCGATGGTTCCCACATCCGTACGCTGTTGCTGACGTTCTTCTATCGTCAAATGCCAGAGCTTATCGAGCGTGGCCACATCTATATTGCCCAGCCTCCACTGTACAAAGTGAAGAAGGGTAAGCAAGAGCAATACATCCAGGATGACGAAGATATGGGTCAGTACCAGGTGACCCTGGCATTGGACAACGCAGCACTGTTTACTTCAGAAGATGCACCTGCGATTTCTGGTGAAGCTCTTGAAACGTTGGTTAAGCAATTCAACGGTGCCACCAAACTGGTTGAGCGCATGAGCCGTCGCTACCCGATACTGATGCTCAATGAGTTTATCTATCAACCACGTTTGTCTGCCGAGATGCTTAACAGCGAAAGCGATGTTGAAGGTTGGGTGAAAGCACTGATCCTTGCACTGAATGCTAAGCAATCTGGTGAGAGCCAGTACAGCTTCGAGGTTGTGCGCGATGAGGAAAGCGGCCTGTGGTTGCCGAAAGTTATCGTTCGTACCCATGGTGTTGAACATGAATACTTGCTGAGTGCTGATTTGCTTAACTCGAAAGAGTACAGCAAGCTAGCGGATTTATCTGAAGCGTTGTTTGAGTTACTTGACGAGTCTGCCTATGTTCAGCGTGGTGAACGCAAGCAGCCGGTCACCAGCTTCAAAGAAGCGCTAGACTGGTTGATAAAAGAGTCACGCCGTGGTCTTTCTCTACAGCGATACAAAGGTCTAGGCGAGATGAACCCAGATCAGTTGTGGGAAACCACTATGGATCCAGAAACCCGTCGCATGATGCAGGTAAACATCAACGATGCGGTTGCAGCCGATGAATTGTTTACGACTTTGATGGGTGATCATGTAGAGCCTCGTCGTAACTTTATTGAAGCTAACGCCCTGAATGCAAACTTGGATATCTAATATCCACTCGCATGAGCAAGATTGAAAGCGCCGCACATTCGTGCGGCGTTTTTTTTGGAACTCTGGTTGCGTGGTAAGTACATAGTGGCCGATATACGTCCAAGGTTAGTGTTTAGGCGAGGCGGAGAGGAAACAAAAATAATTTTTGCGATAGGGGTTGGAATGACATTTGGTCACCCCTATATCTATTAATGAAGAGCATGGTGCCACAGGTTGGGCCTGCAACCGGCTTGTCCGCAAAAGGAAAGCCACTTCGACAATTCAATCGTAAATTCTATTGCTTCTAAAGAAGGATAAACTATATGCGAAACCTAGATTTCACTCCTCTATACCGCTCTGCTATCGGCTTTGATCGTCTGTTCAACCAAATGGAAAAATCAGCAACGAATGCCAACGCTGGCTACCCACCGTATAACATTGAGCAACAAGACGAGAACCATTACCGCATTACTATGGCAGTGGCCGGCTTTGCTGATGAGCATCTGGATATCACCCAGCAACAAAACAAACTGATTGTCCGTGGTACCCGTGAAGCCACAGGTGATACTGAGCGTCAGTACCTTTATCAAGGTATCGCCGAGCGCGACTTTGAGCGTAAATTCCAGTTGGCCGACTACGTAAAAGTCGTTGGAGCCGAAATGGAAAATGGCCTACTTCATATTGACCTCGAACGTGAGATCCCTGAAGAGCAAAAGCCTCGCAAGATAGCGATTAACGGCAGCCGTCTGTTAGAAGGCGAGTGATCGGGACTGCTCCTGATTAGCCCATAGAGAAGTGAAAGGTCAGCCATGGTGCTGGCCTTTTTTGTATTCCTTGTTAGTGACAACTTATCCTGCATTGAATCGGTAGCGAACCAGCCTTTCTATGTTTCACGTGAAACTGTGTTGGCATCCAGCCTGTTACCTCTCTGATAAAACCATATCAATTAAAGTTTGAACGTAGGCGATAGCTTATGGGTAGGGTGTTACAAGCTGATGGTCTAACGCGGTCTTGTTGATACGGACGGATAAATAAAAACAGGCTACCTTAGGTAGCCTGTCTTGTGTGAGTATTCCTCGAGAGGGAGGGCTAGCTCATCAGAGTCCTTGATACGCTTTTTCTACTTCTTCAGCAATAATGTCGATGCCTCTTCGCATCACATCATCTTCTTGAACATAATTCATCCGCAGGCATTCATGGCCATGTTGCCAGTCTTCATCCAAGCCAATAAAGAAGTACTCGCCGGGAACAATCAGCACACCACGGGCCTTGAGTCGGCGGTATAGTTCAATGGTATTGATGGGCAAATCCTCGAACCATAGCCACAGGAACATTGCCCCTTCCGGTTTGTGGATCCTGAATCTAGGGTCAGTAATGGCTTGTTGCAGCATTTCCACGGCATGCTTGGACTTACGTAAGTAGAAAGGTTTTATGACGTCTTCACTTAGTCGCATCAAATCGTTCTGCTCAATCATCTTATAGCCAAGGGCAGGGCCGACGCTACCAGGTGCTAGGCTGAGCACTCCGTTCATATTGGCAATAGCCGTCGCTATCTCTTCTTTGGCGACCACAATACCGCAACGTACACCGGGCAACCCAAGCTTGGACAGGCTCATACACAAGATAGTGTTGTCATTCCAAAGTGGGGTGACCTCTTCAAAAATGATATCGGGAAATGGCATGCCATAGGCATTGTCAATGATCAGTGGGATGTCATGCTCGCGTGCAAGCTGATCTAGGTGCTGGATTTCACCGTCGGTCAAGACATTGCCGGTAGGGTTGGTAGGACGTGAGGCACAGATAGCCCCAATACTGTCATCGACCACCAAGTGGTTGAAGTCGACATGGTATTTGAACAATCCGTTATCAAGCAGGCTGATTTCCGGTTTGTATGAAATAAACATATCATCACTCAGGCCGGAGTCACCGTAACCGATGTATTCCGGTGCCAGTGGCAATAAGATTTTTTTCTTTTTACCGTTCTCGAATTTACCAGCGAGTAGATTGAACAAGTTAAAGAAGGCACTTTGGCTACCGTTGGTCAGGGCAATATTTTTGGCGCTGATGTCCCAGCCATAGCGTGAGCTGAGCAATTTGGCGAGGGCGTTGATGAATACATTTTTGCCTTGTGGTCCGTCGTAATTGGTCAGTGCCTGGGTAAGCTCACCGGTGGTGGCCATTTGGCTACAGAGCTGGTTGAAGTACTCTACCATTTCAGGGATCTGGGCTGGGTTACCCCCGCCGAGCATGATGGCATCGGGGTTGCGTAATCCGTCGTTCAAATCATCCATCAACTGGGTGATACCTGAGTAGCGGGCGAACTTGTCACCAAATGTAGAAAACTCCATCTTTACGTCTGACCTCGGTGTGCTGTATTTATCTTATTCGATATGGTTATGGTTTATGTTGTGCTGTTCGTCAACATACCTTAACAACGTATTTTATTAAACCCTTTGTAATACCTGATTTTCCTGCTCTAGCTTAATCACTCATATAACCTTTACTGACGCTTGTTTATACGCGGTAGTTGGGGAAGTTGAACTGATGGTATTAGTTTAATGTTCCACGTGAAACAAAGAGGGAGTATTTGATTTTCATTTTGTGGTGAAGCCTGTTTCACGTGAAACCACCAAGTTGCAGCAACGATGGGATTGGCTGGAGGTCTTTATTTGTGGATGAGATGGCGGGGAGATAAGCACAATCTTGTTTTGAAACCGACATAAAAAAAGCCCCAGTAGAAACTGGGGCTCTAGCAAAGAATATCTGTTGGTAAAGCGATATTACTTTTGCAGAAGCGAGATATCTGCGACTTTAAGGAACTCGTTACGAAGCAGGTTAAGCATCGTTAGGCGGTTCACTTTCAGTTGCTCATCATCAGCCATAACCATAACGTTATCAAAGAAAGCATCCACGGCTTCACGTAGGGTCGCTAGTTCAGATAGTGCTTGCTGATAGTCACCGTTGTCGAAGATTGGCGTTAGTGAAGCCAGCATGGTTTCAACGTTTTCTGCCAATGCTTTTTCAGCGTCTTCAACCAAAAGCTCACGGTTGATTTCAGCGGATAATTCGCCATCGAACTTCGCCAGGATATTGCCTACACGCTTGTTTGCTGCTGCCAGTGACTCTGCGGCATCAAGCGAACGGAAGTGGCTAACGGCTTTAACACGCTTGTCGAAGTCAGCCGGCTGGGTAGGGCGTCGTGCCAATACTGCCTGGATCACATCAACACTGTGGCCTTCGTCTTGGTACCAAGCACGGAAACGGCCAAGCATGAAGTCGATAACTTCAGCTTCGACGTTTTGGTTGGTAAGTTTGTCAGCCAGCAGTTCGCGCGCTTTACCAATCAGATCGATAAGGTCGAGGTTGTAACCTTTTTCTACGATGATACGCAGGATACCCAATGCGGCACGGCGAAGGGCAAATGGGTCACTCCCTTTTGGTGCCTGACCGATACCGAAGATACCCACTAAGGTATCTAGCTTATCAGCCATCGCAACGGCAGCAGAGACATTACTGCTTGGTAGGTCATCACCGGCAAAGCGAGGCATGTACTGTTCATTCAGTGCAACAGCGACTTCTTCCGCTTCACCGTCGTGGCGTGCATAGTGCATGCCCATCACACCTTGGGTGTCGGTGAACTCAAATACCATTGAGGTCATCAAGTCACATTTAGACAGCAAGCCTGCACGTTCAGCATGCTCGACATCACCACCGATTTGCTGGGCAATGTAGCCAGCCAGGGCGGTGATACGGTCTGTCTTGTCGCGCAGAGAGCCTAGTTGCTTCTGGAACAAAACACCGTCAAGTTCAGACAGGCGTTCGATCAACGGTCGCTTACGGTCAGTATTGAAGAAGAACTCTGCATCCGCTAGGCGAGGGCGAACCACTTTCTCGTTACCGCTGATGATCTGGCTTGGGTCTTTCGAAATGATATTCGACACGAAGATAAACTTCGGTAGAAGGTTACCGTCTGCATCGTAGACCGGGAAGTACTTCTGATCACCTTTCATGGTGTAAACCAAGGCTTCAGAAGGTACATTCAAAAAGTCTTGTTCGAACGAGGCAGTCAGAACCACTGGCCATTCAACCAAAGAAGTGACTTCTTCAACCAGGTCGTTTTCGAGATCGGCAATACCACCAACTTCTTCAGCGGCTTTTTGTGCACCCTCAAGGATGATAGCTTTACGCGCTTCGTAATCAGCCATCACCATACCGCGCTCTTCAAGAAGCGCTGGGTATTGGTCAGCATTGTCGATAGTAAACTCAGCCTCACCCATGAAGCGGTGACCGCGGATCACGCGTGCAGACTCAACACCCAGAATCGTGCCAGGGATCAGCTCTTCTCCCAACAGCATGGTGAGTGTTTTAACCGGACGGATAAACTGGGTTTCTTTGTCACCCCAGCGCATCGGTTTAGGGATAGGAAGCTTGGACAGGGCTGCAGCAGCAAGATCGCAAAGCAACTGTTGCGCTGGCTTGCCTTTGACTTCTTGCTTGTAAAGTAGCCATTCACCTTTATCGGTCTTCAAGCGTTCAGCTTGGTCAACAGTGATCCCATTACCGCGCGCCCAACCTTGAGCGGCTTTGGTCGGGTTACCGTCAGCATCGAATGCCGCTGTAACTGCAGGACCACGTTTTTCGACGACTTTATCCGGCTGCCCAGCGGCTAGCGCTGAAACCTTCAGTGCCAAGCGGCGAGGAGCGGCAAACCATTTCACACCTTGGTGAGCAAGGTCGGCAGTTTGTAGCTCAGATTCGAAGTTAGTTGCAAACGCTTCGGCAAGGGTACGTAGAGCCGTTGGTGGTAGCTCTTCGGTACCGAGTTCAATCAGGAAATTCATATCGCTCATGCCGTATCCTTACTTGTTTGTTTTACACATAGGGAAGCCTAGGGCTTCACGAGATGCGTAGTAGGCTTCTGCAACTTGTTTGGTCAGGTTACGAATACGCAGGATGTAGCGCTGGCGCTCGGTAACCGAGATGGCTTTACGCGCATCAAGTAAGTTGAAGGCATGACCGGCTTTCAGAATTCGCTCGTATGCTGGTAGCGACAGTGGCGTCTCAAGCTCTAGCAGTTCTTTACACTCTTTTTCGCACTGGTCGAAGAAGGTGAATAGGAAATCAACATCAGCATGTTCGAAGTTGTATGTAGACTGTTCCACCTCGTTCTGGTGGAAGATGTCACCGTAGGTAACTTTACCTAGCGGGCCGTCGGTCCAAACCAAATCGTACACAGAGTCAACGCCCTGGATGTACATCGCCAAGCGTTCGATACCGTAAGTGATCTCACCGGTTACCGGCTTACACTCAAGGCCGCCGACTTGTTGGAAGTAAGTAAACTGAGTCACTTCCATACCGTTCAACCACACTTCCCAGCCAAGACCCCAGGCACCCAATGTTGGGTTTTCCCAGTTATCTTCTACAAAGCGGATATCGTGAATTTGGGTGTCGATGCCCAATGCTTCCAGCGAGCCTAGGTATAGCTCCTGGATGTTATCCGGTGATGGTTTGATGATCACCTGGAACTGGTAGTAGTGCTGAAGGCGGTTTGGGTTTTCGCCGTAGCGACCGTCGGTAGGACGGCGAGATGGCTGTACATACGCCGCTGCAATTGGTTCTGGACCCAAAGCACGAAGACATGTCATTGGGTGAGAGGTACCTGCACCGACTTCCATGTCCAGAGGTTGCACAATAGTACAACCTTGTTGGCCCCAGTAATCCTGCAGCGCGAGGATCATGCCCTGAAAGGTTTTAATATCGTATTTCTGCATTGTCAGCTTCGCGTGATTAATGGATTGAGAGATTTTTAGTAACTATCCAGTATACCTCGGCAGCACTTAAGCGAGTAGGGCTAGTGCATATTTTTTGGTCATCTTTGTTTAATTTGCTTAAATTAATAGGCCTGATCTGATAGGGCAAACGGATTTTTTGACATTGTTCTGATATCTGCTGCTGGCAGACAGATACAATGCTGGCGCCAATGAAATAGCTTTGAGCTATAAAGAAGCTGCACACAATTACATCGGCATATAGCCGAGAAGACTAAAGGTAAACAATATGGATTTGACTAATCGCGCTAAGTCTAGCAAGTGGATGCGTAACTTGGTGTTTGCTACGGCAACTGCTGTGGTGGCGACTGGGTGTTCAACGACTAACCCGTATACCGGTGAAGAGCAAACAGCAAAAGCGACCAGTGGCTCTCTCATTGGCGCTGTTGCCGGTGCGGCGATCGGCGTGGCTTCTTCTAGCAAGAGTGACCGAGGGAAAGGTGCCCTGATCGGTGCAGCTTCGGGTGCTGCGCTGGGTGGCGGAATTGGTTACTACATGGATGTGCAGGAAGCTGAACTGCGTAAGCAATTGCAATCAACCGGGATCAGCGTAACTCGTGATGGCGATAACATTGTACTTAACATGCCAAACACTATCACCTTTGGTGTAGATGACACGGCATTAAGTGGCCAAGCAAAGACGGCGTTGTCTAATGTGGCGTTAGTTGCTAAAGAATATGATGAAACCATGCTTAACGTGTATGGTTTTACCGATAGCACTGGTGCTGCCTCTTATAACCTTCGTCTTTCACAGGTACGTGCCAGTGAAGTAAGCAATGAGCTACTGCGTGGCGGTGTAGCAAGCAATCGTCTCGTGACCAAAGGTATGGGTGAGTCGCACCCTATTGCGTCGAATGATAATGAGCAGGGCCGTGCACAAAATCGCCGTGTAGAGATCGTTTTATCACCGCAAGGTTAATATCTGGTCATTTAGTGATTGGCAAAAAAGGAGCCCATGCGGCTCCTTTTTTGCGCCTTGTGATTACAAAGGACTGTGTGTAGAATTGCTGCTCCTTTGGGGAGTAGCCTCTTGTTCTGACAAGATAAACGTCAACATAATTGAAGCAAAATCTTCATGGCGTTTGTGACTCACGTATATCCTACTAGTGAGTTTGGCGAGACCATCGGTAAACCAGCATGAACCGGGGTGGGGCGTGCACGTTTACCTGTGGTTTTTTGTTATTTTCCTCGCCCCAAAGAGCATGTCGTGAGTGTTTTAGCTATCTCTATTACTTCTGTTGCCTTGGCGGAAATTGGTGATAAAACCCAATTGTTGTCATTGCTGCTGGCCAGTCGCTACCGTAAACCTATTCCCATCATTCTAGCAATTTTCTTTGCTACCATTGCCAATCATGCCTTGGCCGCTTGGCTTGGCGTTGTAGTGGCAGATTATCTAACCCCTGAAGTGCTCAAGTGGGTCTTGGTGGTGAGCTTTGTCGCCATGGCCGGTTGGATTCTGATCCCCGATAAATTGGATGACGACGAAGCCGTGTCGAACCGTGGCCCGTTCGTGGCCAGCTTTATTGCGTTCTTTATTGCTGAAATTGGTGACAAAACCCAAGTGGCGACCACCATGCTGGGAGCCAAATACAGCGATGCTCTGGTGTGGGTTGTACTGGGAACGACCATAGGTATGTTGTTGGCGAATGTACCAGTGGTGTTGATCGGTAAACTGTCTGCAGAGCGCATGCCGTTGGGCCTGATCCGTAAAATTACTGCATCCTTGTTTTTCGGCTTGGCACTGGCTGCAGCGTTTGGCATGTAACGGGCAAATGCGTGTTTCACGTGAAACGGACGGGATCTATGTTCTTATTCACAAGCCCATATGACGCTTTGATAGCAAGGGATTAAAGTGTGAACCTAGCAGCAGAGTCGGGAACGTTAGCGTGATATGTTGAAATCAGAACTTATGGACGGTTGTCGCTGTACAGGAGGGGGTTATGAACCGTTTTCTTGCAATATCACCCCAGAGTCAATTCTGGTTATTCAACTTTGCGTTGGCGCTGAACATTCTTGGTATGGTGCTGACTGACATGTGGGTACCGATGGTGGTCGGAGCTATTGTGACGACTTACCTGTCGGTGGATGCTTTGGTGCGCTTGCGCTATGTGTTACCGATGAAAAAGGAGATCCGCGATTTGCGCCACGAGCTTGAGAAGGCCAACCGACAATTGCGTGACTCTTACCGAAATGATGATTAGCGATTAGCTGGTATCTGAATAGTAAAAAGGCAGCTCATCGAGCTGCCTTTTTTAATCGGGGTCAGTTGGTGCCTTTTCTGATCAGATAACGGTAAGGAAGGCTTTCTGTTTCGGCTGCGATTAAGGTGTGATCCATGAATCGGCAAAAACTGGGAATATCCCTTGTTGTTGAAGGGTCATCGGCAGTGACGAGCAGGGTATCGCCTTCGGCCATTTTCCTTACGGTTTTACGCACCATCATCACAGGCTCTGGGCAGCGAAGCCCTTCTGCTTCCAAACTGTGGGTGGGATTGTCAAAAATAGCGGTCATAGCATCTACATTTTCTGTTGAAGACTGTGATCATACTTATGGGCAAGAATTAATCAATAAGTGTTGGCAAATCAAAACAAAACGTGTAACGTGATTAACAAGTCATTAACGTTTATCTTCTGAAGGATTAGGAGGGACTTATGTTGACTCAGATGGATCGCCTGACTATTTACAGCGTACTGTGCTTCATCACGTTTTGCTCACTGATGCTACGTGCGCCCGATAACACCAGCTTTATGGCGCTTGGAGGTTTGATTGCCGCCGCGCTAGGACTTTGGCTCGAGCTAACCAATTCTCCCGAGCTCGAGGAAGAAGAACGCTAACATTGCATATCTACTACACTCCCCCAGTTTTCTTGGGCTTCCCCGCTTTTATAGCGGGATTTTTTTTATCTGCACGATAGAATAATACCAAACCTCCTCCCAAGGTAGCGCATTGTGGAATTAGAAGACATCTATCGCCGTGATTTGAATTTGCTAGTGGCGTTGCGGGTACTGATAGAAGAAAGCAGTGTCAGCAAGGCCGCAAGCCGTTTGAACCTCAGTCAGTCGGCGATGAGCCGGGTGCTGGGCCGGTTGCGTGATTTATTGGGTGATCCGCTGTTTACCCGTCAGGGCCAGCATTTGATCCCGACCGAAAAGGCATTGGAGTTTGATCGGGCATTGGGTGATCCGCTGGAGTCTCTGCGGCAGTTACTCTCTCCGGTTGAGTTCGATCCGCGTTGCTGCGATCAAACCTTTACTATCGCGACAACGGACTACGCGATGCAGACCATTTTGCCGTTTGCTTTGCCGCGGATTTACGAGGAGGCACCGGAGGTATCGTTCGAGTTCCTGCCGCTACAGCATGACCGGTTGGCGGATCAGCTCACCTATGAAGGGGCAGACTTGGCCATATGCCGACCAACCGGACCCGTTGAGCCGCTGCGCAGCGAAATACTCGGCCGGGTCGGTGTGTTGTGCCTGCTCTCGAAGCAACACCCGTTAGCCAATGTCGACATGAGCCTTGCGGATTACTTGGCGTATCCCCATGCGATGATTGCGATCAGTGATGGTGTGAAGGCATTGATAGAGCAATCCTTGGTGGGGCAGCCCAAGCGTAAAATGGTGTTGCGGGCGTACCACCTTGAGGCAGCTTTGGCCATTGTCGATACCATGCCGCTGATCATTACTGTCCCGGCCGATTTGGCCTATTTGGTTGCTGAACGTTATGACTTGGCTGTGAAACCATTGCCGTTTGCCTTTACGCCGTTTGATTATTCAATGATCTGGCACCCTCGCTGTGAGCATTCGCCTGCCCAGGAGTGGTTGCGGGCGATTGTAAAAGAGGAGTGCAGCCGTTTGATCGCCAAGCGAATTGATGACATGGGGCTGGGCTGAATATACAAACAGGTACAAAAAAGCCGGGATTAATCCCGGCTTTTTCTTGCGATATTGTCGTGGAAAATTACAGCTTGATCACAACACGACCGGTTACTTGACCGTTGGTAATATCGTCAGCATATTTAGGCGCTTCGTCGAGTTCAACTTCGGTACAGGCTTGCTGGTAGAAACTCTCTGGCAACAATTCAACCAGCTTTTCCCAAGCCGCGATACGCTTTTCTGTTGGACACATTACCGAGTCAATACCCTGCAGACGGACATTACGCAAGATAAATGGCATAACCGTTGTTGGCAGATCAAAACCGCCTGCTAGACCACATGCTGCAACTGCGCTGTTGTAGTCCATCTGTGCCAGTACTTTCGCTAAGACTTTGCTACCTACCGTATCGACGGCACCTGCCCAAATTTGCTTTTCAAGCGGACGGGCTGGTTCTTCGAATTCGGTGCGGTCAATAATGCGGCTCGCACCTAGCTTCTCTAATAGCGGACCGTTCTGCTCTATGCGGCCAGTTACCGCTGCTACTTTGTAGCCTAGTTGTGCGAGTAGAGTAACAGCGACTGAGCCGACACCACCACTGGCTCCGGTTACAAGAATTTCACCTGATTCAGGTTTAACATCTGCATCAAGTAGCGCTTGCACACATAGCATAGCGGTGAAACCAGCGGTACCTACCATCATCGCTTTCTTACTGTCAAAACCTGTTGGTAGTGGAACCAGCCAATCAGCTTTTAGGCGAGCACGTTGTGCCATGCCGCCCCAATGGTTTTCACCCACACCCCAGCCAGTCAGAACTACTTTGTCACCGATCTGGTAGCGGTTATCTTCAGAGCTGACGACAGTACCAGCAAGGTCAATACCCGGCACCATAGGGAAGTTACGGATGATCTTACCTTTACCTGTGATGGCCAAGCCGTCTTTGTAGTTCAGGGAAGAGTAATCGACATCAATCAGAACATCACCTTCAGGAAGATGGCTGTCGTCCAACTGCTCGATAGTTGCGATGGTTTTTTTCTCTTCTTGGTTTAGAACTAGTGCCTTAAACATTGGGATGCTCCAAATTATACAAGCGTCTTAATTGGTTATGAGTGTAGACCTGAAACAATTATGAATAAAATGAAAGTTAATCATTTTATCTATGTTTATTACGCATAGTGGGTATAGATCAAAAAAAGCCCGCAAATGCGGGCTTGTTAATAATAACAGGAACTTACTCAATCCGTTCGAAGACGGTAGCGATTCCCTGACCTAAGCCGATACACATGGTCGCAAGACCAAACTGAACATCTTGATGCTCCATCAGATTGATGAGGGTGGTTGAGATTCGGGCACCGGAGCATCCTAGTGGGTGACCAAGGGCGATGGCACCACCATTGAGGTTGACCTTTTCTTCTACTACATCCAGCAGCCCGAGATCTTTGGCACATGGCAAAGACTGGGCGGCAAAGGCTTCATTGAGTTCGACCATGCCAATATCATCGATAGTCAGTCCTGCACGCTTGAGTGCTTTTTGACTGGCCGGGACCGGCCCATATCCCATAATGGAAGGATCGCAGCCGGCAATTGCCATGGCTTTGACTCGGGCACGGATCGTCAGCCCCAACGCCTTGGCTTTATCCTCGCTCATCACCATCATGGCCGAAGCCCCATCAGATAAAGCAGAAGAAGAGCCAGCGGTAACAGTGCCGTTGACCGGATCGAATACTGGACGCAGTTTGGCTAGGGACTCAGCTGTGGTCTCTGGGCGGATCACCTCATCCTGAGTCAATAGCGTCAGGCGGCCATCGACATCATGACCTTCAGTCGGAAGGATTTCGCTGGCAAACCGGCCTTCTATCGTGGCGGCATGGGCACGCTGGTGGGAGCGGGCAGCAAAGGCATCCTGCATTTCCCTGTTGATACCGTGCATACGCCCCAGCATTTCTGCCGTCAGCCCCATCATTCCTGCCGCCTTTGCGACGGACTTTGACATTCCAGGGTGGAAGTCGACCCCGTGGTTCATTGGGACGTGGCCCATGTGTTCGACCCCACCGATGATACAGGTATCGGCATCGCCAACCATGATCGCACGGGCTGCATCATGTAGCGCCTGCATAGAGGAGCCGCATAGGCGGTTGACGGTTGTTGCGCCAACGGTGTGGGGGATCCCGGCGAGCAGAGCGGCGTTGCGGCCAATATTGAAACCTTGCTCCAGTGTCTGCTGGACACAGCCCCAGTAGATATCTTCAATACTGCCCGGATCAATTTGTGGATTGCGTGCCAGCAGTCCTTTCATCAGGTGGGCTGACAAGTCTTCTGCGCGGACATGGCGGTAGGCTCCGCCTTTTGAGCGACCCATCGGTGTACGGATACAATCAACGATTACAACGTTATTCATTTTCAATTCCTCATCCTTAAGCCATGATCACGCGTTGCTCGATACTGGGTAGTAGCGGCCGTCTTGGGCGGCCTTCTCTCGCAGCCCTGCCGGTACTTCGTAGACAGCACCAAGGTGAGCATAGCTATCTGCCAGCTGGACATAGTTGGCCACGCCAAGGGTGTCGAGGTAGCGGAATACGCCGCCACGGAATGGAGGGAAGCCCAATCCATATACCAGTGCCATATCTGCCTCGGCTGGGCTGGCAATGATCCCTTCTTCTAGGCAGCGAACCACTTCGTTGATCATTGGTATCATCATTCGCGCAATGATTGCTTCAGCATCATACTGACAGGCATTGCCTGAGACCGGCGAAAGCAAAGAGGCCACATCCGGATCGGCGTTTTTCTTTGGCTTACCTTTGCGATCGGTGCTGTAGGCATAGAATCCTTGTCCACTCTTCTGACCATAGCGGCCATTTTCGAACATCACATCGACGCCATCTTTGTAGTCTTTGCCCATTCGCGCAGGAAAGCCTTCAGCCATCACGGCCTGAGCATGGTGCGCAGTATCAATACCGACTACATCCAATAGATAGGCTGGACCCATTGGCCAGCCAAATTGTTTCTCCATCACTTTGTCGATTTGCTGGAAGTTGGCCCCGTCGCGTAGCAGCAGGCTAAAGCCGGCGAAGTAAGGGAACAACACACGGTTAACGAAGAACCCCGGGCAGTCGTTTACCACAATAGGGGATTTACCCATCTTGGCGGCATAGGCGACAACTCGGTTGATGGTTTCGTCAGAGGTCTGTTCACCGCGGATAATTTCGACCAAAGGCATACGGTGCACTGGGTTGAAGAAATGCATCCCACAGAACTTCTCTGGGTGTTTTAGTGACTTGGCGAGTAAGTTGATAGGGATCGTCGAAGTATTAGAGGTTAGTACGGTATTTTCACCCACCAAGCCTTCGACTTCACTAAGTACTGCCGCTTTGATTTTAGGGTTTTCGACCACGGCTTCAACCACTATGTCGGCCTCTTCTGCACCAGCGTAGTGTAGGCTTGGAGTGATCCCGCTAAGGACTTTTGCCATACCTAGGCCATCAATACGCCCGCGTTCGAGCTGCTTGTTCAGCAGCTTAGCTGCTTCTCCCATACCGAGATCGAGGGACGCATCGCTGATGTCTTTCATCAGTACTGGTACGCCTTTGAGCGCCGATTGGTAGGCTATGCCACCACCCATTATCCCGGCACCTAGCACCATAGCCTTGCTGGTGGGTTGTCCGGTTTTAGCCGCTTTTTTTGCTTGCCCCTTGATGTACTGGTCGTTGAGGAAGATCCCAACCAGTGATTTGGCGACATCGGTTTTAGCCAAGGTGACAAAATGTTTGTTTTCAATCGCCAGCGCTTCGTCTCGTTGGCACCTTGCAGCTTCCTCGATGGCCTTCACTGCAGCCATTGGCGCCGGGTAATGTGGTCCGGCGACTTGGGCAACCATGCCTTTGGCCATGGTAAAGCTCATGGTCGCTTCGATTTTGTTAAGAGTCAGCGGTGCTTTTTTCTGGGTGCGGCGTGATTGCCAGTCTAGCTTACCGGCAATAGCGTCTTTCAGCATGGCCAGTGCTGCAGAATGTAATTGCTCAGGTTCGACAACGCCATCGACAAGGCCTAGCTTGAGGGCATCGAGGGCTTTTTTGTCTTTACCGGCGGTGATGATCTCCATGGCGGAGTCAGCACCGATCAGGCGGGGCAGGCGGACGGTGCCACCAAAGCCAGGCATGATACCGAGTTTGGTTTCTGGCAAACCGATGCGGGCTTTGCTATCGGCCAAACGTAGATCGGTGGCCAGAATACACTCACACCCCCCCCCCAGAGCGTGTCCATTGACGGCTGACAGGGTTGGAACCGGTAAGTCTTCCAGTTTATTGAAGATGTCGTTGGCATGGGTTACCCACTGTGACAACTCCTCTACAGGCTTAGTAAATAAGCTGAGAAATTCAGTGATATCAGCCCCAACGACAAACGCGTCTTTGCTTGATGTGATCAGTAGGCCCTTGAGGTCGCTCTGATGGTAGAGAGCATTAAGGGCTTCATTGAAGCTTTCAAGGGTTTTTAGATCGAACTTGTTGATTGCGCCGGGAGCATTGAGGTTGAGCTCGGCGATGCCATCTTCTAGATAGCGAGCGGATAGGGTTTCACCTTGGTAAATCATCTTCTATCTCCATGAGTTCCGGTCTGTGCCGGATTTGATTTAACTGGTTTGACCTGTCAGTAGGTTAAATAATAGTCTGAACCTGTTGTGCAACTATTACAATACCTTTTTAAAACATTTGTTTAACTTTTGTGGTTCGGGAAAGGAGAGGTAGATCAGAATTATGTGGTGGAGACGTT
This sequence comes from Photobacterium sp. DNB22_13_2, assembly GCF_052873915.1. Classification (NCBI taxonomy): domain Bacteria; kingdom Pseudomonadati; phylum Pseudomonadota; class Gammaproteobacteria; order Vibrionales; family Vibrionaceae; genus Photobacterium; species Photobacterium sp. DNB22_13_2. The sequence goes on from NZ_JBNNXU010000026.1 coordinate 61,026, forward strand.
TTTTTTCTTCTTAATTTCAAATGGATGGTGGTTTTTTGGGGGTATCTGAATCTTTTTTGTTTTGTTGTTAATTTGTGGCGATGAGCAATTTATCAATACCCATCAGTTGTCGCTGGTGTTTGTCGGCCAAGGTGTTGCTTTGTTTAAGCCCTCCAACAGCAATGGGAGTTGTAACTGCTCGAAGTAATGGAAAAGATACTCAAGTTGAAAAAGTGTCTTTGGAGCGAGTAAACGGAATTAATGTAGCGCAGTAACTATTTTGGCATATAAAAGGGAGGTAATTGCCTCCTTTTTTTGTCTGTGTGTAACCCTAGGACAAATTACAGCAACTACTGGGGTTGTGGTATCCTGATCTATTCCACCTATAACAGAGAAATACGGCAGGATATGACCGTCAGTGAGCCTTACCTGATCCCGGCAAGCAGTGCGACTTTCGAAGAAGACATTAAGAAAAGCCGCTTTATTACCTATCTGTCACATACCCCAAATGTAGAGGCTGCTAAGGCTTTCGTTCAGCACATCAAAGACAAACACCATGATGCCAGACACAATTGCTGGGCTTTTGTTGCTGGGCGCCCTGAAGATTCGATGAAGTGGGGTTTCAGTGATGATGGTGAGCCCTCGGGTACGGCTGGTAAACCTATCTTGGCTCAGTTAGCAGGCTCAGGTGTTGGAGAGATCACTGCTGTTGTTACCCGCTATTCTGGCGGCATAAAACTGGGCACCGGAGGCTTGGTTAAAGCTTATGGCGGTGGGGTTCAACAGGCTTTAACTGTGCTGCAAACCAAAGAAAAGTTAATAACTTCGGAACTGCTGATCAGCTGCGAGTATAATCAGGTATCTCTGGTGGAGTCACTGATCACGGAATTCGCTGGCCGCCAGATCGAAGCTGACTATGGGCAGCGGGTCACGCTGGTGGTTGAATTGGATCGCCGTCAGGTCGAGGCATTCAGTGCGACACTCTTTAGTCGCAGTAGTGGGCAGGTGAGTGCGGTAGATCGTTCAGAGTAGCTCTGTTAATTTTTTCAATATATAGATGAGAGCCTAATAGGCAATGCAATTTCGTTCCATTATCAGGATTGTCGGGCTACTGCTCGCCTTGTTCAGTGTCACCATGCTGGCGCCAGCGTTGGTGGCATTTATCTATCGCGACGGTGCAGGTCTGCCTTTTGTCGTGACTTTCTTTCTTCTTTTCTCGGGTGGTGCATTGCTGTGGGTGCCTAATCGACATTACCGCAGGGAGCTCAAGGCAAGGGATGGCTTTCTTATTGTCGTACTGTTCTGGACAGTTATTGGCAGTGCCGGTGCGGTACCTTTTATTTTGGCCAAAACCCCCGACTTGTCCACGACTGATTCCTTTTTCGAATCCTTTTCGGCACTGACGACAACCGGTGCTACGGTGATTGTCGGGCTCGATTATCTTCCCAAGGCGATTTTATTTTACCGCCAGATGTTGCAATGGTTTGGAGGCATGGGGATCATCGTCTTGGCTGTGGCCATCTTGCCTGTGCTTGGTATTGGTGGAATGCAGCTATATCGGGCGGAAATTCCTGGCCCGGTGAAAGATAGCAAGATGACCCCGCGTATTGCCGAGACTGCCAAGGCTCTCTGGTACATCTATTTGGCTTTAACCATTAGTTGTGCGTTGGCCTTTTGGCTGGCAGGTATGACTGCGTTTGATGCGATAGCCCATAGCTTTTCGACCGTGGCGATAGGGGGCTTTTCTACTCATGATGCCAGTATGGGCTATTTCAATAGCCCAACGATTAACATGATCACTGTTGTGTTCCTGTTGATATCGGCCTGTAATTTCTCATTGCACTTTGCCGCGTTTGCTAATGGTGGTATTCATCTGCGTACTTATTGGCGAGATCCGGAGTTTCGGGCTTTTTTTGCATCACAATTGATTTTGTTCCTGATTTGCTTTGGTATGTTGCTTAAGCACCACTCTTATAACTCTTATCATGATGCGTTTGATCAGGCGCTGTTCCAAACTGTCTCTATATCAACCACGGCAGGTTTTACCACCACAGGTTTCTCAGAATGGCCCCTGTTTCTGCCAGTTTTATTGTTGTTTTCTTCCTTTGTTGGTGGCTGTGCAGGTTCAACGGGCGGGGGGATCAAAGTGATCAGGATGTTTTTGTTGTTATTACAAGGTGTCAGGGAACTTAAGCGCCTAGTTCACCCGCGGGCTATTTATACCATTAAGGTGGGTAATAAAGCCCTACCACAACGAGTGGTCGATGCAGTCTGGGGTTTTTTCTCTGCTTATGCTCTGGTGTTTGTGATCTGTATGCTGGCATTGATTGCTACTGGTCTCGATGAGCTTACCGCCTTCTCTGCGGTGGCTGCTACGTTGAATAACCTAGGACCAGGCCTTGGTGAAGTGGCAGTGCATTTTGGTGAAGTTAATGATCCGGCTAAGTGGGTACTCATTATCTCGATGCTTTTTGGTCGTTTAGAAGTCTTTACGTTATTAGTGTTATTTACCCCAACGTTTTGGCGCAATTAATAGAGGAATGTATGGAAAAGGTATTATTGCTTCACTCCAGTAGTGATGGCCAAACAGTTAAGATTTTAAAGCATATAGAAAAAGCGCTGGGTGAAGACTGTGTCTGTGAACTCGTTGATTTGAATACTGCAACCTCTGTAAATTTTGCAGATTATAGCCGCATCTTAATTGGTGCCTCTATCCGTTATGGGCATTTGAATAAAAAGCTATATCAATTTATAGAAAAAAACCTGCTTGCTTTAAAACAAGCAAAAGTTGGTTTTTTCTGTGTGAACCTTACGGCGCGCAAAGAAGGAAAGAATACACCAGAGACAAGTGTATATATGAAGACTTTCCTCAAGCGTTCGCCTTGGCAGCCAGAATTACAAGCCGTGTTTGCTGGTGCGTTGCGTTATCCTCGTTATGGCTGGTTTGATCGGGTGATGATTCAGCTCATTATGCGTATTACCGGTGGGGAAACCGACACCAGTAAAGAAGTCGAATATACCGATTGGCAAAAAGTAGAGGCGTTTGCAGATCGCTTTAAGGCGTTTTAAGCTGCCTTTTTGATGGCTTTGTCTGTTTTTTGTTCGAACTGTCGGCTTTGGTTATTTTTTTTAAAAATGCCCCTTGCCAACGTGATCGAACTCTCTATAATGCGACCTCACTGACACGGAGAACGGCAACTTAAGCCGCTAACCAATCAGTATTGTTCTTTAACAATTTGACCATGCAATCT
>NZ_JBNNXU010000027.1:0-58890 GCF_052873915.1 Photobacterium sp. DNB22_13_2
ACCCGGCTCCCTCCTATCCTTTTCCAATCAAATACCCCCGTGAACACGAAATAGTTCATGGGGACAGCGCAAAATGAGTCAGAGTCTTCCCTGCAGACATTGCAGGTGAGGTGTCACCCGCAGTTACATGGTTAACAGTTTGTTTACATTTAACTTAGGACAGGATCGTGAGATTACGCAAAAAAATAGACAGGAAAAGTGGGGGAAAAACCAAACTGGCATATTGCATGCAGGACATGAACAGGGAGCAGAGTAGCAGCAATGATATGCCAGCGCTGAGAATTACAGATGAATATGCAGCAATATCGGCAACAGACGGAATTTCAATCCAGGGATCCGTGCTAGCCAACGCTGCCAGCTTCGCCAACGCGAACAGGGACTGTCTATCGGACTATAGCGGCCGGCAGCCCTTGCCCAAGGTAACCATTGCAATAGCCTACGGCGTGGATCGCGCAAGGCATGACCGAAAGACTTATCGACGCCCATTTTACCAGCCAACGGCGAATGGCACAGATCCCCGGCGACCACCAGGCATAGCTCGAAGCGACCAAAGTGACAAGCCAGAGACTGAACAACATGGGCCAACTCAGCCTCGCTTGATGCCAGCAGGGCGTGCTCGCACAGCACCATGGTCGCTGCCCCGGACATTGATGGCAAGGCCTGTAGCCAGGACAAGTCGGTGGTTGAACCAGGTAGCATTCGATAGCGTTCACTGCGATGGAACAGGCGCTGTCGCCACAACAAGTTCTCACCAACATCGATATCGAACCAGCGACAGCGGCCATTATCGACCCGATAAAAACGCGTATCTAGGCCACTACCAAGATTGATGATCCTTCCGTCGGGGTGACGGCGAAGGAATTGTTGGATTTGGCGATCACAAACCAGCGCCAAACTGGCGTGTAGCAATTGTTGCTGGGAAATATTACCTTTGAGGCATTCGGGCTTGAGGCTGCATTGGGTACAAGCAGCTGCGGCGACGGGATCATAAATCAGGCGATCATCAGCCAAGCTTTCACGGCTACGGAGCCAAAGCGGCTGGAGCAGATCGGCGGGAATATCATGGCGGACGGTCTCAGTCATTATCATCTCCTTTTGAACAAAAGATGATAATGACTATCATTAGCGCTTGTAAAGCATTAATGGAGATTTTCTAAGCAGGACTCACTACATCCAGTCAGTGTTGCGGATCACACCCACAGCAATGCCTTCAATCGACAAGTGCTGCGTATTGAGATCAACCACAATCGGGGCAAACTCTTCGTTCTCAGCATGCAGCAAGACCTGTGCACCTTTACGCTCCAAGCGCTTGACGGTCACATCATCTTCAACACGGGCAACGACAACTTGACCATTGCGGACATCCTGGGTCTTGTGCACAGCCAGCAAATCGCCGTCCATAATCCCGATATCCTTCATACTCATGCCGTTCACCCGCAGCAAAAAGTCTGCGCGCGGTTTGAACAGTGATGGGTCAACCTCGTAGTGGGTTTCAACATGTTCCTGAGCCAGAATCGGCTCACCAGCAGCAACCTGGCCGATCAATGGCAGGCCACTCTCTTCATCCTCACGGTTACCCAGCAAGCGGATCCCACGCGAAGCGCCTGGGATAATTTCAATCACTTCCTTACGGGCCAATGCCTTGAGGTGTTCTTCGGCAGCATTAGCAGAACGGAAACCGAGTTCACGGGCTATTTCAGCACGTGTTGGCGGCATTCCAGAATCTTCAATTTTTGCTTTGATCAAATCAAAGACTTCTTGTTGGCGCGGCGTTAACGGCTTCATAACTCACCCTGTCTTTTTATACAGTCTACTGTGAGTATATCCAGTGTTATCACGCTTGAAAAGGTTATTGTTTAGGAAAACAACAATTTTGGTGCAAATTCACCAGCAAGTAACCAATCGCTACCTCGGTATTTTCTCTCCTCGGCGATGGGCCAAAGCGCATAGGCAGATCAATAAAAATGTCATATAACGACATGTCTGTGCTATTTCGCTGCTTATAACTGGTTTTTTTCTGCTATCCTTCCACGCATTAAGAATTCGAGGCTAGTAAAAGATATGTCAAGTTGGCAGAAAATCTATCAAAAAATACTGGATTTGCCGCTTTCTCTGCTGGTTAAAACCCACTCAATCCCTTCCGATCCCGTTGCGGATCTGGAACTGGACTTGGAACGCCCGATTGTTTACATCCTGCCGTTCCGCTCCAACACCGATTTGATGACACTACGCAGCAGCACTAAGGCGCTGGGATTGCCAGATCCCCTGTCCCCACTGGAGATCAACGGGCAGCAATTTGTCCGCTATGTATATATTTCCGATGGACCAAGCGTCTTTGGCGATAAGAACGCGCTGCCGCAAGAATCTATCGACCTGTTTACCGCCCTGCTCGAGCACCACACACAAGACAGCGAACTGGATATCCAGGTAGTTCCAGCTTCTATCCTCTGGGGCCGCAAACCCGGTAAGGAAGAGAACCACAAGCCAGTACTGCGCCCGCTCAATGGTCCGGAAAAGTTCTTCACAATCCTTGGCCATGGCCGCGACTGTATGGTGCGCCTGAGCCCCGCAGTATCACTGCGATACATGGCCGATCACCACGGTACCGACGACTCGATAGCCAACAAACTGGCAAGGGTGGCCCGTATCCACTTCTCACGTCAGCAACTGGCTGCTTCAGGACCTAAATTGCCTGATCGCCAAGTTCTGTTCAATCGCCTGTTGAATTCCAAGGCGATTGAAAAAGTCGTAGAAGAAGAAGCCGCAAGCCGTGATGTACCCATTGAAAAGGTGCGCAAAGAAGCCGTCGATATGATGGAAGAGATTGCCGCTGATTTCTCCTATTCGCTGATCAAACGCGGGGAGCGCTTCCTTGGCTGGCTATGGAACAAGCTCTACCAAGGGTTAAACATCAACAATGCCAAGCAGGTACGTAAGCTGGCCCAAGACGGTCATGAGATTGTTTATGTGCCCTGCCACCGCAGCCACATGGACTACCTACTGCTGTCTTACGTGCTATACCGAGAAGGCTTGGTGCCACCACATATTGCAGCAGGTATCAACCTCAACTTTTTCCCGGCTGGACAGATTTTCCGCCGCGGCGGTGCCTTTTTTATTCGCCGTAGCTTCAAGGGCAACCGCCTTTACTCAACAGTATTCCGCGAATACCTGGCTGAACTGTTTGCCAAGGGCTATTCAGTGGAATACTTCAGCGAAGGTGGCCGTTCACGAACGGGCCGTTTGCTACCAGCCAAAACCGGTATGCTGTCGATGACAATCCAGGCGATGCTGCGTGGTCTTAATCGTCCAGTTACACTGGTACCCGTCTACATCGGCTACGAGCACGTAATGGAAGTAGCGACTTATGCCAAAGAGTTGCGCGGCAAACGCAAGGAGAAGGAAAACGTCGGTCAGGTGATCCGCACCCTGCGCAAATTGCGTAACCTCGGCCAAGGCTATGTCAACTTCGGTGAGCCGATCCCACTCAACCACTACCTCAACGAGCATGTACCTGAGTGGCACAAGGATATTGACCCTATCGAGCCGCAGCGCCCGCAATGGCTGAACCCAGTCGTGAACGACTTGGCAGTGAAGATGATGACCCATATCAATGATGCCGCAGCGACCAATGCTCTGACTCTGTGTGGGGTGGCACTACTTGCAGCCCGCCAGCGCGCCCTTAGCCGTGAAGATCTCGAACAACAACTCGACTGCTACCTGCAGTTGCTACGCAACGTGCCGTACTCAGAGCAATTCACCGTACCGGATGAAGATGCCAAGGCAATGGTCAAGCATGCGCTGGATATGGATAAGTTTGTGGTCGAGAGTGACAGCCTGGGTGAAATGGTGTCATTGAATCGCCAGCAGGCGATCCTGATGACCTATTACCGCAACAACATCATCCACCTGTTTGCAATGCCGTCACTGATCGCCAATATCATGATCCACCACCAGAAACTGAGCGTGGATGAGATTGTCGAGCAGGTTAGCCGCCTGTATCCATTCCTTCAGGCCGAGCTGTTCCTGCGCTTTGGCAAAGAAGAGCTGGAAACAGTGATTGAAACACAGGTCGACGAGCTGGTTCGCCAGCGACTGGTATTACGCGATGGTGATCAAATCAACCTCAACAGCGCCCGTATCGGACCGCTGCATTTGCTGGCACGCACTATCTCAGAAACCCTACAGCGTTATGCCATTACCCTAACCCTGCTCAACTCCGAGCCGCAGCTGATGAAGAGCGATCTTGAGCAGCAGAGCCAGATGATGGCCCAGCGCTTGAGCCGCCTACATGGTATCAATGCTCCGGAATTCTTCGACAAGGGCGTTTTTGCAAGCTTGGTAAAAACCCTGCGCAGCGAAGGCTACCTCAACGAGGAATGCCACGCGGTATCACAACCTATCGAGCAACTTGCCGAACAGTTAGCTGCCTTAGTATCACCGGAAGTGAAGCTGACTATCCAAGCGGTCATGAACCGCGAAGACCGGGGCGAAGAGACCAACAGCGACGAATAATCACACGCACCACCACACTAAAAGGGCTGCTCGGTTTGCAGCCCTTTTTTATGCCTGCCTACCGGTCCCTGTACTGCTTTTCGAGCTGTTGCCTGTGGTAACCCAAAAGCCCACTCGATGCGATTCATACCAATCTGGATAAGTAGTTGATCAAGTATTTGTACTGGAAAAATCGTTGTTATCAAGGCAGATATTGCAGTAACTAATGGCTCTAATTACAAAATCTCTAACGCAGAGAACAGCGATTTTAACCTGCAAGACTGATCAAATATTTATGTAGGTTGGTATCATGGCTCAAGCAAACATAAAAAAAGCGCCGCGAACGGCGCTTTTGAAACTTAATGCTATCGACTTTCTATGCCAGATACGCGCTGACCGCAATACCGACACAAATCAACATACCAACATAATTGTTGTTCAAGAAGGCTTTGAAACACGGTTCACGCTCACGACCACGAAGCAGTCTCTGCTGATAGACGAACAGTGACGAGGCCAACAGAAGGCACCAATAATACACTTGTGACAGATCTTCAATCGCCCCAACGGCAATTAGCAATACCAAGGTGCCCAACTGCAATAGGCCAATGATCATCTTGTCGAAGCGACCAAACAGGATGGCGGTAGATTTGATCCCGACCTTGACATCATCATCACGGTCAACCATCGCGTACTGGGTATCGTAGGCAATTGTCCATAGAATGTTGGCCACAAACAGCAACCATGCCACCGCTGGCAGCTCCCCAGCTTGAGCTGCATAAGCCATCGGGATTGACCAGCCAAAAGCCATCCCCAATACCAGCTGAGGCAGGTGGGTATAGCGTTTCATGAACGGATAAGCCGCGGCCAATATCACGCCCACCACCGACAGCATAATAGTCAGGGTATTCATTGTCAGTACCAACAAGAATGACACCAATACTAACAGACCAAATAAGGCCAGCGCCTCACGCTCTGATACCTTGCCTGACGGCATCGGCCGCTTGGCAGTACGTTTAACATGACCATCAAAATTACGATCGGCAAAGTCGTTAATCACACATCCTGCCGCCCGCATGAAAACCACCCCAAGTACAAACACCAACATCACGTGGGGGTTGGGCATTCCTTCGGCAGCCAAAAACAGCGCCCATAGCGTCGGCCACAACAGCAACAGGCTACCAATAGGACGATCGAAGCGTGCCAGTTGCCAGAACGCTTTCATCTTGGTCATTTCCAACTTAGGGTCTCCTTATATATAGGTGCTTCCTGCAAAAACAATTCCGCCACCAGCAGCGGCTTATCATTAAGCCACAACCGCGAGCGGCGGGCCCAGACCGGTTTATGGGCGGTACCGACATTGGCAACCACCAGCGCATCACGTCGCGCACTGCGATCAGTAAACACGCGGAATCCGAGAGGCATTTCCCCCAACTGGGCCAAGTCCTGCTCTTGCCCTGTCAGGGTAGTCAGCGGGATCAGAGTTCTGGCAAATACCCATGGTACTCCATCGCCCTTAAGTACCACCTTGCGCAGCAGGCAGTCTACATCACCGATCAAAGCACGTTCGTCGTCGGTCAGGCGCTCACGGTTCATCAGCCCCTGTTCTTCCAAGGAAACGGTAAATGCCCGGCAGTGGCGCTCAAATCGGCGGGACAAGGAGTCCAACTCCAACAACCAATGCCCAAATTCAGTCCCTTCAATGACTGTTTCTTCCGGTGCCAGCCATTGGGCACTATCTAACAAGGGCTTGTACAACTGTTTGAATTTCGACATCTTTCCAACAAAATATCTACCAAATTGCCGACAAGGGCTTGGTAGATCAAGGTTAATTTATTACCATGAAGAAACACTATTGTAGCAAGCTGTAACCAGTACGAATATCGTTACGATCGAAAGAAACTCATTTGCAGCCATAAAAACCAATAACTCTATGAGCATGATAATGAAATTAACTTTACCTGGATTACTTTTCCTCTTGGCGAATTTACTGGTGCCAATGTCAGCCAACGCCAACGATGAGGCCACGCTCAACCCACAGTACACCTATTACACCTTGGCTCCAGACATTACGACCAATTATGTAAGCCAAGGCAAACGGATCGGCTATCTCCGCTTACAGATTGACCTTATGGTCGCTGACCCTTCGCTGATCCCCGAGGTCGAGCACCATGCGCCGCTCATCCGTGATGCCATCATCAGTATTATCGGCCAACAGCCAGAAGCCAGGATCAAATCATTAGCAGGCCGAGAAGAGATCCGCCAGGCCTGCCTGAACAAAGTCAACGAGCTGCTACTTATCGAGACCAACAAACGGATACTGACCGAACTGCTGTTTACCAAGTATCTCTATCAGTAAGCTCGGTATCTTTAGTATTCATCTGATACAAAAAAAGGCGCCTAAGGCGCCTTTTTGTCGGAGGAATATTTTACTGATCAAGCCGCACTTTGAACCGACTGCCAGTTCGCAATATAGTCAGCGACCTGCTGCTGCTGCTGCTGATCCAGATACAGCCCTAGCTTACTGCGGCGCCACAATACATCCTCGACCTGCTGGACAAACTCATCGCGCAACAGGTAATCCAGCTCCTTGGCATAGAACCCAGCCCCAAAGTGTTGCCCCATGTCGGCCTCATTGGCGACGCCCTCAAACAACGCCGCACTTCGGTTACCGTAATTGGTCGCCATCCGCTCAGCGGCTACCGTTAGCAACCACGGAAAGCGCAACTGCAAGGCACCGGCCTGGGCTTTGGCATCAAAGCCAGCTTCCCCGCCTGGCAGGTAGGCATCCGCCGTCCACGGTTGCTGCATCTGAGGGAAGAAAGGTGCCAGCTTGGCCATCGCCGTCTCGGCCAGTTTGCGGTAGGTCGTCAGCTTACCACCGAAAATAGACAATAGCGGAGCCTGGTGCCCTTCCTGCTCAAGCTCCAGCGTGTAGTCACGGGTAATGGCCTGTGGCGAATCCGATTCATCATCACACAACGGACGTACCCCGCTATAAGTCCATACCACATCATCACGGCCAAGCTTGTTGACGAAATGATTGTTGTAGACATCAAGCAGGTAGCCGATTTCATTCTCATCAATCGCCACTTCACGTGGATCACCGTTATATTCCACATCCGTGGTACCGATGATAGAAAACCGGTCAAGATACGGGATAACAAACACAATACGGTTATCTTCATTTTGCAGAATATACGCCTGCTCCTCACCGTGGACCCGCGGCACCACAATATGCGAACCTTTAATCAAGCGAATATTTCGCGGGGATGGCAGTGCCAGACTCTGATCATAAAATGCTTTCACCCATGGGCCAGCGGCATTGACCAGCGCATGGCAGCGGCGCTCGAACACTTCACCCGTCAAGGTATTACGCACCGTGACGCGCCACAGATCGCCGTCTCGCTCAGCCGCTTCAACCATACAACGGTTACGGACTTCACCACCGCGCTGAGCCACTTCCATCGCATTGAGGATCACCAGACGCGCATCATCCACCCAGCAATCTGAATATTCAAACCCTTTGGTAATCTCCGGTACCAGTACCGAATCGGCACCGAATTTCAAGCCGCAGCTCGCCGGCAGAGTAGTACGTTTGCCAAGGTGGTCATACAAAAACAGGCCCGCACGGATCATCCAGGCTGGACGCAGATGTGGGCGGTGCGGCAGACGAAAACGCATAGGGCGGGCAATATGGGGAATTTTTTTCAGCAGCACTTCTCGCTCGGCCAACGCTTCGCCAACCAAACGGAACTCATAGTGCTCAAGGTAGCGCAGGCCGCCGTGAATCAGTTTCGAACTGGCCGACGATGTCGCCGAGGCAAAATCTTGTGCCTCATAAAGACCAACGCTCAGGCCTCGTCCAGCGGCATCAGCGGCAATCCCCGCTCCATTGATACCGCCACCGACGACAATCAGATCCATTACTTCGTTATTTGCTGCCATTTCCCCACCTCAACTACCGACTTTCGTTTAATGTTCTTTTTCGCGCATTAATGCTCGATAACGAGCACTATAGACAATAAATTGATTGAGATCATCATTATTACGCTCGAATATTTAATTAATTATGATCAACATGGCGTTTTCGCGAAAAAAAACGGGCTGCTTATTCAGCAGCCCGCTCATGTAGAAGGGGGGGTTGGCCTCTAAGCCAATGACATTGATGGTTTAACGGACAATTTCAATGTGCGTTTCATGCTCGTCTAAGCGCTTGGCCAATTCTTCCGGCGGAGTATGGTCGGTAAACAGCATGTCGACCTGGCTGATATCACCCAGGTTAACCATCGCATTTCGGCCGAACTTGGTATGGTCTACCCCGAGCATCACGCAGCGACTATTTTCGATAATCGCCTGTTTCACCCGTACCTCGTGGTAATCAAAGTCAAGCAGCGAGCCGTCGAGATCAATACCACTGATCCCCAAGATGCCAAAATCGAGTCGGAACTGAGAGATGAAATCCAGTGTTGCCTCACCCACAATACCGCCATCACGGTTACGCACCTCACCACCAGCGAGGATCACCCTGAAGTCATCTTTGCCCGTCAAAATGCTCGCGACATTGAGGTTGTTGGTCACAATACGTAGATCATTATGGTCGAGCAATGCACGGGCCACGGCTTCTGGCGTTGTACCTATATCAATGAACAAGGTCGCACCATCAGGAATATGAGCAACCATGGCCTGGGCAATGTTGTCTTTTTCAGCCAGCTGCATCACTTTACGGGTACTGTATGAGGTATTTACCGAGCTTGATGGGATAGTCGCTCCACCATGGTGTCGGCGTATCTTATTGTCTTCCGCCAGCTCGTTGAGATCCCGTCGGATAGTCTGCGGACTCACATTAAACCGCTCAACCAAGTCATCGGTGCTGACATAGCCTTGGGTTTTGACAAGATCAATAATTTCCTGGTGACGTTTACTCTGCTTCACGACTGATGCGGCTCCCTTTCGCTGTGGCCTGGTACTCTAACAAACTGTCTTATGCAATCGATATCATCGAAGGCAAGATCAGCTTGTAAAACAACAAGGCTCCGCACAATGCGAAGCCTTGTCATCTTACCTAGGGTCTAATCAAGATGCCAATGATGGCGCTCCCAATCATGCATTTTGTTCCAGCTGACCCGCCTCTTTCTCACGATGCAAGCGGCTTTCACCAATCAATGCCAGCGTCAGGAAGAAAATCGAGAAACCACAAGACGCCGTCAATACCATAAAGCCGCCGTCCCAGCCGAAGTGGTCAACGGTATAGCCCAGAATGGCGTTAGCAGCTACCGCACCACCGAGGTAACCGAACAAGCCGGTTAGACCTGCCGCGGTACCCGCTGCTTTTTTCGGTGCTAATTCAAGTGCATAAAGACCAATCAGCATTACCGGGCCATAAATCAAGAAGCCGATAGCGACCAATGCCGCCATGTCGATTGTCGGGTTGCCTGCTGGGTTGAACCAGTAAACCAGTACCGCAACGGTCACCAGTGCCATGAACAGAATACCGGCAGGTGCACGGCGGCCCTTGAAGAATTTATCCGACATCCAACCACACAATAATGTACCCGGGATACCCGCCCACTCGTACAGGAAGTAAGCCCAAGATGATTTGTCGACGGTGAAGTGCTTCACTTCGCTCAGGTACACCGGCGCCCAGTCCAATACCCCGTAGCGGATCAGGTAAACGAAGGCATTGGCAATCGCAATAAACCACAATAGTTTGTTGTTAAATACATACTTGAAGAAGATTTCTTTGGCGGTCATCTCCTTTTCGTGAGAGGCGTCATAGCTATCCGGGTAATCGTCTTTGTGTTCTTCGATTGAAGGCAGGCCACAAGACTGCGGCGTATCACGCATCACCAACAGACTGAATACAGCCACCAGCAAGGCAAAGAAAGCCGGTACGTAGAACGCCGATCTCCAATCATCATTGAATGCCCACAGACCAAGCAGGAACATCGGGCCAATTAAACCACCACCCACGTTATGAGCAACGTTCCAGACCGAAACGACCTCCCCCCTTTCCTTACGTGACCACCAGTGCACCATGGTCCGGCCACAGGCAGGCCACCCCATGCCCTGGAACCAACCATTCAAAAACAGCAGGATAAACATGGCCGCAATACTACTCGTTGCCCAAGGCATAAAGCCGAAGCACAACATCACAATCGCCGACATACTCAAGCCGGCTGCGAGGAAATAGCGCGGGTTGGAGCGGTCAGACACACTACCCATCAAGAATTTCGACAAGCCATAAGCAATCGAAACGGCAGCCAGTGCTACGCCCAGATCACCACGGCTATAGCCGTACTCTTCAATAAGGTAAGGCATGGCCAGGCTGAAATTTTTACGAACAAGGTAGTAGCCGGCATAGCCAAAGAAGATCCCCGCGAAAAGCTGCCAACGCAGACGTTGGTAGGTGGAGTCGACCTGGCCATCGGGAAGACGCGCCCGATGCATTGCCGGTTTGAAAAGACCAAACATAGAATGTTCCTTTTTATAGTTTTTTTGCGATGGTATGGGTACAAACGAGTACAAGACGAGCGAAAGTAATCAATTTCACTCAAGGTATGCAAATTATTGCTCTAATGAAGGTAAGAAAATGTGAATAATGTCAAATAGGTAGATTAAAACGCTACCTTGAAGGAAATATGTGGGAGATTTTACCTAAAATATGGACTGGTTTGATATATCAACAAAAAAGGTGAACACCCTATTACAGATATTCACCTTCTTTTAGCGCCAACATTGACCTATCGGCGTAACTTCACATCCACCCAACCCAGGGCACAGCCACTGAGCAAGCCAAAGAGGTGGGCCATATTGGCAACGGACATGCCCAGTACATCGGCAAACCCCAACACCAACCAAGCTAGCATAAAGACGACATAAGGCTTGGGAATGGATAAGCCACGCTGAGGAGCCAGCCATCCCATCCACCAGATATAACCCAGCAGGGCGTAGACCACGCCGGACAAACCACCAAAATTCGGACCATGGAGCCAAAATTGGGCAAACCCCGAGATCAACGCCGAGATCAAGAAGATCTGAAGCAGTTTGGCACTGCCGCTGTGTCTCTCAAGCTGACCACCTAGGATCCACCACCACAGGCAATTGAAAATCACGTGCAAGGTCGAAAAGTGGATCAGCGCATGAGAAAAAAAGCGCCATAGCTGCCACTCATCCCCATCCATCAACGGAAAGTGCATCAGAGAAAAAACAGGCTGCTGCAACCCCAACAGCCACAGCAGGTATATAACCACTGAAACAGCCATGACCAATAGTGTAAACGGTCCTGCCTGGGCACGTACCAAACCGAGTAAGCTGGGGCTGCGGTAATGGAATTTAGCGGTCCGGCTTTCGGCCACCTGCCAGGATGCCGCCTGGTACTTACTATCAGAGGGATTAGAGAGAAACTGGTTGAGCTCAGCCTCTACTTCCACCCAATGCTGCCCATCTTCCAACCAAAGGGCAAACATCCCCTCGGGCTCGGGGGCCATCACCAGCGAAATACCACGTGAGGCCATATAGTCAATAAACGCCTGGGCCTGGCGAGGGTTGTTCAATCCGGCTAAGCGGTGCATATCTATCTCCACTGTGAAAGACTTTCCGGCAACATCAGATTATGAAGCCAAGTGATACCTGCCCCGCCGCCGCCTTTGGGATCAGGCCATCTGGATACACGGAAATGCGCTACGCTTCCAGGCTTCAAACCCACCATCGAGGCTGTAAACACAATCGAAGCCCTGGTGGATCAGGTACTGGGCAGCCCCTTGGCTGCTGATGCCGTGGTAACACATCACGATCACAGGTTGCTCGAAATCAACCTCATCCATAAACGTCACCATTGTATCATTAGTTAGATGGAACGCGCCTTCAGGATGGCTCAGGGCATAAGACTGGGGATCGCGGATATCTACCAGTACCGCTTCGCTACCGCCCTGGGTGAGCAGGACGTGGGCCTGCTCGGCAGAAATATGTTCAAATTGATCCATAATTACGCTGACTCTTGTTGGTATTGATCAACAGGCAGGATCACCTACCCGGTAAAAATGTGACGATCGTCCGTTTTGGCCGAAACCATCTCGCGCCGCCTTATTTTGCCATTGTAACCGATCAAGTTACTCACAACCCCATCGAAAAAATAGGGATAACGACCGAACGCAAAACAAAGCAGAAGCCACGTATGGCAAGGGCTGGCAAAAAAAACACAAACTCCTCAGACTAAAGGTGATTAAAATACCACCGGCTGTGGAAAAGACTGTGAATTGCGTTGATAATGTGTTCTGCCAAAATTGGATCCACTATATGTAGATCGGATCATGTAAAAAGCTGTGGATAACCCCATTTCAACATCACAATTCAGACATCTTTTGTGATGTATCTCTCGGATTTTAGGCACAAAAAAACCAGCCTCTGGCTGGTTTTCTCTCTTTCCGATTTGTGGATAGTTTGCCAAGGATCCTTAGGCAAAATCACCCACGGCTTCCTTAAGCTTTTTCATCGCGTTTTTCTCAAGCTGGCGGATCCGCTCAGCAGAAACCTGGTAGTGTTCTGCCAGCTCTTGCAAGGTTGCCTTGCTGTCTTCCAACCAGCGTGAACGCACAATGTGCTGACTACGCTCATCAAGGCCAGATAGGGCGTTGGATAAGCGGTTGTTCGCGTGGGCTTCCCAGTTGTTTTCCTCAACGCTCAAGGCAACATCTGATGACTTATCTTCAAGATAATACGCCGGGGCACTGTAGCTAACACCACGATCATCATCTTCAGTCGGCATTTCAAACGCCGGATCTTGGGCTGCAAGGCGGGATTCCATCTCACGGACTTCATTCGCCTCGACACCGAGCTGTTCGGCAACCATCGCCACTTCAGCATTGTTGAACCAGCCAAGGCGCTTCTTCGCCTTGCGCAGGTTAAAGAACAATTTGCGCTGAGCTTTGGTTGTTGCAACCTTAACGATACGCCAGTTACGCAAAACGTACTCGTGGATCTCGGCTTTGATCCAGTGAACGGCAAATGATACCAAACGAACCCCGACTTCCGGGTTGAAACGCTTGACCGCTTTCATTAAGCCAATATTACCTTCCTGAACCAAATCAGCCATTGGTAAGCCGTAGCCGGAATAGCCACGAGCAATGTGAACAACAAAGCGTAGATGGGACATGACCAATGCTTTTGCGGCATTAAGATCACCATCAAAATGAAGACGCTCAGCTAACTCGCGCTCCTGCTCCGCCGACAGCATAGGATAGCCGTTAACGCTCTGGACATAGCTATCCAGACTATCTGCAGTAACCAGAGCCATTGAAGTCATCTCTTTTGTCATTCAACAAACCTCGTTTATTTTTTGTACCAATGCGAAAATGCATGAACCGACAATGATGCCTGTAAACTAGACCCCATTGCAAGTAAGCCGCGTAATTTACCCTATTTGTAGAGTTAAAAATGTCAGATAGGTTCAATTTCTTTCAAATGGCGCCCTGCTGACAAACGCGCTGCCAACAGGCCAAGGAATGTCGAAATCATTACTAAGATCAACGACTCATCCCAACCTAAACCGACCATTCTAAATGGGCTGTCATACAAATTCGCCAAATGAGCCACGGCGCCATCCAGCAGCATCGCAACCAATGCAGTAAGGATCCAAGCTGCCACACCACCGATCAAACCATACCAAACACCGGTATAGAGATAAGGGCGCAGGATAAAACTGTCAGTTGCCCCCACCAGCTTCATGACCTGAATTTCGTCACGCTGATTGAGCACCTGCAAACGCAGGGTATTGCCGACAATCAAGAACACCGCAAACAGCATCAGCCCGGAGATAATCATAGCTAGAATAATCACAAGTTGCTTAATCGCCGCCAAACGCTGAAGCCAATCGCTGTCGAGACGTACTTCATCCACCCCGTTCTCGAGGCGCAGACGCGAGGCGAGCTCGGTCGCCTTGGCATCCAACTGCCAGGCCTCTGCAGGCTTAACAATCAACACGGCAGGCAGCGGGTTGTCATCAAGCAGGCTCAGGGCTTGTTCAAACCCTGCTTGCTGGCGGAATTCAACCAGCCCCTGCTCGGGCGAAATCGATTCGACCGATGCCACTTCTGGCCATTGTGCCAACTCATCGTATAGCTGCTTAGCCTGTCCAGCAGATCGACCAGGCTCAAGATACACCGTCATCTGGGTCGGATTCTGCCAGACTTGCGCGACCAGAGTGACATTCTTGGCAAACAGGTAGAAGCTGGTCGGCAGGGTCAAGGCAAATGCCAAGACTGCCAAGGTCAGGATGTTGCCCAGTGGGCGGCGCATCATGTCGGAAAGAGACAGCTTACATTGCTGTTTGTGCAAGGCAAAAAAGCCGGTTTTATTTTGCGCCACTGGCTAACTCCCTCAATTGTCCTTGATGCAGATCCAACCGTCGGTAGTGATGGGTGGTCAGCAATGACGTGTCGTGGGTAGCCATCAGCACCGTGACCCCGACCCGATTGAACTCCTCGAACAGCGCCATGATCTGGCGCGATAACGCGGCATCAAGATTACCGGTAGGCTCATCGGCCAATAGCAGCATCGGCTTGTTGACGATCGCCCGGGCAATTCCCACCCGCTGTTGCTCGCCCCCTGAGAGCTGGAGCGGCAAACATCGAGCTTTGTCCAGCAGACCGACCTTGTCGAGTGCCGCCGAAACCCGACGCTTGATCTCATTCTCAGTGGCCAGCTCGACCCGCAGCGGCAGTGCTACGTTGTCGTATATAGTCCTATCCATCAACAGCTTATGGTCTTGAAAGATAATACCTATATTGCGACGTAGGAACGGGATCTGCTTGTTCTCAAGACGGGTTATATCATGCCCATTGAACATGATCTTGCCGTCACTTGGACGCTCGATGGCACAGATCAGTTTCAGCAGGGTACTCTTACCCGCACCCGAATGCCCGGTCAGAAACGCCATATCTGCTGGTTGCAGATGGAAATCGACCTTTTGCAGGGCCTGGCGTCCGCCCCGATAAGCCTTACTTACCTGCTGAAACCGAATCACACTTTAATCCTCGTCACTAAACAGCGCTTCGATAAACTCATCCGCCGCAAATGGGCGCAAATCCTCGATCCCTTCACCGATACCGATATAGCGGATTGGGATATTGAACTGATCGGCAATGGCAAAGATCACACCACCTTTGGCAGTGCCATCCAGCTTGGTTAGGGTTATACCGGTCACCGGTGCCACCTCGCTGAACAACTTGGCCTGGCTAATCGCGTTCTGACCGGTACCGGCGTCGACGGTTAGCATAATTTCATGCGGCGCATGTGGATCAACCTTCTTCATCACGCGGACAATCTTGCGTAACTCTTCCATCAGGTTGCCTTTGTTTTGCAGGCGTCCTGCCGTA
This sequence comes from Photobacterium sp. DNB22_13_2, assembly GCF_052873915.1. Lineage (NCBI taxonomy): Bacteria > Pseudomonadati > Pseudomonadota > Gammaproteobacteria > Vibrionales > Vibrionaceae > Photobacterium > Photobacterium sp. DNB22_13_2. The sequence continues at coordinate 15,864 of NZ_JBNNXU010000027.1, forward strand.
TCGGCGATCACCACATCAACGTTTTTCGCCTTGGCCGACTCGATTGCATCGTAAATCACCGAGGCACTGTCAGCCCCAGTATGCTGGGCGACAACAGGAACATTGTTACGCTCACCCCAAACTTGCAGCTGTTCAACCGCCGCGGCACGGAAGGTGTCACCAGCAGCCAACATCACTGATTTACCCTGGCTCTGGAACTGCTTGGCCAATTTACCTATGGTAGTGGTCTTACCGACGCCGTTCACCCCAACCATCAAGATCACATAGGGTTTCTTGGCATCATCAATCACCAACGGTTGCTCGACCTGGGCCAGCATGCCGCCCAACTCTTCCTTCAGCAGGCCGTACAGGGCATCACCATCTTTCAATGATTTGCGATCGGCTTTTTCGGTCAGGTTTTCTATGATCTTAAGCGTCGTGTCCATACCGACATCAGCCACCAGTAGCTGCTCTTCCAGCTCCTCGAACAGATCATCATCAATCTTCTTACCACGGAACAAGCTGGCAAAACCCGAGCCGAAATTGCTCTTGGTTTTCTTCAAACCGCGCATCAAACGGGCGAAGAATCCTTCGCTTTTCGGTTTTTCTTGCAGGGCCTCAGCGTCTTGTAACTGATTTGCTTGTAACAGGGCCTCTTGTGCCTTGGCTTCTTCTTCAGCAGTCAACTGAGCTTCGGCTTTCGCTACTGCCTCTGCTTCGACTTCCGCCGCCGCTTGCGCTGCTGCCTCGGCTTCGGCTTTCGCCGCCGCTTGCGCTGCTGCCTCGGCTTCGGCTTCCGCCGCCGCTTTCGCTACTGCCTCGGCTTCGGCTTCGGCTTTCGCAGCCGCTTGCGCTACTGCCTCAGCTTCGGCTTCCGCCGCCGCTTTCGCTACTGCCTCAGTTTCGGCTTCCGCCGCCGCTTTCGCTGCAGCCTCAGCGCCTAGCTGTTCACTCGATTGTTCTTTTAACGCTTCAGCTTCAGCTGAAACCGTTGATTGTTCTTGATTTTGTTCGGTTTGCTCGGTTTGCTCCTCAGAGCCAAAACCCAACCACGAAAATAATCCGCGTTTCTTTTTTTCTGCCATTGGCAAATCCTAGAGCTTGATTGGTACAATTTGCGGCCTAAACACAGGTGTATTCCCTCTACGGCATTATTTCAGCATGCTTGTTTTCACATACTGCCGAGGGGTTTAGGTATACTATCATTTTCTAAACGGTCGAAGAAATCTATGACAAGACGCAGACAACAATCAGGGCGAAATATGCCAAATAGCCGCCGTGACGGGTTCGTAAGGATCATCAGCGGACGCTGGCGTGGGCGCAAACTGCCGGTTCACGACGTTGAAGGCCTTCGCCCGACCACAGATCGTGTCAAAGAGACCGTTTTTAACTGGTTGGCGCAAGATATTATTGATTCCCGCTGCCTTGACCTGTTCACTGGCAGCGGTAGCCTAAGCTTCGAGGCTCTGTCCCGCGGTGCCAGTCATGTCACCATGCTGGAGCTCGACAAGAAAGCCGCTGAACAGCTGGAAATAAACCGTGCAACGCTCGAGGCTGATAATGCCAAGGTGCTCAATACCGACAGCCTGGCGTTTTTGAAGCAACCCGGTACCCCGCATGATGTGGTGTTTATCGACCCTCCATTTCGCAAAAGCTTACTTGATGAGGTGATCACCCTTCTTGAACAAAATAGCTGGCTATCACCCCATGCGGTTATTTATATTGAGGCAGAAAAAGAATTCGGAGAGCCCGTGACACCAGCACACTGGCACCTTCACAGGGAAAAAACAGCGGGACAGGTTTGTTACCGCTTATTCGAAAGAGAGGATGCATGAAAGCACTGATTTTACTTGCCAAAGCGGCGATCGGCTTTGTTTGGCTGGTTTTACTGATCAATATTTTCCATCCGTTTCCAGGTGTTGCCGCAATGGCGCTCTATATCATGACCGGGTTCTTGTTCATGATGCATGGCCTGCAAATGCTGATTTTCATCGGTGCTTTCGGTGACAAAATTACCATGACCCGCTGGGAAAAGTGGTCCATCTTAATCTTCGGCATTTTTGCCCTGCTCGATATCCGACGCAAGCATATGATGTAAACCCAGCACAAATTGAAAAAAAGAGCGAGGCTAATAGCCTCGCTCTTTTTTATTAAGACATCATGAAAAATTTTCGGACCCCGTCCAGGAACATCTGAGTCGATATCATGATCAAAAGCAAGCCCATCAAGCGCTCAACGGCCTTGAGCCCCTTCTCGCCAAGCAAGCGGTTGAACACTTCATAGAACATCAAGATCACAAACGATGCTCCCCACGCCAACAATACGGCAATCACCCAATCCGTAGTACGGCCTGGCTCCTGATTAGATAACAACAGCAGCGATGCCAGCACTGACGGCCCAGCAATCATCGGGATCGCCATCGGCACGATAAATGGCTCTTCACCCGCGGCAAGTCCAGTTACCCCACCGGGCTGCGGGAAGATCATCCTGATCGCTATCAAGAATAAAATGATACCGCCGGAAATGCTGACGGTCTCTGTCGAGACATGCAGAAAGTTCAGCATTTTCTGGCCACCGAACAGGAATAACAGCAGGATCACCAAGGCAATCAGCAATTCCCGAATCATGATAAAGCGACGCCGCTTTGGCTCAATATGCCGCAAGATAGACAACATAACCGGCAAATTGCCAAGCGGATCCATGATCAGAAATAGCATGACCGCCGCAGAAATAATTTCCACAGAGCAGACCTCAGATAGAGAAAAAGTAAAAGAAGTATTAAGAATTAAGAACGATCAGCCAGAAAGCCAATCGGAGGTGAAAGAGTATAACAAAGCATCAGCAGGGTGGCGATATTTTTACCAACCAGACATCGAAGCGGCTAGCGGGCGCTAGCCAACTCAAATTAGAACTAGTGGCTGCACATCCGTTCACGGTTTGCCGCGACATAGTCGCCGTCCTGTACCACCTTGCGTCGATCCAATAGGAAAGTCATCAAGGCATCAAATGTCAGGTCTTGCTGGCTACACGTGTAGAAACGCACATCTTCACCATATTCCGCAACAATCGCCTGCTTCAGGCTCGCGAAGGTATATGGGGTTTCAGCGGCCAATAACAGATTCAAAAGGTTATGGGCATGAACTTGATTATCACTCATCGTAGGTATTCTCTTTACAGAACAATAGCACCATTGTAGCGGTCTCCCGCTGGAGGATATTTGACCAAAAACAAATTAATGCATTTTACATATATGTTTTATGAGTCACCCAAACGATCCAGCCCGCACTGCCAGCATAATTCGAACTGACTGCCATTGGCTTCACCGCAAGCCGGACAGCTCCATCCCGATGGGTCGGCGTGTTCATACTCTTCCAGCAGTAATTGGGCACTGGATTGCTGAGAAACTTTCACCCACAAGCCGACCTCTACCACATTGGCTGGCAACTCACCGGCGGCGGCTCCCAACCCCTCGCCACTGAGATGAACCTCAATCTGCCTGGCTTCCAGCATCCCCTTAAGACTATGCGCCTCAAGTGCGTTGCCGGCATCGTAGATTTTACACCACGCTTCTGACATCACCTTCCCCATATCTCTGCCTGCTACCAGTATGATCTAAAGACAGGTTAATGACTGAAAAAGTTTCATTTATCGGCCACTACACTATCAGCAAGGTGGCAACAAATAGCGACTGGGCAAGAAAATAGCTTGTCATGATCATAGCGGTTGCCGATCGAAACGGCCCACGGAAGCGGTCAATGGCCAAACAGAGATCAGAAAACATAAATACTGCCGCACCAGCAAAGGCCAGCAAGGCCATGGTTGTTGATGTCGTCAGCCAAAATTCACCAGCCGCCCAGGCCATCTGGGAAATGACTGCAATATAAATAGCAACCGGTATCAGCATCTTGCCTAGTGACGGTAACAAAAGAAGAAAAACAATCACACCGGCGGCAGCCAGCATAGCTGGCAGCCACCAAACAATATGGCTGCCGAGCTGGGACCAGAACGCAGCAGAGTAGCTGACATGCGCCAGCGCGAAGGCCACCAACCCGGGGATAAACCGATCTTTGGGCCACATGAGGAAAACATCGCCCACAACGGACAAAGCCAACCCCAATAAGATTGCCAAGTGATAGATCCCGCCATCACCAGCCGGCCACGCGACGACAAGCAACATTAGCAAAGTAACAGGCTTAAATAGATAAAATTGCCAGCGGGGACCATGGTACGCCGCTGTGATGTGTAGAAGAGCAGAAAGAGAAATGGCTAACCAAACCCACATAGTTTCACCGTTATTATTATGGAATTGTCATTAGGCAAGAGACTGAGCACTCAGTGGCAAGCACAGTTTAGGATCTGACAGGCGATTGTCTAGCAAGGAAGGCCAATAACTAGCGGCGAATCATATTAATCATCAACTCAGCCGATGTTCCGTGAACACGTTGATATCACCGATTAGAAAAACGAAATAGCAAACGTTTGGTATTGCTTGAGCCCTATTCCCTGTCTATAGCACTAGTCAGCACAATCAAGAATCAAGCCAAATCACTTGATAAACCCTTACTAAATAACAAATAAAAACATTAAAATACAACAACATAATCAACAAAAAAATCTCTTTATCGTAATTATCACATCACCACCCCCCAAAGACAGCACTTAGCGCTAATCGATTAATACCAATACATAAAACCTACGCAAATATGCACTTCAAAAGCTTAGCGCTCGATAAAAATGGCTAATCGACAAGTTCAAATCCAGCAATTAACATCATTTTCGATCAGCAAGCGCGCTCACTGCCAGTTTTCAAAGCAAAAATACAAAAAACAAAAAACAACAATAAACAAAGCAACACCAATCCAATAAAAAGGAATTAAAAACAACAATTTAAAACCAACAACAAAACAAAACCCTCAACCAGAACACTTTTCAACCACACCAAAAAACACAGTTCACTTAACCATAAAGGGCCATATGGAGCCTCTATAAATTATTTTTATGACAACAATATGACAATTCAACTTGATAAAAGCATAAAATAAGTGCTATTCTTATTTACAACATCAAATCAGCAGCTACAAGGAGCCTCTGCATGTTCACACCTTCACAAAAACAAGGCCTTATGATGATCGCAGTGGTTGTCGGATTAATGACGCTGCCAGTGATTTATTAAGCAAAAAAAATTCAAAAAAAAGGTGCCTTTCGGCACCTTTTTTGTTTTATCCAATAAATATCTTCCACCGGCTGTTGGCCATCGCGCTCTTAAGGGGTCAAATCGATCCGGTGCCAATGAAGGGAATAGAACCATATAGCCAGTGCAGTTACTCCCACTACGAGTAATGCCGCTGCCGTCCAGACAAAACGGCCACTTCGCGGGGTAAGTTCCTTTTCGCAAGCATTACATGCAGCAATAAACCCTTTTTTGTCGTCAAGTTTATACCCTTCTTCATGCACGGTTTTATTTCGAACAGAAGCAATAAAACGTAACTTGGGAATAATTTCGTGTGGCAGGCGTTCTTCACAGCTAGTGATCAGCTGGTGCAAGCCTTTGCCCTCAGCATGGTAATGTTCACGCAGCAGGCTTTCGATCCGCCTTGAACGTGTTACCACTAACTCAATGTTTGCCATTTCATCTCTTTCCTTGCTCACTCTTTCTACTAACTTACCTCGACTTTGCACTAAAGCAAAGTACTGCATCTCTCAGTAATAGCTGATACCACTAGGGAATACTTGCAAGACTGGATCGTATATCCATTGAAACCATACTTGCAGCGATCACGCTTTTTACGACTGATCATATCCAGTAATCCAGACTTGCCCAATAATGAGATCCCGTTGCGTCCAACAAGGAAGTCCTATGCCAACCAGCATTCCCATTATCATTCTTGCTCTGATAGCCATTGCTCTTTTTTGCTTCATCCGAGTCTATCGCCAACACACCGTAGGGGAGAATGCTCCGGAAAAACAAATCGAGGTCCACATCCTCGACAAACAAAGCTCACCGATCATTGGTGCCCGCCCAGGTGAAGATAACGAGGAATACTGGATTTATGTGCAGCCGACCAAAGGTGGGCCAAAGCGTGAATTCATGGTGGGTATCCATTATTTCCACGCCCTCAACCCGGGAGATAAGGGAATCATGACCTACCAAGGCGTCACTTTCCGCCATTTTGCTCTAAGCCGGGGAGATTGAAGCCATTTACTACCAGATTCAGGGCACCAACCAGGCAGTTTTAGAACTCTTGCCCAATAACCAGCTGGCAGCAAGGGCCAGTGCCGTGATGATCACCGTCCAGAACGGGATCATCAGCACCGGTGGCAGGAAGTACCAGTCATACGCCCTTACCGGCCATAAAAAGATAGGGTGAAGCAAATAGATCCCAAGGCTATAGCGGCTCATAAAGGCCAGTTTCTCAAGCCAGCCTTCGCTGATCTTGTCTGCCACATATCTACCCAGCGCAAATAACATCCCAGCAATCAAGGCAGTATTGAGTGTCTTATAAGACATCCAACGGCCAACCTTGTATTCCCCAGCGGCAAAGCTATTGCTCAGCACCATTGCATCGGTTAACAACAGCGCCACAATGCCCAAAGGCAGTAGCCACTTCAAGCTCGGCCAACGCAACTGAAACACGCAGTAGCCAAACAGTAAGTAACCACTATACAAAACCAGTTCATAGCTCCAAGGGCCATCAATCTTGAACAAGAACAAGGTTGTCAGAACCAACCATACCAAGGTCAGAGCCAATGTCGCCTGCCTGTCGTAATGCTGGACAAAGTAGCGCAGGAAAGGCACTACGAAATACAGCGGAATAAAGTAATAGAAAAAACCGAGGTGGTAGTAGGTTTCATGGACAGGCAAGGCTTTGAGGGTATCGAGCGCTATTCCCCCGTCAAATCCAGCAAGCGTTAACCCGGATAGCCAAGCATAAAACACCGACCAAACCAGAAAAGGGACCAGTACCTTGCCGAGGCGGCGGCGAACATAATATCCAAATTCAAACGGGCGGGTATCGGTCAGCATCAAGGCACCGGTGATCATAATAAAGATCGGTACCGCCCAGCGGCTAAAACTGTTGAAGGTCGTAGCCGTTATCCAGCCGCTATCGGGCATCACCCCAAATTGATCGCGGTAGGGACCGAGTACATGTATCACCACCACCGCTACTGCTGCAACACAGCGCAACACATCAAAAAAGCGAACCTTCTCCCTCACTTCTGCCCCCTAACCGTACAAACCAAAAAGGGTATCCCGTTGGGATACCCTTTTGAATATAGCAGGCGATTTTAATTAAGTAACTGAATAAGAATAGATTTGCAGCTGAATTCACCCTACCCTGACAATCCGTCTTTGCATCACCTTATCTGTATTATGGTTGCTGACGAGTCGCGGCCAGCACGATTTCACGAATACACAGATGCTGTGGCTGCTGGTAAGCGTAATTAATGGCATTGGCAATATCCTGCGGCGCAATTACCCCGCCCATGCCGTCTTTCCACTCTTCATAACCCGCTTTGATCGCATCGCTGGTGGTGTGGCTCAGCAACTCGGTGTCCACAGCACCAGGAGCAATGGTAATAAAGCGAACGTTGTCGTCAGCCACTTCTTCTCGGATATTTTCAGTGATCGCATGGACCGCGAACTTGGTCCCACAGTATGCCGCGTGGTTAGGGAATGTCTTACGTCCAGCCACCGAGCTGATATTTATCACGGTACCGCCCTGACGGGTTTTCATCTTGGCCAGCACCGCATGGATACCGTTTAGCAGGCCCAGCACATTCACATCGAACATGGTTTTCCATTCAGCGGGATCTTGCTCATGGGCAAGACCAAGCAACATCATGCCGGCGTTATTGATTAAGCAATCCACTGGGCCGAACTGGGCTTCCGCTTCTTCTATCGCCGCAGAAAATGCCGGGCCATCGGTCACATCCACCTGACGGCACATGGTGTTTGGCAGTCCCAATGCTGTCAACCGGTCGACACGGCGAGCAAGCAACAGCAGTGGATGACCCTGTGCTGATAGGGTTTTGGCAGTCGCTTCACCAATACCAGAACTTGCGCCAGTGATCACAACGAGAGACTTAGACATAGTTTCACCTTATTTATAGAAAGAGAAAATCACCCCGGGCTCTTGCCCGCCAGGTTATTACCAGTGGCCACCAGCAGATGGACGCTACTATATCGGCCTAATCCCTTAGTGAAAAATATCGATTACCTCTGTTTATCATAAATTTTAGCTATGGATACGCCATATTCCCGAAAACGCCAACGACAAAATGCTACGAAATGGTTAATGAAGTGCTATCACAACGCAATTAATCGGCGATAAATTGCCCTTTTTGTGAATTTAAGCACGTTATTTTCGGGCTGCTAATTCTAATCAATTGATATCCGGTTATTGAGCAAAGGTTAACAAACCGAAAATGAACAACTGATTTCATAAAAATCAACAATAACAACTCAAGCAACCATCACACAAACAGCATATAACAACTAAAAATTAACAACAACCAGACAAAAAACAAGCAATTGACACATTTAGACACAATTATATCTTGTTTGTGGCATTAACAATGACGTAACCTTCCCCGCGACAAGAGATGTACCCATTGATGGGATTAAAACGATAAATGGAGGTCGTGATGCATTCATCTGCTTCACCGCAAACACAACAACAACCAAAGAAAACATTATTTACCCGTTTTCTTGATACCGTCGAGTGGCTAGGCAACCTGCTACCACACCCAATCACTCTTTTTGCCCTTTTCTGTGTGGCTATTCTGGTGCTATCCGGCATTGCCGGCTACTTCGGCGTGTCTGTCGTCGACCCACGCCCAGAAGGCGCAGCGGGCCGTGCAGCTGACGGGATGATCCATGTAGTAAGCCTATTCAATGCAGAAGGCTTACAACGAATCGTTGCTAACTTGGTAACCAACTTCACCGGTTTTGCCCCACTAGGTACCGTACTGGTCGCTATGTTGGGTGTCGCGATTGCCGAACACTCAGGCATGCTGTCATCAGCAATGCGTGGTTTGGTGATGGGCGCATCAAAGCGCATGGTAACCTTCGTCGTTATTTTCGCCGGTATCATTTCAAACACCGCTTCTGAGCTAGGCTACGTGGTACTGGTACCGCTGGCAGCCATGCTATTCCATTCTCTGGGCCGCCACCCGCTAGCAGGTCTAGCTGCGGCATTCGCCGGTGTATCTGGTGGCTACAGTGCTAACCTTCTGCTTGGTACGGTTGACCCGTTACTATCGGGCATTACCCAGACAGCAGCACAAATGATCGATCCGAACTACTCTGTTGGCCCTGAGGCTAACTGGTACTTCATGTTCGCATCAACCTTTGCGATCACCATCATGGGTGCGTTTGTTACCGAAAAAATCGTTGAGCCAAAACTGGGTAAATACAACCCGGAAGAAGCCAGTGAAGATCTCGGCGGCGACAAACTTGGCAAGATCACCGATCTTGAGAAGAAAGGCCTGAAAATGGCAGGTCTTGCAGCACTTGTTGTGGCTGGCTTGCTGGCGCTGACCATCGTGCCGGAAAATGGTATTTTGCGTCACCCTGAAACAGGCATGGTTGCAGGTTCACCGTTCTTGAAAGGTATTGTCGCCTTCATCTTCGTATTCTTCGCCGTTCCTGGCTTTGTCTACGGTAAAGTTGTCGGCACCATGAAGAATGACCGCGATGTTATCGATGCGATGTCAAAATCCATGTCGTCAATGGGCATGTACATCGTACTGGTATTCTTCGCCGCTCAGTTCGTCGCTTTCTTTAGCTGGACTAATTTCGGTCAGGTGTTCGCGGTTGGCGGTGCTGACTTCCTTCAGTCAATCGGTCTAACTGGCCCGGCACTGTTCTTTGCCTTCATCCTGATGTGTGGCTTCATCAACCTGATGCTAGGTTCAGCATCGGCACAGTGGGCGGTAACGGCACCAATCTTCGTACCTATGCTGATGCTGGTTGGCTATGCACCGGAAACCATTCAGGCGGCTTACCGTATCGGTGACTCAGTGACCAACATTATCACACCGATGATGAGCTACTTTGGTATGATCCTGGCTGTTGCGACACGCTATAAGAAGAACCTAGGTCTAGGTACGCTTATTTCAACGATGCTACCGTACTCAATCGTCTTCATCGTAGGCTGGAGCGTTATGTTCTACCTATGGGTATTCGTATTCGGTGTGCCTGTTGGCCCAGGCGCTGCAACCTACTACAGCGTAGGCTAACACTACACTCTGTCACCAAAGCCGGGCTTATGCCCGGCTTTGTGTTTTCTGCCCCCATCAACATCTACTCCGACATTCTTTCCCAAGACACTTTGTTAAGATTCTTTGCTATCAAAGCTTATTTGCTATCATAGGCTCCATCACTTGCCAGCTTGAGCAATTCCATGGATCTCCGCCTCCTACGCTTTTTTGTCGCCGTCTACGAAGAAAAGAACATCACCCTTGCTGCCGAGCGTTGCTTTGTCTCCCAACCTTCGATTTCCAACGCTATCAAGCAGCTAGAAGACGAACTCAATACCATCTTGTTCGAGCGTCACAAAAAAGGGGTTAACCTGACGGATGAGGCCCACTACCTCTACCCATTGGCCGTCAGATTGCTCGGGGACGTTAACCGTCTGCCGTCGTTGTTCCAGCAACGTACCGAATGCCTGCCACTCAAGCTGGCCAACTTCCCGGATCTGAGCCAGAGTGCCCTTGCCAGTATATTCAGCAGCCTGAACGAACATATTCCGAATGTGTTATTAGAATTGGTGGATCATGATGTGCCCGCAGACGCCCGCCTGACGCTAGATATGTTCAAACAAGACGGTGAGATTTTTTTGCCGTTGTGGGAAGAAGACTATGTACTGTGCATGCTACCGTCCCATCCGCTCGCCAAACTGGACAAGGTCAAACCGGAGCAGCTCCACCAGCATGATTTTATCGAATGCCCGCCGTGCGAAGCCCATCAGCAAACTATCGGCCTGCTGGCCTGCGATGGGCTGGCGGTCAACCTGGTTGCCAAGGCCGAGCATAAAACCCAAGTGATGCATCTGGTACAGGCCGGTCTCGGCATTTCCTTCCTACCAACCGGGGTGCTGGAGACCGCCAGAGAGCTGGTCACTGTCCCGCTGGATGGGCCGCGGATGTTCCGCCGGCTCGGGTTATGCTACCCGGCCAACAGGACGCTTAATCCAGCTCTGGCCGAAACGGTGAAGGCACTCAGCCAGTTTGTACGGCAGTAAGCGAAGGGGAAGAGGTATGGAGGCCGTACTTTGACGACCACTGGAGGGCTAGCTGGTAGCTCTGGCCAATCTGTGGGGCCTCGATCCCCAGCGCCTCGCCCATCTGGTTGACCTGCCACCATTGTGCCTGCTCGTAGGCAATCGTCAGTTCCAACAGCTGGCCCAATCCCCCCTGCTGGTACAATAAAGCCTGCCGGATCTCGGCCTGTAGAGGCAGTTGCTCAAGCAACTCCTCCAGAGGCTGATCTAACAAGGCATCTATCATAGAAAGCAAACCGGTCATAAAAGCAGGCTTGGCCTCGATGTCCTGCCCGCAGGCCGATGCCAAGATTTCACACATCCGGCCACGTTGTAGTGATAAGGCATACAGCTCTTGGGGCTTGTTAAATGAGGCCTGGGCGGTTGCCACGGCACTGACAAATACCTTGAGTTTTTCCTCACCCAGATACACCAGTGCCTGTCTGAACTCACTGATCGGTACCTTGAGCCTGTCGACAGCGGTGTTGACGTAGCGCAGCAATAGGTAGGACAGTGACAAATCCGAGGCGATGATCTGCTCGACCCGCTCGAAATCGACCTGATCCCGGCACACTTCCTGTAACAGGCGCAACGTGGAAAGCCGCTCTGGTTTGAGGTTGCGGCTTTTCAACATCTCTGGGCGGCTGAAGTAATAACCCTGGAAAAAATGAAAACCGGCCTGATGAGCCCGAGTGTAGTCATGGTGGCCCTCGACTTTCTCGGCAAGAAACATCAATTTCCTGTCACGGTTCCGCGCCACATAGTCACATGCCGCTTCAAGCCCAATTTTGAGCAAGTCCAATTTGATAATATGAACGAATGGTAGGAAGCGTTGCCAACGGGGATCCATATCGAAATCATCGAGGGCAATCATGTATCCCAGCCGGTTCAAATGGCGGATCGCAAGCAACAACTCATCATTGGGCTCACAGGTTTCCAGCACTTCGATCACCACCTGCTTTTTCGGCAGCAACATCGGCAACAGCCTGATCAGGCTCTGGTGGGGAAAGTTGATGAAACAGCGCTTGCCAGCCTGGGCCATACCGTCACGGTCGGCAAGGTAGCTATTGACCAATAAACGACAGGTCGCCTTGTTTTCGTCGACGCCGGCAGGAAAGGCATTGCTCTCACCATTGCGGAACAATAGCTCATATCCGGCCGTCTTCTGGTGACGGTTGAAGATAGGTTGGCGTGCAACATAAGAATACATAAATCTGAACGAGTCTCCGCAACAGAGGGCATATACCGCATTGCCTCCTGGCACCAATAAAGGCAGCCCAATAAACTCAGGCTTTGGCTGTTGCCAATAATGCCCCGCAGCCGATAAACATCGAACCGAACACACGATTTAGAGCTGCCATGATCCTGGCCGAACGGATATAGCCCGCCAACCGGGAGGCCAGCAGCACATAACCCAGCATCACCAGGGTATCCACGGCAACCGTCGTGATCCCCAATATCCACAATTGAATAGCCTGTGGCTGGGTAGGGTCGATAAACTGGGGAAACAACGCAACTAGGAACACCACGGTTTTCGGGTTGGTCAGGTTGACCAATACCGCCTGGCGGCACAATTGTTTGGCCGGAGTAGCCGGCACATCACCAGCAATATCAAACTGGCTATGGTCACGCCACTTTTGCACCCCGAGCCAGATCAGATAACCAACCCCAGCCCATTTAATCACCGAAAACGCCGTTGCCGACTGGGCAATCAACGCGCCCAGTCCAATCCCGACCAAGACGATATAAAGACTCAGACCGAGCTGTAGCCCGGCAATCGATGCCAGCGATTTGCGCCAGCCATAGGTCATGCCGTTACTGATCGAATTCACCGTACCTGAGCCCGGTGCGATACTAAATACAATCGCCGTCGCCAGATAAGCCAACCACATTTCAAATGCCATAGGACTATTTCCTTTTTCGCTATTCTAACAAAATTTGCCACTAGCCACATAAAAACGCCACACGTTAACAGCTGTTCACGCCTTATGGCAACATCTGGTATGACATTGGGTTATACTTGCCCCAGATGCTGTTAACCGAGACGATAAATGACTGTCCAGCCCCCCTCTTTTTTTAATCTATCCCAAGAAAACTGCTTCGAAGAGACCATGGCCGGGCCCGTCGCCAAACTGTGGCAGCAACGTCAAGAAGGCATGTTCCAGGGAAGCAACCACACCAATATTGGCTGGGTTACCTTGACCGGCAACAATCCAGATAAAGCCATTATCGTGGTTAACGGCCGGATTGAAAGCTACTGGAAATACCAAGAGCTGTTTTATGATCTTGTACGTCAGGGCTACGATGTCTTTGCCCTCGACCATCGAGGCCAAGGCGTCTCCGACCGGATGGCCGAAGATACCGAGCTGGGACATGTCGGCCACTTCGACGATTACGTCAACGATCTAGACACCTTTATCAAGTCAGTGGTCAAGCCCAAAGGCTACCAGCAGCTATTTATGCTCGGTCACTCAATGGGCGGCACCATCACCAGTCTGTATCTAGCCCGCCATCCCGGTACCATTGAGCGAGCCGTACTCAGCGCCCCAATGCACGGCATCAATATCAACAAGTGGATGCGGCCTATTGCCTCGCCCCTTGCTCGGGTGATGGAACAGTTGCAGGGCCAGCCAAGTTATGCACCGGGACAGGTTCCCTATTACCCCAAGCCATTTGGCAACAATCCATTGACCCAAAGCAAGGTTCGCTACCAGTGGTTCCGAGATCTCTACGAGCACAAACCGGAACTGAAGATCGGTGGTCCCAGCGCCCGTTGGGTGTGGCAAGGTTTAGCAGCGGCTAAGCGCTGTATCAGCGAGGCTGGCAACATATCCACCCCAATCCTCTTGCTGCAGGCCAGTGAAGATACCATCATCGATAACGCCGCCCAACAGCAGTTTCATCAGGCCATGGTGCAGGCCAACCGTGACTGCCAGTTCAAGGTCATTGAAGGCGCCCGCCACGAGCTACTGTTCGAGGCCGACACCTATCGCAGCCCTGCTCTGACCTCTGCCCTTGAGCATTTTCGGAAAGCGGAAATACCCAACGCATAAAATAGCCTCTTTTCTCTTGGGGGAACTGGTTTAATATTGCACTGTTTCCCAATGCTCTGGCATTGGGCCTCTGTTCCTACCACGAGAGGTTTCATGTACAAAATTATTGCATCGGATCTGGATGGCACTCTGCTGACACCGGACCATAAAATTGCCCCATTTACTAAAGATACCCTCAACCAGCTACATCACCAGGGTAAAGATTTCATCTTCGCCACCGGTCGCCATCATATTGATGTAGCGGGGCTGCGTGAGCAATTGGGGATCCCGGCTTACATGATCACCTCCAATGGCGCACGGGTTCACAACTGCAAGAACGAAGTGATCTTCAAGCAGGATGTCCAGCCCGAGGTCATTAGCGGCATCATTGCCATGACCAAGCAAGATCCGGCGCTGAAAATCCATATCTACCGCAACGATGATTGGTTGCTGAACCAGGAAGATCCAACCTTGCGCGAATTCCACGATACCTTCAGCTACCAGCTGTTCGATGTCGAGAACCCACCTTTAGAAGGGGTCGCCAAGGTTTTCTTCACCCGTGATGACCGTGACCATGACAAATTGGTCGAATGGGAAGATAAGATCAACGCCCAGTTTGGCGACAAAGCCAATGTCGCCTTCTCGACTCCATGGTGTCTTGAAGTTATGGATGCTGGCGTATCCAAGGGGCATGCTTTAGAAGCCGTGGCCAAAGAGAAAGGCTACGCTCTGGCTGATTGCATAGCCTTCGGTGACGGGATGAACGATGTTGAGATGCTGACAATGGCCGGAAAAGGCCTAGTGATGGGGACCTCTCATACCAAGGTCAAGGCAGCGCTACCCGAACACGATGTGATCGGTAACTGCAGCGACGAAGCCGTGGCGCACTATCTGAGCGCCCTACTGCTTAAATAATCTAGTGGGATAAACGGCGAGTTAGCCAACACAGGAAGCCACTTAGCGGCTTCCTGTTACATTACTGGTATCCGCGGTTAGAACTGCCCTGTCATCTTCAGAATTTCCTGCCATTGTTGTTCAGAAACCGGCATGATGCTGAGACGATTTCCCCGCTTGACCAGCGGCATCTCCGCCAACGCCGGATTGGCTTTCATCCGCTTTAATGACACCAAACGCAAATGACGGCGATACTCGATGTCCACCATAATCCAGCGCGGGTTGTCCGGTTCGGATTTCGAATCGAAATACGGCCCCTCGGGATCAAACTGGAAATGATCCGGATACGCTTCGCGCACAACCTCGGCAATCCCCACCACACCCACGTCCTTGCAGGAAGAGTGGTAAATCAGAACCTGATCTCCTAGTTTTATGTCATCACGCATCATATTTCGCGCCTGATAGTTCCTGACACCTTCCCAGCAGGAAACTTTTTGCTGCTTGAGCGTGTCTATCGAAAAGGTGTCCGGCTCTGTCTTGAATAACCAATACGCCATTCTGATACTCTTTTATTTATCTGGTATAACTGACTTTATACCCAGCCTATCACAACGAGGGATCCCGATGATATGCCGACAACTTACCCTGGTACCAATAGCCTTTACCCTGTTGCTGGCTGGCTGTGCCAGTGATCCTGCCACCGGCCCAACGCCAGAAGAAGAAGCGCTCACCACGCCTGAAGTAGCCACCAGCAGCGGCAAGGTGCAAGCCTTCATGCTGCGCGGCCAGGTCATCTTCGGCCACGAAAGCCGCAGTATCCAGCCATGCGGCAGCACCCAGCAGTACTGGCTACATTTGCCGGCAGGCGATCTGCCCGCCGCCAATGCGGTCGCACCTCGCGGATACGAGCCGATGTACGGTGAGTTTATCGGTTATCTCGAACCAGCACCGGAAGAAGGGTTTGCTGCCGACTACGACGCCCGCTTCAACGTCAAACAGATCAATCTATTATCTGCAGAGATGCGCCAAGGCTGCCAACAGCCACCGCGCAAAACCCGGGCCTTCGGTAATGAACCAGGCTGGAGTATCGAAATCGCCGGGGACACCGCCTCCCTCAGCCGGATCAGCTATCCAGCCCAGCAGCAGACGATTTCCAGCCGTGATATAAGCTCCGGCCAGCAAACCTATAAGGGGCGAGACTTCACTCTGACCATCACCCAGGCCCAGTGCAACGATACGATGAGCGACGCACTGTATGGCTGGCAGTCGACATTGACCTGGCAGGGCACGGAATATAGTGGCTGTGCCACCCTCGGGGCGACCGACGTCACCCAACACTGGGTCGGCCAATATCAGGGCCATAGCGACTTGGGGGCCACCGTCCTGACAACCACACTGAACCTGCTGCCGGATCACTCGGCAGTCACCGAGTACAGCTACAGTGATGGCCAGCCCGGCCTCAGCGAAAAAGGCTTCTGGCAACAAGCCGGTGACGGCAAGATCAAGGTCACCATGGCCCAGTACCAAGGTAGAAGGCTGATCAGTGAAAGGTTGTTTACCCGTGAGGAGGGGCAATTATCGACCCGCCAAGAGATCATCAACGGTGAAACCTATGAGCTGGGCGAAAGCGGCCTGGCCCTCGACAAACTCAGCCCAGTGCAAGAGTAAACAACAGACGAAAAACCCTCTTTTTTTACCCAGGGTTATGCCACACTCCGTGGCATAACCCACAGGCTACACTGACCATCATGACGACACCCTGCCCACGCTGCGGCTTTCACCACAATTGCATCTGCAACGCTGAGCCGGCGCTCGGCTGTCCGCACGCCTTTGTTTTGCTCACCCACCCCAAGGAAATGAGTAAAGACACCAATACCGGCCAATTGATGGAAAGAAGCCTACCCAACTGCCAGCGCCAAATCTGGGATCGGGTCACCCCTCCGCAAATGCTGCTGGATATGCTAGCCGATTCCCTGTACCAGCCTTGGTTGCTGTTCCCCGGAGACGACACCGTACCGGCGATGCCATACCAAACCCATACAGGTAAAACGCCGTTGTTCATCCTGCTCGATGCCACCTGGCAGGAAGCACGTAAGATGATCCGCCGTAGCCCATGGTTAGCATCCCTTCCCCGGCTAGACTTAGCCGCGGATACCAATTCAGCTTACGCGCTGCGCCGCAACCAGCAACCGGGCAACCTGTGCACTTGTGAAGCCGGGATCGCCTTGCTCGAAACCGCAGGCTTCAGCCAAGATGCTGAACAGCTACAACAGTACTTCAACCACTTTATCGATGTGTTCCACGCCGAGAAAAGTGGCCACAAAAAATAATCCCGTAAATTACCAGCTCCGTGTCATGGAAAGTCTTCTATACTAAACCGACTGACTAGTCGGTTTTATTGATAGGGAGACCCACCGATGACCGTAGCCGAAAATATCCAGCTCCAGCCAGAACACTGCACCGACATGAACCGCGCACTTCAAAGCCTGCAGGCCGCCTTCCAACAGGCGCCGATGCCCAGTTTAGATGCACGAAAAAGCCAGTTAACCGCTCTTAAGCAAGCGATCAAGCGGCATCGGGAAGCACTCTGCCAAGCCCTTGCAGACGATTATGGCCAGCGTCATCAACAAGACTCCCTCGTGGCGGACATTGTCCCCTGCATCAATAACATCAACTACACCCTGAAAAAACTCAAAGGTTGGATGAAGCCCTCACGCCGCCATGCCGGGTTGATGCTCGCTCCCGCCAAAGTCGCGGTTCACTACCAACCGGTCGGTGTGGTGGGTATAGTGGTGCCGTGGAATTTCCCGGTGATGCTCAGCCTCGGGCCGCTGGTTTCCGCTTTAGCTGCTGGCAACCGGACGATGATCAAACTCAGCGAGTTTACCCCAGCGACCAACCAAATTCTGCGCACCCTGATTGAAGAGACCTTCCAGCCCGATCAGGTTGCCGTGTTCGAGGGGGAGGCCGATGCCGCCGCCCACTTCACCCAGCTACCGTTTGACCACCTGCTGTTTACCGGCTCCACTGCCGTCGGCCATCATGTAATGCGGGCTGCGGCCAACAATCTGACCCCGGTGACCCTTGAGCTGGGGGGCAAATCTCCGGTCATTGTCGCCAAAGATATGCCAATCGCTTTGGCGGTAGAGCGGACCTTGTTTGGCAAGTGCATGAACGCCGGACAAATCTGTGTTGCACCCGACTATATTCTGGTGCCCAAGGGACAAACCAAAGCCTTTATCGACAGCTTTATCGAGCAGTTCAACCACCACTACCCCAACGGGGTGGATAACTTGGACTTTGCCTCGGTGATCAACGAACGCCAATACCAACGGCTGTGCCAATGGCTGGACGAAGCCAAGCAGCTCGGTGCCGATATCTTTCCGTGTCACGAAAAAGCGCGCAGTGATGCGCATCACCGTATGATCCCCCATTTACTCAGCCATGCCCCCGACCAAGCCATGCTCATGCAGGAAGAGATATTCGGTCCGCTGCTGCCGGTTATTGAATACAATGAACTTGCCGATGCTATCAATTACGTTCAGCAGCGTCCGCGTCCACTGGCTCTATACCTGATGAGTCAGGATCCAATCGTCCACCAGCAAGTCCGTGAAGAAACGATTTCAGGCGGGATGGCGATCAACGAAACCTTGCTACAAGTTGCGGCCGATGATGCACCGTTTGGCGGTATTGGGCCTTCCGGCATGGGGCACTATCACGGCAAGGAAGGCTTCCTTACCTTCTCCAAGGCCAAGACCGTGCTGAACCAACATAAATTTGCCACCACCGGGCTGATCAAGCCACCTTATAATCGTTGGTGGCAAAAGCTGATGCTGGCCTTCTTTATGCGCTAGACGTTGATGCGTTGGGGATCACAATGAAAAGACAACAATTACTTGATAGCGCATTGACCCTGTTTGTCACCAACGGGGTACAGGCAACCTCGACCGCCAGCATTGCCCGTGAAGCGGGGGTCGCTACTGGTACCCTGTTCCACCACTTTGCCAGCAAACAGGACTTGGTCGATACTCTGTACCTTGAGGCCAAGCAGGATCTGGCCCGGACCTTATCTCCCCCACCGGACGCCGCAACATTGCAGGGTGAGCTCAGCCAGTTGTGGCAGCGAGCGCTGACCTGGGCCGTTGACCACCCCAGCCAATTCAAGCTAATGCTGCAGCTCAACCACGATCCGGCCTACACGATCAGCCGCCACCAAGACTTGATGCTGACGACCATGGGATTCATTGGCAATAGGGTCGAGCTAGCCCAGCAAAAAGGACTACTCGCGCCCTTACCGATGCCATTGGTGCTGAATTTTTTCCGCCAGCACTTTCTCACCACCGCCCAGTTGTTTATCGAGCAGCCTGAATTGGGTCGGCAGGTGCAATATCAGCAAGGTGCATTCCAGATCCTCTGGCAGGGACTCCAGCCAATGACTCAAAAGCTCCAAACTCACTAATATTCTGGCCTATCCGCGAGGATTAAAAGAGACAGATACAAAAACGGGAGCCCATGGCTCCCGTTTGGCTAGCATCCAACCTGCAAGATAATTACGCCTGGTTGTTTGCGTACTGGCTCAGTTCAGCGACGCTGACAGCTGTAATAAATTCACCATCAAGGTAGAAGTTCACATCATCGCCGGCACGCTCACCGCGAAGCACAGCCTGCTCACCGCTTTGGTAAACCACATTCATTTCCAGCGTGCGCGCATCAACCTGACGGAAGCTTGCTGCTTCAATATCGCTGTTCTGAACACTTGCCAATGGCACTGTAGTCAGAGATGGGTCTAGCTGGCCATTAACCTTGAAAATCGCATCAACAGGCGTATCTGCTACAGCTGGTGACTTACCTGTGATTGGGTTCTTGCCAGTCCAGAATTCAACGGTGTTGAAGATGAAGAGATCCGCCGTCGCCGCAATACCGTAAACCGGGCTAAGCAGTACAAATAGGCCTGCACGGCCGTAACGGTTATCCACTGCGCTCAGGTTGGCTTTGGTAACCAGCTGAGAGGTGCCCATTTGACCAATACAACCAGAAAGAGACGTCGCAAGAAGGGTCATTACGATCGCTTTTGATGCGATTTTTTTCATTTAAGCTCTACTCCGCTAAGAGATGGTAAAAATCATAAAAAGTGCGCGGATTATAGGCATTTTAAGGTGGGTTGCTAGCAAATTTAGCAAAAACTTGTCGCGAATTTACAGACGTAAAATTAAAACATGGGTTAGGTAAATAAATGGTTAATGGCTAACAGCAGATGGAATCATTAAAAGCCGAAATAACTGACTTGATAATCAATCGAAAAACGACACAGCGGTGTACTGCACCGCTGTGATCATATCAAAAATAACGCTATCGACGACTAGGCGTATTGCCCAACAACGAAACCCGAGCTCCATGCCCATTGGAAGTTATAGCCGCCCAACCAACCGCTGACATCCATCACCTCACCAGCAAAGTACAGGCCTGGCACTTTCTTCGTTTCCATGGTTTTAGAAGACAGTTCATCGGTATCAACGCCGCCCAGAGTTACTTCAGCAGTACGGTAGCCTTCAGTGCCGTTCGGGGCAATCGTCCACTGGTGGAAGTAGTTTGCCATCGCCGTAATATCTTTCGGATTAAATTGCTTGAGTGGCTTATCAACCAGGTCACCACGATCGATCAACACTTCAATCAAGCGTTTTGGCAACAAGCGGGACAGCGAGTTTTTTAGGCTCTGATTTGGGTGCTTGTCACGCATGGTATTCAAGGTCTCTTCCAAGTCCAGATCCGGCAGCAGATCGACCGTTACCTTCTGGCCTGGAACCCAGTAAGAAGAGATCTGCAACACCACAGGCCCGGATAGGCCACGGTGAGTAAATAGCAGGTTTTCCCGGAAGGTTGTACCGTCTTCGGCTTCCACCAAAGCCGGGATCGCAATACCCGATAGCTCGGCGAATGCTTCTTTGTCTTCCTTATGCAGGGTAAACGGCACCAAGCCTGCAGTGGTCGGCACCATCTTCAAACCAAAATGCTCGGCAATTTGATAGCCAAACGGGGTAGCACCCAGTTTTGGCATCGACAGGCCACCGGTTGCGACGACCAGCGACTCACACTCCACCAAGTCGGTATTGAGCTTGAGGCTAAAGCCACTCTCGGTTTTGGAAATACCATGAACATCGACCTGATAGCGCTGTTGTACCGTCGGCAAGTCACACTCAGCCAGCAGCATAGCCACAATCTCCTTGGCTGATCCTTCACAGAATAGCTGACCGTGGTCGCGCTCTTCGAAAGCGATCCCATGTTTAGCGATCATCGAAATAAAGTCCCAGTTGGTGTATTGGGACAAAGCCGATTTCACAAAGTGCGGATTACGGCAGACGAAGTTGTTTGCTGCCACGTCGTAGTTAGTAAAGTTACAGCGACCACCACCGGAGATCAGGATCTTGCGCCCCGGTTTTTTACCGTGATCAACGACTAGCACAGAGCGTCCACGCTTGCCCGCCTCGGCTGCACACATCAAACCTGCAGCCCCTGCGCCAATAATTACTACATCGAACTTTTCTGCCATATCTCTACCGTTAACGACCCAAGCAAAACGAATAAAAAAGGGATGCGGTAACCTCAATTGGCCAGCATCCCTTATCAACGCCGCTATTCTACCCACCTACACAGCGAATAGAAATAGCAATAACGCCTGAATATATTTTCGACAGCATAGTGTCGTTACACCACTCCACGACACTATGCTGTCAAGCGGGCCCTCTCCTGTTGTGCCCCCACTGACAGCGCACTGTCGAACTGTGCACTTTCATGCGGTGAATTACCCGCCATCCTAATCGTGGTGGTAGGAAAGGCAAAGTCAGCCCCGTGACGATGCACAACCTTCACCACTTCCAGCATCACATTCTGCTGAATAGCCTTGTATTCCACCCACCCTGTGGTTTTGGTAAAGGTATAGATCAGGATATCCAGCGAGGATGGACCGTAGTTATCAAAACTGACAATTAAGGTCTGGCAGGTATCAATATCCGGGTGAGCCAACAGCATCACCTTAATATCATCAACCACGTTTTCAATAACAGCGGCATCTTGATAACGCAGGCCAATTGTCTGCTTGATACGGCGATTGAGCATACGAGAAGGGTTTTCCACCACGATCGAGCTAAACACAGAGTTGGGGATATACAGAGGCCGCTTGTCAAAAGTACGGATCACCGTCATGCGAAATCCAATCTTCTCAACCACGCCTTCGATTTCCCGATCCGGACTTCGGATCCAGTCCCCGAGCTTGAATGGCTTATCAAAGTAAATCATGATCGCGCCAAAGAAATTTGCCAACAAATCCTTGGCAGCCATACCGACAATCAAGCCGCCGACACCACCGAATGTTAGTACCCCGGACAGACTCAGCCCAAGATTCTGCATCATGGCCAAACCACCAACCACCAATACCATCAAGCGTAAGATTTTCGACACCGCGTTGATGCTGGTGACATCCTTGGCCGTCAGGCATATCGCATCCTCGGCATTGGTGATCAAACGTAGCAACACCCAGGTAAACGTCCAAACCAACATCAAGTGCCTAACATTGGCCAAAAATGCACTGGAATAACCCGAGGTATTATCGATCACGACCCCAAGGGAGAAAGCCGCCGGCCACAGCCATATAAGCCAGCTGACAGGCCTTCTAACGGCATTGATCAAGGCATCATCCCATACTATTCGAGTGTTCTCAGCAGCTGTCGACAAATGCCGGGTTACCAACAGCCATGCGCCCCACATACAGGCACTGAGCAATAGAAGTAAGCCGACATTGGACATCCAGTCTTGGCTTACACCTTTTTGCAATGCATTCCACCACTGATAAATATGAGTCATAGCAACCACCTAGAGAAAAACAGTGGCTAACTTAGTTTCATATTTATGTATTAGCAATGTTAAGGAGTATTTTTACGCTACCACTGCTGATTTTGTCAGCAATTAATTAAATACCCAGATATGCAACTACAAAAATAGAGACTAAAAATATCATCAGATAGGTACTGGCGAGGATAAATAGCCGCCGCACCTTCGAACACTTATCCATAAACACCGGATCGTGATGATTATGGTACTGGTGGCTGCGGATGTAGTGGAATAGCCGGATTTGCTTGGTGACATTGCCTTGGGATGAGAAAAATCCCCGGCCGTCGACCTGCTGATAGAGAAGAGGATCGCATTCGCGCATGACCGCTAGTAAAGTACGCAACGTACTGACATAGCGAGAAACATTCACCACAGCGACCAAAAAAAGCGCGAGTACAATTGCGTCACCACTCATAATATAGCCCCCGAACAACGTGACGGATCAGCTGACCATAGTTTGGTGAGGGGGCATCACAGCCCCCCGAATTTATTAGCCAGCTGGTGAATCCATAATTGATGTCGATCCAGCTTTCGCCATTGCGGCTAGGTCTTTGTCAATGAAGAACAAGGCTTTGCCGTCTTCGCCAACCAACTCGATCTTATCGATAATGCCTTTAAACAGTTTTTCTTCTTCGTGTTGCTCTGCCACATACCACTGCAAGAAGTTAAACGTCGAGTAGTCTTGGGCCGTAAAAGCAACATGCGCAAGCTTGTTGATCTTATCGGTGATCAGCTGCTCATGCTCGTAAGTTTCACGGAATACGTCACCCAACGAGGAAAACTCATGCTTTGGTGCTTCAATGGAGCCAAGAATCGGCATTGCACCCGTTTCACTGACGTAAGTGAAAAGACGCTGCATATGTTCCATTTCCTCAACGGCGTGTTTGCGCAGAAATTCTGCCGCACCATCAAAGCCCTTGTCTTCACACCATGCACTCATCTGCAGGTAAAGGTTGGAAGAGAAGAACTCTAAGTTGATTTGCTCGTTGAGTTTATCAACCATTGCTTGAGCTAACATCGCACTACTCCTATCTATTCTAGTGTATACCAATCTCAACGGGTGGTATGAAAACGCTGTTCTCACCATTGTCACAATGCCAACGCAAGAATGCAACTCATCGTGCAGCTCAGCAAAGAATCTATGATACGTTTTGGTTAAACCAGCGAATTAGATTAAAAAAGTTCAAAAATTCAAGTAATTCCACTGCTAAGATTATTTCGTAAAATGGCCTAACAAGTTGCGATCACGGTAATATTTTTTCCCAATATTAGGTGCTAGCATGAAACAAAGCCCCTAAATCAAGGAGTGAAAACTATGGCTTACAAACATATTCTGGTTGCTATCGATCTATCTGACGACAGCCACGTCATCGTCGGCAAAGCTGCTGAGCTCGCCAAGGCACTGGACGCCAAATTGTCGCTCATCCATATCGACGTCAACTATGCCGAGCTCTATACCGGCTTGATTGATATCAATCTGTCCGATGCCCAGCACCGTATGGCGGATGAAGCACAGAAACAGTTACAAGCGCTGGCTGATAAAGCCAACTACCCGGTATCCCATACTCTGGTCGGCAGCGGCGACCTGAGCGAAGAAATCTGCCATGCCATCGATGATATGCAAATCGAGCTAGTCGTTTGTGGTCATCACCAAGACTTCTGGAGCAAAATACTCAGCTCTGCCAAACAGTTGATCAACCGCTCCCCGGTTGACATGCTGATGATCCCACTCAAATAGTTTTTGCGTAACCCTTCCTAGTTACGCCCAGCGGGCGCGGTCCGATCACCGTGCCTGCCCCTTCTCAACACTTGCTCCGTGGTGTTAACCGTACAATTTGGCTGTATTTCCTTGCCCTTTTTTTCGCTACACTTGCCCCATCATTCAACCAATCACCCCTGAAAAAAACTATGGGATACTTATCCGCTGTTACCTTACTCTGGGCTTTTTCCTTTAGCCTGATCGGGGTCTACCTAGCCGGTCAGGTCGATGCCTGGTTCTCGGTGCTCACCCGTGTCAGCCTGGCAGCCCTGCTCTTTCTGCCTTTCTTACGCCGTCAGCACCTCCATCGCTCGCTGGCCCTAAAAATAATGGCCGTCGGCGCCTTTCAGCTCGGGATCATGTATTGCTTTTATTACCAGTCCTTTCTCTACCTGAGCGTACCGGAAGTGTTACTGTTCACCATTTTCACCCCGATCTATGTCACTCTGATCTATGACATGCTGCACCGCCGCTTTTCGGCCTGGTATCTTGCGACCGCTGCAATCGCGGTATTGGGTGCCGCCGTGATAAAATTCGAGGGGATCAACGAAGATTTCATCACCGGTTTTCTTATAGTCCAGGGGGCCAACCTGAGCTTTGCCATCGGCCAAGTGGGCTACAAACGCCTCATAGAGCAAGAGCAGCAAAACATCCCGCAGCATACGGTGTTTGGTCTGTTCTACCTCGGGGCTGTTTGTGTCGCCCTGCCGATGTTCCTGCTGTTCGGCAATACCGAACAACTGCCGACCAGCAATACCCAATGGGGCATTTTGATCTATCTAGGCACGGTAGCCTCCGGCCTGGGCTATTACCTGTGGAACAAGGGAGCAACTTTGGTCAATGCCGGCGCACTGGCGATCATGAACAATGCACTGGTACCCGCAGGCCTTATCGTCAACCTAGTGATCTGGAGCCGGGATGTCGATTATCTTCGCCTCGTGATTGGTGGGATCATCATTGTCGCTTCGCTGTGGTTCAACGAGACTTGGGTCAAGCGCAAGGTGGAAATGGCACGAGCTTAAGCGCCTGACGCAAAATAGAAAAAAGGCGAACTCTGTAAGTTCGCCTTTTGTTTTGTGGTTCTGTGGTTTTAAGCTCTCCGAAACACTGCACTTTCAAGTGTCTGCGATTAAAAAGCTATAGAACCGATTTTCATCAAATAAACGAATACGCGTCGGCAAACATGCGCTCGCGCTCGGCACCCTTCTCTGCCGAGAATTGCTCGCGTGCCGCACCCGCCATTTCGAAACGGCCGCAAATGTAGATGTCATAGGCTGACAGGCTGACAAAATCATCGCTGACAGCCTCCAGAACGTTGCCCACCTTACCCTGCCAATCGGTAGGTGCAGTCTCAACCACAGGGACATACGTCAGGTTACCGTGCTGAGCCGCCAGTGCATTCAGCTCGTCATTGGCATACAGCTGGCATGCGTCACGGCCGCCCCAATAGACAAAAATAGGCTGGCTGATACCACGACTCAGGCAGTTATCCAAGATACTGCGAACATAAGAGAAACCCGTGCCACCTGCAATCAGCAACAATGGCTTATCGCTGTCTTCGCGCACCCACGCTTCACCGTGCGGCGCTTCGATCTCAATCGATGTTCCTGCCGCCAGTGCGGCTTTCATGCTATCCACCACCTCGATGGCGTAAGCATTGTGCTCAGCGGCACCAATATGCAGCTCCAGCTCGCCTTCACGGCATGGACTACTGGCAATAGAAAACGGACGCTTGTCCTTCTCGCCCATCACGGCCAATAGGTACTGACCCGCTTTGAATTCAATTTTAGTCTCTGGGCGTAGCAGGATACGAAACGTATTACAGGCTAACGGCTCGATGGATGTTACTTCGCATTTGATGGACATTCTCTTCCTCTAATCTAGCTGGAGCACCAAATCACTACTTGCCATTGCCTGACACGCAAATATCCAGCCTTCAGCCTGCTCCTTCTCGGTAAGCATGGGCTCGAGTTGATAGCGGATCGTCCCCTGCTGTTTTCGGCACATACACATGGCACAGGCACCGACCTGACAGCGGTTGGGAAAAGCAATACCTGCGTTGAGCGCGGCCTCAAGCACCGTTTGTTCACCCTCTACGGTGAACGTCACATCATGAGGTAGCAGGCGGACTTGGTACATATTTATTTTCTCACGCCCGGCTTTTGCCGGACTTTGCTATTCAAACTTGATTGACTCTCTTGGGTTACTGGCTGAGCCCTCTAACAAGACTAACTCAGGATCCCAAGCTCCTCCCAGATGGCATCGACTCTGGCGACAACCTCTGGTGACTTGGTAATAGGTATTCCCCATTCTCGGGCAGCCTCTCCCTCCAGTTTGTTGGTCGCATCAAGGCCAATCTTGGCTCCCTGCCCACCAACAGGGTTAACCATCAGGGTATCACGGCTCGGATCCATCCGGGTGGTGATCGCCCAAATCACATCATTCCAGTCGCGGGCATCAACATCCTCGTCGCAGACAATAATGAACTTGGTATCGGTTTGCTCGGACAAGCGCGACCAGATCCCTTCCATCACCTGCAACGCCTGACCGACTTTTTCCTTCTTGATGGTGACAATTGCCATGCCACCACATTCCGCTGTCTGCGGCAGATAACAATCTAACACTTCTGCAAACTGCTGCTTGATATCCTGCTCCAGTACGGGGTGATCCAACTCAGCTTGCGGACGGGAATAAACGGCAGCATTGGCGGTTTCGGCTTCCCACTTGCGGGTCGCATCCAGCCCCATCTTGGAGCCAAGACCGACCACCGGAGAGGCGAAATCCAACGAATCTATCGGCGTGTTATCGATCAGCAGGGTATCACGTACCGGATCCATATCTCGGGTCATGGCACCGACCACGCTACCCCAATCGCGGGTATCAACGTCTTCATCGACCACAATCACAAACTTGGTGTACATAAACTGGCGCAGGAAGGACCATACCCCCATCATCACCCGCTTGGCATGACCCGGGTACTGTTTCTTCATCGACACCACGGCCATCCGGTAGGAACACCCTTCTGGCGGCAAGTAGAAGTCGGTAATCTCTGGGAACTGCTTTTGCAAGATAGGCACAAACACTTCGTTCAGGGCCACCCCGAGTACTGCGGGTTCATCGGGCGGACGACCGGTGTAGGTACTGTGATAAATAGGATCTTTACGCATGCTCACATGGGTAATGGTGAACACATGGTGGCGCTCGACTTCGTTGTAATAGCCAGTATGGTCACCATATGGACCTTCATCGGCAAACTCGTTCGGGTCGATATAGCCTTCCAGCACAATTTCAGCACTGGCTGGCACTTCCAGCTCATTGGTCAGACTCTTGACCACTTCACTCTTACGCCCACGTAGCAGGCCAGCAAAAGCGTACTCCGACAAGGTATCAGGGATCGGCGTCACCGCCCCGAGAATCGTGGCCGGATCGGCACCGAAAGCGACCGTCACCGGGAACCGTTCACCCGGATGAGTGTCCATCCAGTCGCGCAAATCCAGAGCACCACCTCGGTGGGCCAGCCAACGCATGATGATTTTGTTCTTACCGATCTTCTGCTGGCGGTAAATTCCGAGGTTCTGGCGCTTTTTATTTGGTCCTTTGGTGATGGTCAGCCCCCAGGTAAGCAGCGGTGCCACATCATCAGGCCAG
This sequence comes from Photobacterium sp. DNB22_13_2, assembly GCF_052873915.1. NCBI lineage: Bacteria > Pseudomonadati > Pseudomonadota > Gammaproteobacteria > Vibrionales > Vibrionaceae > Photobacterium > Photobacterium sp. DNB22_13_2. Next base: position 44,324 of record NZ_JBNNXU010000027.1, read on the forward strand.
CAGCTCATCACCGGGATTTTATCCAGATCAACGTCGTCGCCCTGCCAGACAATGTCTTGACACGGGGCACTGCGCAGCCGCTTAACCGGCATATTCAATACCTGCTTGAACACAGGGAGCTTATCCAGCGCTTCGCGGAAGCCCTTCGGCGGCTCTGGCTCTTTCAGATAAGCCAGTAACTTGCCGACCTCACGCAACTCGCGGACTTCAGTGCGGCCCATCCCCATGGCAACACGACCCGGGGTACCAAACAAATTGGCCAGTACCGGCATGTCAAAACCAACTGGATTTTCGAACAACAGCGCCGGCCCGCCGGCGCGCAGGGTACGATCACAGATTTCAGTGATCTCCTGATCCGGGTCGACAGGCTGCGAGATACGCTTGAGCTCGCCCTGCTGTTCCAGATAGTCAATAAACTCTCGCAGATCCTTGAACTTCATCGGTTTGCGGCTACCTATCTTAAATACACCAGCACCCGGTGCTGGTTACAGACACCGGGTACAAATAATCATTATCAAACATTATAACGACTTGTTAACGGTAGGACAGCGGAAAATCCGACCACTGCGATCCAGCCCATCCCCCCACCACACGGGCATATGATGAGCTAACCGGGGATAAGGCGGCCTAAGGGAGCTGGGCAACTGCCGAACGGAAATTCTTCTGCAGTACCTGGCTGCGGCTGACCGACGCCAGTTGCTCGAGCCAGTCAAGATAACCACTGCGGGCAAGTTCAGCCGCCACCAGCTCACCATCATCAACTTCGCTCAGTTTGTCACTGAGAAAATCTCTGGTCGCCACAGGTAAAGGCTTAAGGGTGATCAGGGCGCGATAAGCTTGAAGCTTCAATGTCGGATTAATCGTCGCCGCCATCAGCTGCTTGGTAGCTGCAGGCTGCGGCGCCAACTCGGCCAGTCGGTTCAGCTCGGCCAGACTGTATTGATCGCTGCGGCGCCGCCACAGCAAATGGTAGACCCCTTCATCGCCAGAGGTTGCCGCCACTGCAGCAATCACGGCATTGTCAGGCAGCCAAACAAGTTTGCTGTCCGAGGTGAATTGCTCGGCCAGCACGTCCACAGCCGTATCAGATAAATCAGGTAATTGAGCGAGAAAGATATCACGCCGGGTGATTTGAGTATGGTGATCCCCCGCCAGCCATTGCGACAGCTGCAGCTCACCGCCCTCAGCCTGCGCGACCATCTGCAGGGCTAACAACTGCTGCTGCCAGCGAATCACCAAACTGCGCGCCTTAGCCCCGTAATGAAACGCCGACTTGGTCACCAGATAACCGTCACCCTGCTCAACCACGTTAAATGCTGGCATGCGGGACGCCTGCGCTTCGAGCCAGTCCGCTTTGGCCTGATCCAGTTCACCAAGGGCGGTTGCGTGGTCAATCAATTGGCTGCGCACCGCTTCTTGGTGCAAGGGAGAGATTTGGGACAGATGAGATTCTAGCGAGTCAAAGTCACTGTGGCTGTAGTAGGCGCGCAAAGACGACACCTGATTGAGAACCTGTTGGGAAGACAGGACCTGCTCGACCTCTTGCTCAGAGACTTCTACGCCCTGAGCCGTGGCCTTAGCCGCAACCATCGAGGCTGCCAGCAAGCCTATCAGCATGCACCTTCCTAGTCGCATGTCACCTCCTTGGTGATAAAAGAGTTGTCAGTTATCTGGATCGTCCCGATCCACGGTCACAACTTGATAACAAACACAGTATATCGATGTATGAGGATCAATTGCTAGCAAAGCCGCAATTGAACATCGATCAATTACAGTTGCCAGTGTACCAAAAATAAAAACGCCACAAGATGTGGCGTTTTTCAAAACTGTGAGACGTTCAACAGAACGGCGCTCAGTATTAAGACTTCTGGCGACGCATCGCGCTGAAGAACTCATCATTGGTCTTGGTCATCGATAGCTTATCGATCAAGAATTCCATGCTATCGGTTTCACCCATTGGGTGAACAATCTTACGCAGGATCCACATCTTCTGCAGCTCGTCAGTCTTCGCCAGTAGCTCTTCACGACGGGTACCAGAACGGTTGAAATCAATCGCAGGGAAGACACGCTTTTCTGCGATCTTACGAGATAGGTGCAGTTCCATGTTACCTGTACCCTTGAATTCTTCGTAGATAACTTCATCCATCTTAGAACCGGTATCAACCAATGCTGTTGCGATGATGGTCAGGCTACCGCCCTCTTCTACGTTACGAGCAGCACCGAAGAAACGCTTAGGACGGTGCAGGGCGTTGGCATCAACACCACCGGTAAGTACTTTACCTGACGATGGGATAACGGTGTTGTAAGCACGCGCCAGACGGGTAATCGAGTCAAGCAGGATAACAACGTCTTTCTTATGTTCAACCAGACGCTTGGCTTTCTCGATAACCATTTCAGCCACTTGAACGTGACGTGATGCCGGCTCATCAAAGGTAGAAGCAACTACTTCACCCTTAACCAGACGTTGCATCTCGGTTACTTCTTCCGGACGCTCATCGATTAGCAACACCATCAACTCACACTCAGGGTGGTTATGGGCGATGCTCTGGGCAATGTTCTGCAGCAACATGGTCTTACCCGCTTTTGGCGGAGCAACAATCAAACCACGCTGGCCTTTACCGATTGGCGAAGCCAGGTCAAGAACACGTGCCGTGATGTCTTCGGTCGAACCGTTACCACGTTCCATACGCATACGCTCGTTGGCGTGCAGTGGCGTAAGGTTTTCGAACAAGATCTTGTTACGCGCGTTATCAGGCTTATCGTAGTTAACTTCGTTAACCTTCAGCAGGGCAAAGTAACGCTCACCGTCTTTCGGCGGGCGGATCTTGCCGGCAATGGTATCACCTGTGCGAAGGTTGAAACGGCGAATTTGGCTAGGAGAAACGTAAATATCATCTGGACCGGCGAGGTAAGAGCTATCTGCAGAGCGGAGGAAGCCGAAGCCATCTTGAAGGATTTCTAGAACACCATCGCCAAAAATGTCCTCACCACTTTTCGCATGCTGCTTGAGAATCGCAAAGATGATGTCTTGTTTTCTCAAACGCGCCAGGTTTTCTAATCCTAAGCTTTCGCCAAGCGCAACCAACTTGGAAATAGGTTGGTTCTTCAGTTCAGTAAGATTCATAGTGGTGGGTTTCTTGTCAGTCAAAATTGGGGTTCTATGTTAATTGAGATTAAAGTTGACCAATGGGGCTGGTCAAGGAATGAACGGATTTACAATTTACGTGCAATAAGTTAGCACTAAAGATCTCATCCGTCTAGCATAGACGCAAGTCAAACCATGCACAACGAGAAATTGTGCACGGTTCGAAGCAGAGTAGCTTATAGGTTCGCTTCTAGGAACTCTTTAAGCTGGCTCTTTGACAGGGCACCCACTTTGGTTGCCGCTACGCTACCGTCTTTGAACAGCAGCAGAGTTGGGATACCACGGATGCCGAATTTTGGTGGTGTCGCTGCATTTTGATCGATATTTAATTTACCGATAGTCAGCTTACCTTCGTACTCGTCCGCGATTTCATCAAGAATTGGGGCAATCATTTTGCAAGGACCACACCATTCAGCCCAAAAATCGACTAGTACCGGGCCTGCAGCCGCAATTACATCGCTATCGAAACTTGCGTCTGTCAGCTGCACAATCTTGTCGCTCATCTTCCACTCCAATGGTTGATTTTGTTAGCTGATTTGATTTTAACCAGCAAATCGATGCCCTATTTGAATGGAATCCGTTTCGTATTGCAACCCTAAGCTGATATTCTATACGAATGAAGACGACTCACATCACAGAGCAAAAATTTGCCGACCTGGGTTTAGAACCTAAGGTTTTACAAGGATTGGAAGCTAATAACTTCCATAATTGTACGCCTATCCAGGCGCTGGCATTGCCGGTAGTGCTCTCCGGCCGTGACATTGCTGGTCAGGCTCAAACAGGCACAGGGAAAACCCTGGCTTTCCTGACCGCGACTTTCAACTACCTGCTGCTAAACCCAGCAAAAGAGGATCGTAAGCAAAACCATCCTCGTGCCATTATTATGGCACCAACCCGTGAACTGGCTATCCAGATTTACAACGATGCCAAGCCAATGCTTGAAAGTACCGGTTTAAAAGCGGGACTAGCCTATGGCGGTGAAGCATACGAAAAACAGCAGAAAACCCTCGAAGCGGGCGTAGATATCTTGATTGGCACCTGTGGCCGTATCATTGATTTCTACAAGCAGCGCGTGATCGATCTGCGTTCTATCCAGGCCGTTGTTCTGGATGAAGCTGACCGTATGTTTGACCTTGGCTTTATTAAAGATATCCGCTTCTTGTTCCGCCGTATGCCTGCACCGCAGGAACGTCTGAACATGCTGTTTTCGGCGACCTTGTCTTACCGTGTCAAAGAGCTGGCCTTCGAACACATGAACTCGCCTGAGAGTGTGGTTGTCGAGCCAGAGCAGAAAACCGGTCACCGTATCCAGGAAGAGCTGTTCTATCCATCGAACCAAGAAAAGATGCGCCTGCTTCAGAGCTTGATCGAAGAAGAATGGCCAGATCGCGCTATCATCTTTGCCAACACCAAGCACCGTTGTGAAGATATCTGGGCCCACCTTGCGGCTGATAAACACCGTGTTGGCTTGCTGACTGGTGATGTCCCGCAGAAGAAGCGTGTTCGCATCCTAGAGCAGTTCACCCAAGGTGAAGTGGATATCCTGGTAGCAACCGATGTCGCAGCCCGTGGCCTGCACATCCCACAGGTAACTCACGTATTCAACTACGACCTGCCTGACGATGCCGAAGATTACGTGCACCGTATTGGCCGTACCGGCCGGGCTGGCGCGAGTGGCCATTCGATCAGCTTTGCCTGTGAACAATATGCCATTAACCTGCCAGCGATCGAAACCTACATCGAGCATGCTATCCCGCTGTCGAAATACGACTCGGAAGCCCTGCTAGATGACCTACCGCCGCCGGTTAGCGTACCTCGCTCACCGCGCCAAGGTGGAAACCGTCGCAGTGGTGGTGGTTCACAGCGCCAAGGCCAATCGCGTCAGCGCAGCCGTCGCCGTCCGCCTCAGAACAAACAGCAGTAAAAGATAGATATGTCTATGGAAAGAACAGTATCACCCTTGTATGCCGCCATTGATCTTGGTTCAAACAGCTTCCACATGTGGATTGTCCGGGAGGTCGCAGGTACCGTCCAGACCTTGGCCAAGATCAAGCGTAAAGTCCGCCTGGCAGCCGGCCTCAACAGCGAAAACGCGCTGAGTATTGAGGCGATGCAACGGGGGTGGGACTGCCTCAGCCTTTTTGCCGAACGCCTGCAGGATATTCCGGCAAGCAACATCCGTATTGTCGGGACTGCCGCACTGCGCACCGCCGTCAATGCCGAGGCCTTTCTTTCCAAAGCCGAGACCATCCTCGGCTATCCGGTCAATATCATTCCAGGCGAAGAAGAAGCCCGGATCATCTACCAGGGAGTTGCCCACACCTCAGGCGGTTGTGGCAAACGCTTGGTGGTCGATATTGGCGGGGCCAGCACTGAAGTGATCATTGGTGAAAGGTTTGATGCCAGTGCACTGACCAGTCTGCAAATAGGCTGTGTGACCTGGCTTGAGCGTTATTTCAAAGACCGCTACCTCACCGAAGCTAACTTTGATGCTGCCATCGCAGCAGCCAAAGCAGCCATAGCCCCGATTGTCGAGCAGTACCAGACATTGGGTTGGCAAACCTGCGTCGGTGCCAGCGGTACCGTTCAGGCTCTGCAGGAAATCATGCTGGCACAGGGAATGGATGAAATCATCACCCTGCAAAAACTCAAGCGAATGCAGCGTCAGGCTATGCAATATGAACGCCTGGAGGATTTAGACATCGAGGGGCTGACTCTCGAACGTGCCCTCGTATTCCCTAGTGGACTGTCTATCCTTATCGCGATTTTCGAATCACTGGGTATCGAGTCGATGACCCTTGCCGGTGGCGCCCTGCGCGAAGGCATGGTGTATGAAATGATGAGCCAGATGCGCCACAACGATGTTCGTGAACGTACCTTGCAAAGTCTGCAGACCCGCTTCCAGCTCGACAGTATCCATGCAGGCAATGTCAGCAATACCGCTCGGGCCCTGATTGGCAGCTGCCAGTCGGAATGGAGCCTAGAGCCGCAAGCCCATTACCTGCTTGATGCCACTACCGCCCTGCATGAAATTGGCACCATGATTGAGTTCAAGAAAAGCGGTGAGCATGCCGCCTACCTGATCCATCATAGTGACCTGCCCGGCTTTACCCGTGCCCAGAAACACCTGATCGGTGAACTGCTACGCCGCTACCGCGAGAACCTCACCAGCCTGCCGGAGCAACATGCCCTGTCGGCCCAGAGTGCCACTCGCTTGCTGCGCCTGCTGCGCCTAGCCGTGATGTTATGTCATCGCCGTGACAGTAGTCATCAGCCGCCTTTCACCCTGACGGCACAGGACAATGCCTTGTGCTTAACACTGCCAGCCAGTTGGCTGGCTGCCAACCCGCTGACCGATGCAGAATTGCAGCAAGAAGCCACCCGCCAAAGCGACATGGGCTGGCCGCTGACCATCATCGCCAGCGAGTAACCCGCACCACTTACAAAAAAAGCACCCCATGGGGTGCTTTTTTATTATCTAACCGTTTTTCTTTGGCGCAGGGATTTCGCTTCATAGCTAAGCGGTCGCGCGGAGTTGATGATAATCAATGAGCACGACCGATATCTTCACCAACAAACATTTATGCATATGAGTGATTCAGCGCAGGAACTTCATCCCAGAGCAAAGAGGACGCGGAGTTGATAATTATCAATGAGCATGTCCGATGCAGGGCTGGGAGGAAGTAACCAGCTCAATCAGTTCATTATCCAGTAATGCCGCTGTGGCGGAGTAACGCATCAATGCTCGGCTCACGGCCACGGAAGCGCTTAAACAAGTCCATTGGCTCCTCACTGCCACCACGCTCTAGGATGCAATCGAGGAAGTCAGCACCGGTTGTGGTATTGAAGATCCCCTCCTCCTCGAAACGCGAGTAGGCATCAGAGGACAGTAGTTCTGCCCACAGGTAGCTGTAGTAACCAGCGCTATAGCCACCAGCGAAGATATGGCTGAAGCTATTCGGGAAACGGCCAAACTCTGGGCTTGGGACCACCGACACTCGGGACTTGATATCCGCCAACGTCTCTAGCACCTTAGCTCCGGCTTCTGGATCGTACTCGGTGTATAGAGTGAAATCGAACAAGCCAAACTCTAGCTGACGCAGGATCCCCATCGCCGACTGGAAGTTCTTCGCCGCCAGCATTTTGTCCAGCATGGCTTTTGGCAATGGCTCACCGGTCTCGTAATGGCCGGAGATAAAGGCCAGCGCCTCTTCTTCCCAGCACCAGTTTTCTAGGAACTGGCTTGGCAGCTCCACTGCATCCCATGGCACACCGTTGATACCCGATACAGCGGGTACTTCGATCTGGGTCAGCATATGATGGATACCGTGACCGGTTTCGTGGAATAGGGTGACCACTTCGTCATGGGTAAACAGCGCAGGCTTATCGCCAACCGGCTTGTTGAAGTTACAGGTCAAGTAGGCCACTGGCGCTTGCAGGCTGCCATCCTGGCGGGTACGGCGAACCATACACTCATCCATCCAGGCACCACCGCGTTTGTGCTCTCGAGCATAAAGATCAAGGTAGAAGCTACCGCGCAGTTGGCCTTGGCTATCGAATATATCGTAGAACTTAACCGACTCATGCCAGGTATCGACGCCGGTACGTTCTGTGACATCCATACCGAACACGCGCTTGAGCACCTCGAACAGGCCAGCGACTACTTTCTGCTCAGGGAAATAAGGACGTAGCTGCTCATCAGAAATGCTGTAGCGGTGCTGTTTCAGCTTCTCGGCGTAGAAGGAAAAATCCCATGGCTCCAGCTGCTCGGCACCGAACTCGACCCTGGCATACTCGCGCAGCTCTGCCACTTCACGCTCGCCCTGCGGCTTAGCACGGCTCGCCAGATCATTCAAAAAGCCCAACACTTGCTCTGGCGTTTCCGCCATTTTGGTCGCCAATGATTTCTCGCTATAGGTACTGAAACCCAGCAGGCGGGCAATTTCATGGGTCAGCTTGAGCTTCTCGGCAATGATCTCACTGTTGTCCCATTTCCCGGCATTCGGACCACGATCTGAAGCGCGGGTCACGAAAGCTTCATACATTTCCTGGCGCAATTCACGGTTTTCGCAGTAAGTCATCACCGGCAGGTACGACGGAATATCCAAGGTAAACAAGTAGCCTTCCTGCTCTTTGGCTTCGGCTGCAGCCTTGGCTGCTTGCAATGCCGATTCTGGCAATCCGCCCAGTTCGGCCTCATCACTCACCAGTTTGCTCCAACCCATCGTGGCATCAAGTACGTTGTTGCTGAACGTCGATGACAACTCAGACAAGCGCTTGCTGATCTCACCGTAACGGTGTTGCTCTTTGGCTGGCAGGCCAATGCCCGATAATTCAAACTCTTTTAGCGCATCAGTAATGGATTTTTTCTGGGCTTGGCTTAGATCGGTAAAACTTTCATCGGCTTTGATCGCCTTGAACGCTTCATACAGGCCCTTGTGCTGACCAACCCAGGTACCGTAATCCGACAGCATCGGTAGGCAGCTCTCGTAAGCTTCACGCAGTTCATTGCTATTCTTCACCCCATTGAGGTGACCGATAGGTGACCAGATCCGGCTCAGGCGATCATCTGTTTCGGATAGCGGCACGCAGATTGTCTCCCAGCTTGGTGTCGTATCAGCTGCCAGAACTTGCTCCACTGCAGCCCGGCAATCGGCAATCGCCTGCTCGACCGCAGGTTTGACATGTTCGGGTTGGATAAGCGAAAACGGAGGCAGATCCGTCATCGACAGTAATGGGTTAGTCATGCGCAATTCCTTAAATTAGTTGTCCTTTATTAAATGCGTCTTGAACAGCGTAAATTCAATCCTTTCATCGCACTAAATCGTAACGCAGCTCTCTTATTTTAACCTAGGATTAACATCCCAAGCATGAAAGTCATCACGGTTGCTGGCTATTCCTCGTCAATTGGCGATAATACTGACCCAATTTATCCCTATTCTGTCGAGATCCCAGCCATGCTGAGCTACCGCCATAGTTTCCATGCCGGCAACCATGCCGATGTGGTCAAGCACATTGTCCAGAGCCTAATCCTGGATGCCCTGAAACAAAAGGACAAACCGTTCGTCTACCATGACACCCACTCCGGTGTTGGCCGTTACGATCTTCAGGATGAGCGCAGTGAAAAAACCGGTGAGTTCAAACAAGGTATTGCCCGGATTTGGCAGCGTGACGATATCCCGGCAGAGATTGCCAGCTATATTGACGCGATCAAGGTATTGAACAACGGTGATGAGCTGCGCTACTACCCGGGCTCACCGAAAGTTGCTCGCGCTCAACTTCGCGATCAAGACCGCATGGTATTGACCGAGTTGCACCCGAGTGACTTCCCACTGCTATTGCAGGAGTTTCGTGGCGACCGACAGGTCCGTATCTACAAAGAAGATGCCTTTGCCCGCCTCAAAGGTAGCCTGCCACCGAAAGAGCGCCGAGGGGTGGTGTTAATTGACCCGCCGTACGAACTCAAGCACGAATACATGGATGTGGTTAAAGCGATCAAAGAAAGCCACAAACGTTGGGCGACTGGCACCTATGCAATCTGGTACCCGGTGGTTTACCGCGAGAATATTGACAAGATGCTCAAGGGCCTGGAAGATCTGGGGATCCGTAAGATTTTGCAAATCGAACTGGGTGTCGAACCGGATACCGAGGAGCGCGGCATGACCGCCTCAGGTATGATAGTGATCAACCCACCTTGGAAACTGGAAGGCCAAATGCAGGCTATTCTACCTTGGTTGAAAGACGCCATCGCACCAAACCACGGCCACTACAAAGTGGAGTGGATCGTTCCGGAATAAGCGGCGATTTTGCGCTAACGGCTTGTAAGGCGGGGTTTTCCCGCCTTTTTTGTGGCTGTTATTTTTTGTTCCAACTTTCTCGAACTCCCCCTCTCGTAACTCTTCCCATTCTTGATTACACTAGGACAAGCACAGCAGGAGCTGTTAACAAATCAAAAAAAATAGTGGAGTAAAGTCATGGCAAAGCATTTTGATTACATCTGTATTGGCGGCGGCAGTGGCGGTATTGCCTCGGCAAACCGTGCGGCTATGTACGGCGCCAAAGTGGCATTGGTTGAAGCCAAGGCGCTGGGTGGCACCTGTGTCAACGTCGGCTGTGTGCCTAAGAAAGTAATGTGGCACGGCGCCCAAATTGCTGAAGCGATGCACCTTTACGCCAAAGACTACGGTTTTGACGTTGATGTCAAAGGCTTTGATTGGGGCAAGCTAGTTGAAAGCCGCGAAGCCTACATCAGCCGTATCCACACCGCTTACGACAACGTACTGGGCAACAACAAAATTGAAGTGATCAACGGCTTCGCCAAGTTTGTCGACGAGAAGACCATTGAAGTAAACGGCGAGCACTACACCGCCGACCACATCCTGATCGCCGTTGGTGGTGAGCCGACTATCCCGAACGTGCCGGGCGCCGAGCACGGCATCGATTCAAACGGCTTCTTTGAGCTCAACGCGCAACCTAAGCGTACCGCCGTTATCGGTGCTGGCTACATTGCCGTTGAAATTGCCGGTGTACTAAGCGCGTTGGGTACCGATACCCACCTGTTCGTCCGTAAAGAGTCGCCGCTACGCAGCTTCGACCCGATGATCATCGACACCTTGGTTGAAGTGATGGACAAAGAAGGTCCAACCCTTCATACCCACAGCGTACCAAAAGAAGTGGTCAAGGAAGCCGATGGTTCGGTCACCCTGCATTTCGAAAACGGTGAATCGCACAATACCGACCTGCTGATCTGGGCCATCGGCCGTAACCCGACAACAGACAAGATCAACCTGGCAGCAACGGGCGTTGAAACCAATGACCGTGGCTACATTAAGGTTGACGAGTACCAACGCACTAACGTTGAAGGCATTTACTGTGTCGGCGATATCATGGAAGGCGGTATCGAACTGACACCAGTTGCTGTTAAAGCCGGTCGCCAGCTTTCTGAGCGCCTGTTTAACAACAAGCCAGACGCCAAGATGGACTATAAACTGGTTCCAACCGTGGTCTTCAGCCACCCACCAATTGGCACTATCGGCCAGACAGAAGCAGAAGCTGTTGCCGAGTTTGGCGAAGAAAACGTAACGGTGTACCAATCAGGCTTCACCGCTATGTACACTGCGGTTACGGCACACCGCCAGCCATGTAAAATGAAACTGGTTTGTGCTGGCCCTGACGAGAAAGTCGTTGGTCTACACGGTATCGGTTATACCGTCGATGAGATGATCCAAGGCTTCGGTGTCGCAATGAAAATGGGCGCGACCAAGGCGGACTTCGATTCAGTTGTGGCTATCCACCCAACAGGCAGCGAAGAGTTTGTTACTATGCGATAGTCAACGATAATATGCGATAGCCACTTGGCTAACTCGTATTCGACGAAGGGGGCTATCAGCCCCCTTTTTTGTTTCTACACGTGCGTTATGAATTATTAGAAGTTGTAGCGCAGGCCTAGCTTGTAGAACATCTTATCCTGGTCACCAATATCCGATGACACATTCTGATAGTTCTTCTGCTCTTCAGACTGGTAATACGCTTCGTACACCACATTCATGTTGCTGCTAAGCAGGTAGTCACCGAAAATACCGTATCGGTTACGTGCCTGATCTTTCTTGTTACCCACCGCATCCTTGAAATCACGCTTTAAGTTCAAGCGAGCGAATGGCGAGACCGAGAAACGGTCGAACTGGTGGCTGTAAATCAAGCGAAGCTGCCACTCTTCCATGGTATCGGCTTCATTGGCCAACGTGGTGTTACTGGTTTTCTTGTACTCACTATAGATAGAAGCGCGGAAGGCCTGTGACTCATTGAGCTGGGTACGAACCTGAAAATCAAGCTCGTGCAGGTAATCGTTGTAGTTATGCTGGCCCCCCTGGGTTTGATCATCGCCACGGGCATTCGACTTCGCCGTCACAGGTGCCACAAAGCCATCTAGGGCCAATGTCACCATATCGTTGTAGGCATATGCCATGTTCGGGTGAATACGCCACTCGGTATCATGAGTATTGTTATGGCTGTATTCGTTATGACGAATGTTCAAACGCGGAGAAAAAGTGAACTTATCCGTTACGTCATAGTCATACCAAACAATGTATTCCTGACGTGAGCGGTCATTACTGAATGCTTTGTCATTTTCGTCAAAGGATGTACGGGTAGCCTGCTTGTCACTGAATTTGAATGCAAAGTGCAATGGCAAGTCTGCGACAGGTGTGAAGCCAGCTGCCAAGTATGGCATCAAAAAATCATTTTGATCGTGTGCCGAGTTGAAATCTTCGTATTCAGAACCGATTTCCACGTATCCAGCTTGAGCGGCACCTGAAAGGGCGAGGAACGCTGCTACTGGTAATAGTTTTAGCTTTTTCATTGTTAAACTCCAAAAGGACTCTTAATTACCCTACGTAAAAGAGCATCTGGAGCTTATAATTCGTTCCTGAATGAATGCTGACGACCGTTTTTTGAACCCGCTCACTTACTTCTTTAAAATCACCTACCAATCAACATCTTGATGGTTGTAAACTCTCTCAAAACTTCTGAATTAGACACAAGATTTAAGAAATTTAAAGTCTCAATGATATAAAAAAACATTTTGACCCACTTGCAGCCCTACCGGGAGTCACGCTCCTTCATTCGCCCCTCCCTCTCTATTGCTCGCTTAGTCCACTCAGCGCTAGATAAGCCATGCAAAGCATACCTCCTATTGCGCATATTTTTTCTCGGCTTCGATCCTGAACCTGTGAAATAACTATCATTAATGTGGCAAAAAAATGAATAATTAGCCGATTATTCACCGAAATCATTCCAATTCACGATGAAAAACTGTAATCTTGCCCGTCCTGATTATGGAAGATCAGTGAATATTTATTCCAAATAGAATGAAGCACTTATTTACTCTTAGCTTATCAATCAGTTAAAGGCCAAGTATGCAGGATCAGGTTATTTCCCAAAGCGGTAAGAAGAGTCCATGGCTCATGTTCGTCCTACCGTCACTTCTCGGTGTCTTCCTTTTCATGGCACCCATCAGTTACCAGGATTCGCTGACAATCCCTATTGCCATACTGGCTAAATCTGTCCAGGCTGTATTCGGTGACATGCTTCCAGCCATGGTGACCTTTGTGATCGCCCTGACCGCTATCGCTTCGATTGCCACCAAGCTACTTAAGCCTAAAGCTATCTTGAACAGCGGCTTCTTTAGTGGATTGCTCAACCCTTCCCTGCCTTGGTTTGTAGTCCAGCAGTTGGGTGCTATCTTCGTGATCATGACCTTTTTCGGCATTGGCCCTGAAATGATCCACCACGGTGATACCGGTGGTCTGGTGCTCAATGATCTCTTGCCGGTTCTCTTCTCTGTCTTTCTTTTTGCCGGTTTGCTTTTACCCCTGCTGCTTAATTTTGGTTTGCTTGAATTTGTTGGTGCCCTATTCACCCGCGTTATGCGCCCACTGTTCAACCTACCTGGCCGTTCGGCAGTTAACTGTATTGCCTCGTGGTTGGGTGATGGCAGTGTCGGCGTACTGATGACCAGCAAGCAGTACGAAAGCAAGATCTACACCGAGCGTGAAGCGGCTGTTATCGGTACCACATTCACCGCGGTATCTATTACTTTCAGCCTCGTGGTAATTGCCCAGGTAAACTTGGAGCACATGTTTGCCCCTTTCTATATGACAGTCTGCCTGGCCGGCTTGGCGGCAGCAGTGATTGTCCCTCGCCTACCACCGCTATCGTGGAAGAAGGACCGCTATATCGATGGCGAGTCAGTGAAGGGTGATATTGAAGCCCTGCCGGAAGGCAAAACGGTGATTGGTTTTGGCCTTGAGCAAGCACTGGAGAAAGCCTCACAGGTGAAAAGCCTGCGTAGCATGATGATTGAAGGGGTTAAGAACGCAATTGATATGATCTTCGGCGTGCTGCCTGTAGTAATGGCCATTGGTACCATTGCCCTCGTTATTGCCGAAAACACGCCGGTATTTAGTCTGCTGGGCCAACCATTCATCCCATTCTTGGAACTACTGCGCATCCCTGAAGCGGCTGCTGCATCTGAAACCATCGTGGTGGGCTTTGCCGATATGTTCCTGCCATCGATTCTGGCCTCGGGCATAGAGAGCGATCTGACCCGTTTTGTGATTGCTGCTATGTCGGTCACCCAGCTGATCTACATGTCGGAAATCGGTGCGCTACTGATCGGCAGTAAAATCCCGGTCAAGCCGTGGGAGCTGTTTATGATCTTCATCCTGCGTACCTTGGTGACCCTACCGGTTATCGCGATGATGGCGCACATTTTCTTCTAATAGACAGCCATTTTAAATCCCTGAAAGCCAGCGCATTGCCGCTGGCTTTTTTGTACCCGTAATATACTAGCCTCTAGCCTCTAGCCTCTAGCCTCTAGCCTCTAGCCTCTAGCCTCTAGCCTCTAGCCTCTAGCCTCTAGCCT
>NZ_JBNNXU010000028.1:0-58567 GCF_052873915.1 Photobacterium sp. DNB22_13_2
GGTACTGGGTACTGGGTACTGGGTACTGGGTACTGGGTACTGGGTACTGGGTACTGGGTACTGGGTACTGGGTACTGTAAAGCGTTTTCTCTTAGCTAATCGATGTCAAGCTCTTCACTCTTATTCTTTCGCTTTTCCTAGGCCCCAGGACCCGCTCTTCCTAGGCCCGTTCTATCTAGGAACTAGGTTCTCGCACCTGTTACTCTGCGTCTATCTCATCCATAAAATCATCCAGATACGCTTCGTCGTCCTGCTCTAGCACTTCGACGTTGCCACCAGTGGCACGGAAATTCTTATTCTGGATATAAGCATCACGGGTGAAGATATACGCATCAGGCGAGTCTTTCAAGATAGCTTCTTGTTTAACCAATGCAGCTCGGTCTTCCATTCCTTCGAACGCCCATTTGCCTAGGCTCTGCCAGAAGTTCAACGCACTTAACGGCAGGTACAATCCATCGACAATATCACCGGCGCCTTCGCGCAATGTCACCGGGCCGTAAACAGGGAACATGAAGTAGGGACCGTTGGCAACGCCATATTTACCCATGGTATCGCCAAACTGCTTGTCGACGGGTTTGCGGATATCAGCAGCTGAGGCGATATCAATCAGGCCTAGGACACCGAAGGTGGAGTTGATCCAGAAACGGTTGAAGTGGCGTACAGCCTCTTCGCCATTGAGCATTAATGCACTGTTTACCATGCTGGCAGGCTCATCCAAGTTGGCTAGAAAGTTCTTAATGCCGGTGCGGATAAATGACGGCGTGTAATCGACGTAAGCCAGTGACACCGGACGCGCTAGATACGGATCGAGGTAATCGTAGTTCAGATCCCACATTGCGCGGTTGAAGCCTTCAAAGGGATCGTAAACACCTGGTACCGCATACTCACCTTCCCCCTGCTCAACCTCTTCAAGTACTGCAGCGAGATCTTCATCATACTCAGCATCGTAGTCATCAAATTCGTTCATTGCCGAGTCATCGAGAACATTATCTGCTGTGGCAGAAGGTTCAATGTTACTCGACGCTGGTGATGCCTGTTCTTCAGGAGTCAGCTCATCAGGCGACTGGGCACATGCTGTCAGGGTTAATAAAACGGCAAGGGTCAATAAGTGTTTTTTCAATGTTCTTTCCATAGCATATCAGGCTGAAACCGCGCTAAATGGTAATACCAGAAACCGTAAACATCTAGCGATTTTATGCTTTCTCGTGTGGGTTGCTTAACTCAATACCAACCACTATCTGCATCTATTTAGTTTTATACCAATCGAGGTAAAACCTGATCAACATTACCAGTTACATAGATGGAATGTCTGATATCTCCCAAATCCTTTTGAGACCAAAAACTAAAGGCCAGATACTAATAGTATCTGGCCTTTTCTATATCTACCACCTCAAGTGCTAGATTTTATTAGTATTTTGTATTTATCACTACGTTTGTCGAGCCACCTAAAGAAATGACGTCACTTTGACCATACCAATCACCGTTACGGGTCATCACGTTACCGTCGGTATCGATACGGGCTTTGATGATCATATCCTGCAGTGAGGTCATTGGACGCTCTGGGATCATGCTATCGTTGTCATCCAGCGTTAGAGTAAACGGGAATGCTGACAGCGGCACACGTCGTGCAGCGACGGGCATAGGTGCACCGTCCGCGGAATGAACGGATACAAAGACCAAGCCTTGTTCTGGCAGTTCAACGGATGGGTCAAGCTCTACCGTTACCGACACTGAGGTTGCGGTGTTCTTACCACGATCTAGCTGAGACTGAGCACGGGCAATACTGCGGTCCAGCATTTCTGCGCGCGGGTCATCGGTTCCGATGATCTGCTTCATCATGCTCCAGTAGTTAATCGCCTGCTTGAAGTCACCGCTTTCAAACGAGTCGAAAGCCAATAGCGACAACGCTCGAATGTTGGTGTGATCAACACGCAGCACACTGCGAAGCAACAATCGGGCACGCTCACTCTGCGCCGGATCGCCAATCATCATCAGCGTCTGGCCGAAGCTCAACATCACTTCAGGGTTGCTCGGGTCAAGGCGGTAAGCACGGTTCATCGCATCCTGGGCAGTTTCTGCATCACGGTTAGCCATGCCGATTCGGCCCAGCAGCAACCACCCCGTGGCATCATCAGGTTCGCTGTGAAGACGAGTACGCAACGCCAAGGTCAAGTCGTCCATTTCTTGATCGCTAAGCGGATTAGCATCATCCATCAAGCGCTGAGAGAGCTCAGGAAGACGGGTTACCGTCTCGTTCCATGCTTGTACTTTGTCCAGGTTACCCACCTTCATGTACATACCAAAGCTCACACCGACTAGCAGAATAAGTCCCGGGATCAACATGGTGGTACTGACCTGGGTTTTAGTCTGCTCGGTATTGGCTGGCACATCATCAAGTAGCGACTGCTGCAGTTCAATCACGAGATCGTCTTTGTTTTCTACCAAGCCTTCACTCGTTTCTTCTTTTAGCTCGTCCATACGATCTTTGAAGAAAGCTTTGTTCAGCTCATCACGGCTGGCGGCTTCATCTTGCTCTTTGCCGGTATACATAGGCACGACAAAAATGACCATCGCAACCAACACCAAGAGGGCGGAAATTACCCAAAACATCGTCATTATTTCACCTTACCGTCTTGGTTAGTCTGCTTAGAAACGTCATCAGCATCGGTTGCCAGCTCTGTCATCAGAGCCTTCAGGCGATCCTGTTCATCAGCTTCTAGTTCGGCGTCTGTCACTTTTTCGGTGCTTTTGCGCGAGCGCATCACCAAAATGGAAAAGCCAATAACAATAAAGAGCAGAGGACCTAACCACAGGATCAGGGTTGATGCCATTACCGGTGGGTTATAGGTTACAAAGTTGCCATAACGGGCAATCATGTAATCCACCACATCCTGCTTGCTCTTACCTTCCTGAAGCAATTCGTAGGTTTTCTGACGCATGTCTAGCGCCAACGCAGCATTGGAGTCAGCAATATTGTTGTTCTGGCATTTCGGGCAGCGCAGCGTCGCAGTCAGATCCTGAAAATCTTTTTCCTGCTGAGCCGACTCGAAATCGTACACATCCGTAAATGCCAAGACCGTTGTCGGGGTGGTGAGCAACGCCGTTCCACCAAGCACCATTGCCAGTACCAAAACTGGGCCAGTGAAAAACTGGGCCATTCGACGATATATAGTCATTATCCCTTCGCCTCCTCAATCAAGGCTTCGTACATCGGCTTCAATGTCTCGTTCCAGTTACGGTCGTTGACATCACCGACATGGCGATAGCGAATAATGCCGTTGGCATCAATCAGGAAGGTTTCCGGGGCGCCGTAAACGCCCAGATCCATCCCCAGCATACCATTGCCATCAAATAGGCTGTGCAGATAAGGGTTACCCAACTCATTCAGCCAACGAACGGCTTTTAGGCGCTCGTCTTTGTAGTTAAGGCCAATGAGCTTCACCCCTTCGCTCGCTAGCTGGTTAAGGTAAGTATGCTCGGCGTAACACGTCGGACACCACGTCGCCCACACATTCAGTAGCAATGGCTCACCGATGAAGATGTCCTGCTCGTAGAGCTTGCCAGCTTCAACCAAGTCTTCAAGCTTGAACTGAGGAACAGGCTTGCCAACCAATACCGATTCCAACTTGGTTGGATCGTCACCGTCCGCATTTCGGGTCAGCTGGATCATGAACATCACTACCAACCCAAGGAAAAGGACCAGTGGAATAAAAAGTAACTTCTTGTTCATCAGTTTGCCTTCGCCTCCTGCTTCGCTGCCTTCGCTACAGCCGGCTTCTCTTTTTCTGCCTGCTTGCGGAAGCGGTAACGCTTGTCGCTAATAGCAAATGCCCCGCCCAGTGCCATCAAAGCCGCACCAAACCAAATCCAGTTAACAAACGGCTTGAAGTAAATACGGACTGCCCACGCACCATCGGTTAGCTTCTCGCCCATTGCCACATACAAATCGCGAGTCACACCACTGTCGATCGCCGCTTCCGTCATCATCGAGCCAGCAACAGAATAGAAACGCTTCTCGGCATGCAAGGTCGTTACACGTTTACCGTTTCGGGTAATGTTGAAGTCTGCAATATAACCGTCGTAGTTAGGACCGTCGGCGTCACGCAAGCCAGCAAAGTGGAAGTCATAACCTTGGACCTGAACGGTCTCGCCTGGTGCCATTCGTACGTCTCGCTCGATATCGTAGTTCGACACTAAGGCAATACCAATGACAGTAACCGCCATGCCCATATGGCCGAGTACCATCGCCCAGTGGCTGCGGCCAAGCTTACCCAAGCCTTTCCAAAGGGTGTGGCGGTGCGTCGCACGCTCATACAGCTCGAAGCCGTGCATTACAATAATCCACACAGCCATCGCCATACCAAGAACCGCCATTGGCTCAAGTACGTCGGTAAACAGCCATACCGATAGGAAAGCAAATGGAATAGTTACAATGGCAGAAATGGTCATCTGCTTGCTGATGCTAGAAAGCTGATCGCGCTTCCAGCGAACCAACGGACCGATACCCAGAATGAAAGCAAACGGGATCATCAGCCAGGTAAACAAAGTATTGAAGAACGGCACACCAATCGACACCGAGCCCAAACCAATTTGTTTGTGAACCAGTGGAAGCAAGGTACCAATCAGTACCACAAGAAGGGCCGCGACCAACAATAGGTTGTTCGCCAGCAACAAGTTCTCACGGGAGAATAAGCTGTAGTTACCACGAGAGCGAATTTGCCCGCCGCGAAGAGCGTAAAGCAGCAGTGAACCACCGATGACCACTACCAAGAAGCCAAGGATGAACATGCCTCGCGCCGGATCGGATGCAAACGCGTGTACTGATACCAGAACGCCTGAACGAACAAGGAAAGTACCCAATAAGCTCAAAGAAAATGCCGAGATAGCTAGCAGTACCGTCCATGCTTTGAACGTACCGCGTTTTTCTGTCACAGCCAGTGAGTGCATAAGCGCTGTACCGGCAAGCCATGGCATGAACGACGCATTTTCAACTGGATCCCAGAACCACCAGCCACCCCAGCCAAGCTCATAGTAAGCCCACCATGAACCTAGTGCGATGCCCAACGTTAGGAATGACCAAGCAGAGATTGTCCAAGGGCGAGACCAACGCGCCCAAGCCGTATCAAGACGGCCTGTCATCAGTGAAGCAATAGCAAAAGCAAATGCTACCGAGAAACCAACATAGCCCATGTACAGTAGTGGCGGGTGAATGATCAAACCAGGATCTTGCAGAAGCGGGTTCAAATCACGGCCATCAACAGGGAAGAAAGGCAGAGTACGCAGGAATGGGTTAGACGTTGCGATAATAAACAGCAAGAAACCAATCGCAATCATCCCCATCACAGAGAGCACACGCGCCAGTGATTCCAGCGGCATACCACGGCTGAATATTGCAACCGCAACGGCCCAGCCAGCTTGGATCAGCACCCAAAGCAGCAACGAACCTTCATGGCCACCCCATACCGCCGATAAGCGGTAATACCAAGGCAACATGGAGTTTGAGTTACTGGCAACATAAACCACGGTAAAGTCATTGATATAAAATGACCAGCTAAGGATGATAAACGACACGAGGATCATGCCGAAAATACCATACGTTAGCGGACGGGCCATTCGCATGAGTGCCTGGTTCCCCACGGACGCGCCGTATAAGGGGTAAATGCTGACTAGGATGGATAATCCCAGTGCAACAATCAGGCTAAAGTTGCCTATTTCTGCAATCATTATTGAGCGCTACCCTGTAATTGTTCGTCGGTATACTGAAGCGGTGCGTGTGTTTTCTCCATCGCTTCTGCTACCTCTGGTGGCAAATACTCTTCATCGTGCTTCGCCAGTACTTCATGAGCATGAATGGTTGTCGCATCAACCAATTCGCCCTGAGCTACAATGCCCTGCCCTTCACGGAACAGATCCGGCAAGATACCGTCGTATTTAATCGTTACTGCCGGGCCGATATCAGCGACATCAAAGGTTACCTGCAAAGACTGAGGATCACGAACGACTGAACCTTCAACCACCATACCGCCAATGCGTAGGCGCTGACCAACTTCTGGTTTTGTCCCGTCTTTCTTGCCGTTAACCAGTTCAGTCGGGGTATAGAAAAGATCCATATTCTGGTTCAGTGCATACAGCAGCAACCCGATGGTTGCACCGAGGCCTACGACTAGCGCCAATACTAACGTCAGGCGCTTTTTACGTCTCGGGTTCATAGTGTGTTCTCCAGTTTTTCGGCTTCTTTAATGCGCCTTTCACGCGCAATCTTATTCTTGATCTCTGCCGCTAAGCGGCGTTTGGTATTCAGGCTTGAAATCATCAACCACAGCAAGGCGGCGAAAGAGATCCCGTAGGCACTCCACACGTAGGGGGCATATCCGCCCATCGCCAAGAAGTCACTAAAAGAGTCAAAATGCATAATGGCCTCACTTCATCATGGCACGCACCCAAGGGCGGTGGCTTTCACGGGCAATAATTTCGTTACGCAGACGCACCATGGTCAACGCACCAAAGAAACAAGCAAAACCGACAATGTTAAGCAGCAGTGGCCACAACATGGTGGTCGCAATTGATGGTTTGGCAAATTTGGTGATCGTGGCACCTTGGTGAAGGGTATTCCACCACTCTACCGAGAAATGAATAATAGGCAGGTTGACCACACCGACAATCGCCAGAATACCGGCCGCTTTACCAGCCGTCTTCTCATCATCGAAAGCATTGTAAAGCGCGATCACCCCCAAATAGAGGAACAGCAGAATTAATTCTGAAGTCAAACGGGCATCCCATACCCACCAAGCGCCCCACATCGGCTTACCCCAGACAGCACCAGTAAACAAGGCAATAGCAGTAAACACCGCACCTATGGGTGCCATGGCAAGGGCTGCCATATTCGATAGGCGGATCTGCCACACCAGGCCGATAAAGGCAGCTATTGCCATCGACATATAGGCGCCCATCGACCAGATAGCCGAAGGGACATGTAGGTAGATGATACGGAAACTGTCACCCTGCTGATAATCCGTCGGGGCGAACATCAGCCCCCAAACCGTACCAATCAGAATGGATAACAAAGCGATGATTGAAAACCAAGGCAGTAAAGTACCGCACAAACGGTAGCAGTTCTCAGCTTTCGCGTAGGGATGTAACCACTTCCACATAATTCTGCTCTACTCATTTAATAATAATTACGTATCAAAACAACACTTGGCTCAAAATCCAGTCCAGGCTCTGCCTAAGGTGTTGATTATCGTTGTGACGAATATATACCTTGATAACCTTGGTATAAGCATCTGGTCTTAAAGGGCTTTATAATCCCCATCATCCAGAATGCAACGCCAACCTAAATACTCCTTAAGGGGTAATGGGCTCGCTATCGTCCGCTTCCTTGTTCTTGCTCAAATTGTCTCATGAGATCTGTTCTCGTGAGACAGGACAAATCTTAGTTAATTGTAATCAGTTATTGCACACTTATGCGTAGTGAAGCTGCGACAGCGAAGGGAGAAAGTGTCGCTGACGCCACCAACATCGCCCCCATCAGTGCCAGCTGACCGTTATATGGCACGCCTAAACTGGCCGCATCAATCGCAGAGGTCGCGAATATAAGCACAGGAATATAGAGCGGCAATATGAGCAAGCTCAATAAAACACCACCTTTGCGCAATCCTACAGTGAGAGCGACCCCAATCGCCCCCAGAAAGCTTAACGTCGGTGTCCCTATAAGTAGGGTCAGGACAACCGCCTTCCATGTTTCCCACTCAAGAGAGAGAAGTATTGCCAGCAACGGACTGATCAAAATCAGCGGTAATCCGGTGAGCATCCAGTGTGCCAGCATTTTGGCAAAGGCCAAAATCGACAGCGGTGTAGGCATTAACAGCATCTGCTCAAGTGAACCATCAACAAAGTCATCTCGGAACAATCGCTCCATCGACAATAATGCCGCCAATAACGCCGCCACCCACACTATACCCGGTGCAATTCGTGCTAACAGGTTTGGCTCTGGCCCGACACCGAGTGGAAAAAGGGTGATAACTATAATGAAAAACCACAGCGGATTAAAAATCTCGGCCTGACGACGGAAGGCGATTAGAAGCTCACGACGTATAACATGGTATATCGCACTCATCGTCAATTACCGCCCCAACTTGATTTTTCGTAACTGATCACTGTCAGTGAACATATCTTGGTGCGTGGTCAAAACAACAATGCCACCTCGTTTTGCATGGGCAAGGAACAAGCCTTCCAGTACCTTCACACCTTGCTTATCAATCGCTGTCAACGGCTCATCCAAAATCCAGAGTTTGTGATTGCTCAACCACAGTCTTGCCAACGCAACCCTACGTTGCTGACCTGCCGAGAGTTGCCCAGCGGGTACATCTTCACGACCCGCCAAACCAACTTGAGCCAATGCCTGCCACAAGGTGTCTTCACCAGACACCTGAGGCGTGCCTGTTAGATCCGATTGCTCGTTACACAGGTGCATCGACTGGAAGTAAGCCAAGTTCTCAAACGCAGTCAGCTCTCGCTTAACGCCGGTCTGGTGGCCCAAGAACAAGAGCTCTTGGTGGTAGTCTTCTCGTGCCGACTCAATGTCCTCATCAAGCCAACAAACCCGCCCGTCATCTGCACGTCCAAGTCCTGCAAGGATCCGTAACAAGGTCGTTTTACCGGCACCATTGTGGCCTTCAATCTGAACCAGTTCACCCGACGAGACCGAAAAACACAGGTCCTCAAACAATACCCTTTCGTCACGAGTACAACTTAACTCTTCAACAGACAACATAAAAATGATGCATCCTAAGTGTCACAATTTGACTCGCATAATATCACAGCGCCCCTCCCTGTTGTTAGAGACTAAGGGCTGTAATTGTGACTTCCATACTGAGCTTAACCCAAGCACAGATATTCCAACTTCCACTCACTGCCAGAGTGGACAAGCAGACAATAAAAAAGTGCCACAAGAAATTTTAAAAATAGTAAAAGCTGCAGCTAACCGCACACTTTCATCACAAGTCGCTATTTTTTCAGGCAAAAAAACATCAATTCTATTCACGGTACGAATCGTATAGATATTAACAATTGTGAATACGGCGAAAAAAACGCTTACAAGTTAAGAGCTGAGCGGATCGTGGAACCTAGGTCCTTATCTTCCAAGGTCCAGTATTATTTAAACAAAAAACCCTTCGATCATCGAAGGGCTTTTTAGTCATGGTGATTCAACGCCTAACGTCTGGAGTGGTGCATTTGTTGAAGCCGTAACAGTAATTCGGCTTCAGCCTTTGGCAGGTCGCACTCATTCATCAACTCGTTGACATCTGCACCCAGCTCGACCATTTTACTGGCGCGGCTGTACAACCGGCTATCGGGATCCTGCATAGCCAACTCACCTTGACGATCAGAGAGCTCTTCCAGATGCCGTGCCATATCGCCCAACTTCTGACTCATGCCCATGGTGCCCGCGCGCAGTTCGTTAAATTGCTTCACCAAGCTTTCCTGCTGCTGGCGGGCATTTTTCAATACCAGCTCCGTCGCTGCAAATTTGGTTTCAAGGGCCTGGCGGGCAAGACGCTCACGCCTTACCATCAACCATGCGACCACAATCGCCAACAACGACAAGGCCAGCGGTAACCATTGCAACAACACTTCAAGCATTATAGGTACGCCATCTCGTCCCATTCGTCATCTGATAATAGCTTATTGAGATCAACCAAGATCAACAACTGGCCATCACGGTTGCTCACACCCTGAATAAACTTGGCGCTCTCTTCCGTGCCAACACTTGGTGTGCTGTCAACTTCAGAACTGCGTAGGTAAACCACTTCTGCAACGCTATCGACCAGAATACCAATCACCTGCTTTTCAGCTTCGATGATCACAATGCGGGTATTGTCTGAGATCTCACCCGGCATCAAACCAAAACGGGAACGGGTATCAATAACGGTTACAACATTACCGCGCAGGTTGATAATACCTAAAACGTAATCAGGTGCACCCGGTACTGGCGCAATTTCGGAATAGCGCAGCACTTCACGCACCTGCATAACGTTAATACCGTAGGTTTCATCTTCCAGCTGGAAGGTCACCCACTGCAGGACTTGATCATTGCTGTCTTCTTTTTGTATTTCAGCGACACTCACCTGTGACATGCTGTTTCCTCTTTGATCTATTTTTCTGCATTCAACGCGTTAGCGCCTGCGATGATACAGGAGCCTAACATGATTGCCTAAGTTTGGTATTAACATCTAATCCTGCTTTGAGCATGGAAATTAGCTCACTAACATGAATTAGCGCACACATTTTTTCTTTTACCATGCCCGCTAGCCAAGGCCGCTTACCGGCTTTCTCGCGCCAGCGAACACTGTGTTCGGATAAGGTTTCGGTACCAAGCAAGGCATTGCAGGCCAGCCCCCATGAACTCTCGCCCAAGACCACCACATATTTATACTGTTCGCGGTACTCTTCGCCCTCAAGTTTATCGGGCATTGCCCAGCACGCAGTATCAACCACATTGAGCTGGTGATCACGGCTACTCATCAGCCCTAAGTACCATACTGGGCGGCCAAGGAGGCTGTTCATATCGCCAAGTTGATGGATCCCACCCAGCTCGGTCAGCGGTACTGCAAACGTCACACCGTTGACCTCAAAGAACAGAGCCTGAAAGTCATTGCCCTTTTGTACTTGCTGTGTCCACAAATCAGGCGGCAGATCCTCACCGGACTGCGTCTCAGGTAAAGTTTCCAGTTCTGTTGCCAGTACAGTCTCGGTAACGGGCAATGCCTCATCAATGACCACTGCCTCGATGTGTGAGGCTGCTGTCTCTTCAATCTGTTCCTGACCTACCTCTTCAACAGGTACTAGAGGCGAAACGAGAGGCCGTTCATTCGCCTGTTCGTGTGCCATGACCTGTTGCCAGTCATCAGCTAATTCGTCGTCGATATGGCTGTGTTCAGCGATAGTTTGTACAACCGCATCTTCTAGGACATCGTCGCTTTCGGTAAGCTGAGTATTCCGGCTGACCTGATTCAATAAACGCTGAACGCTATCCAGTCCTGGCGATGGCATACTGCGCTCGGCCCGCTCAGTGTTATCGTCCAAGCTGGCAAAATCAAACGGCTTGGCTACCGGTATTATACTCTGCTGCGGCTCAGGGCTCAGCACCCCAGCATCTTGAGATATATGGCAATCTGGCCTGGGATCCTCTTCAGCCGTTAGCTCGCCGTCTGGTTGTGAAATAGCATCAGTGCAGGGCTCGCTATCTTTTTCGAGACGGGCCTCGGCAATATTGATTTCAGCTTGCTGCAGTGCAGGGGCTGAGGTTGCTTCTGGCTCTGGCTCTAGCAGTAAATCAACAAAATAATCTTCCAGCGCCTGAGTGCTGGATAAACGGCTGTTATCGGTCATCCTGTTGCAGGCGCCCCAAATAATTCAATAGCGTTTTATACGCAAAAACCCCACGACTACTGCGTGAGTAAAGTGACGGTGGCATATGTTTGATACTTGCATCTCGGAATTTAGTATCGATCGGTACTGCCGATGCCCAGACTTGCTCAGGGAAGCGCAGTTTCAACTCCTGCAGAGTCTGCAGCGATGCCCTCGTCCGTTTGTCATACATGGTAGGTACAATCGTGACCTTAAACGGCGAGCGACGTGATTTTTGCATGATATCCAAGGTGCGCATCATCCGCTCAAGGCCTTTCATTGCAAGAAACTCGGTCTGCACCGGGATCAAGATACGGTCACTGGCTGCCAGCGCATTGACCATCATGACCCCGAGAATAGGCGGGCAGTCAATCAATACGTAATCATAATCGTCAGCCAAACACTGCAGCGCTTTTCTGAGAACCAACCCCATACCACCGCGATTACCCATCACCCTGTCTAGGGTCGCCAGCGACATATGGGCAGGGATAATATCGATGTTGTTGAACTGGGTGCGCAGGATCACCGGTTTGACCGTATCGCGCTTAATTTCGGTTAACTGGAACAAATCAAACAAACTGGCAGGTACACCATCGGCGTCAAAGTTCAGATATGTTGTCAGTGATGAATGCGGGTCAGTATCCACCAATAAAACCCGCTTGTTACGCTCGCTCAGCAATCCAGCCAGGGCGACAGTGGTCGTGGTTTTCCCCACGCCCCCTTTCTGGTTAGCAATACTCCAGACTATCAAGGTACACTCCCTACGCGAGCCCAAGCTCTACCGTAATACGCTCGGCAATACGCTCCAGCGGCAGATCTTCTGATGAGATCCCCGCCTTGGCTACCGCCTGAGGCATACCGTACACGACACAACTGTCCTCATCCTGCGCCCAAATCGTTGCACCGCTGCTTTTCAGCATTCGCGCACCTTCTCGGCCATCGGCACCCATGCCGGTCAATACCATCGACAATACTTTATCGTGATAGACCTTCGCGGCAGAGCCGAATGTCACATCGACACACGGCTTGTAATTCATTCGATCACCGCCATCGATAATACGCAGTCGTGCCGAGCCCGGACGGCCGTCTAGCATCATCTGCATACCACCCGGAGCAAGGTAGGCCATCCCTGGTTTAAGGACATCGCCATCTTGCGCTTCCTTGACACCAATTTTGCATAGGTTATCGAGCCTAGCAGCAAAAGCGGCAGTAAATGTCGCAGGCATATGCTGGATCAGTACGATCGGCAATGGGAAGTTTGCAGGCAATGCAGTGAGAATTTTCTGTAGTGCTACCGGGCCACCGGTCGAGGTACCAATCGCCATCAACTGATACTTTTTGCCGGAAGCCTTGAAACGAGCCGCTGGCTTCGCCACAGCAGGACGAGCAGCAGGCTGACGCAAGGCGGATAACGGAGCCGATGGCTTTGTACTTTCCTTCGACGGTACGCTTCTGCCTACCAAGGTATTGCGTGTCGATAACGCAGAGGCAGGCGCACGAGATGAGTCGAGGGAAGATTCGCGCCCTGCTGCTGTTGTTGATGTCATTGACGGACGCACCGGACGGCGCATAAAGACTCGCTTGCGGGCGAGTTCTGTCACCCGCTTTTGCAGCAGGCTAACCGCTTCATCCCGGTTGCGGGCGATATCTTCAAACTTCTTCGGTAGAAAATCCAGCGCACCAGCATCAAGGGCGTCAAGCGTCGCTTTCGCCCCTTCGTGAGTCAGCGAGGAGAACATCAAAATCGGAGTCGGATTGGCTTGCATAATTTCACGCACAGCGGTGATCCCATCCATCACCGGCATTTCAATATCCATGGTGATCACATCAGGGTGCATACGTGCTGCCATCTCAACCGCTTCCTTGCCGTTGATCGCATTGCCGACCACTTCCAACCTTGGATCTGCATTAAGAATTTCACTAACGCGCCGGCGGAAAAAGCTTGAATCATCCACCACCAATACTTTTACTGCCATGTTAATTTATCCTGTAGATGACAAACCTTGTGCCTTTGGACAGGCTTTCTATGAGTTTTTTAACGGTAATGGCTTCCCATTAACAGGGAAGCCATTTCGGCCTTATTGTTGTTTGATTAACGGCCAGCGTAGTGCTTAAGCAGGTTAGGGACATCAAGGATCAAGGCAATATGGCCATCGCTGGTAATCGTTGCACCCGCCATTCCCGGCGTACCTTGCAACAACTCATCCAACGGCTTGATCACCACTTCTTCCTGGCCAATTAAGGTATCGACCACAAAGCCAATTCTCTGGTGGCCGATCTGGACTATCACCACATGGCCATGGTCACGCTCGCGCTGCGGTACACCGACGCCCGATAACCAGTCTTGTAAGTAGAATAATGGGATCGCCTTGTCACGCACAATAATGGTCAATTGACCATCGACCGTATTGGTCTTGCGCAAATCAAGGTGGAAGATCTCATTAACGCTTGCCAGCGGGAGGGCAAAAGGTTGCTCTGCCACGCCCACCATCAGCGTTGGTAGTATCGCCAATGTCAGCGGTACCTTGATATCAATCCGTGTGCCTTTGCCCAATGCCGAGTCAATCGTAATTGAACCGTTCAGTTGGCTGATCCCCGTTTTCACCACATCCATACCGACACCGCGGCCGGATATATCGGAGATCTCTTTCTTGGTCGAGAAGCCTGGAGCAAAAATCAGGTTATAACACTCGCTATCGGTCAAGCGCGAAGCGGCATCGGCATCCATCACACCGCGCTCAACAGCGATACCACGTAGTTTATCCGGATCCATACCGCCGCCATCATCCTCAATGGTCAGCAAGATATGGTCGCCTTCTTGGGAAGCAGACAGCAATACCGTCCCGACCCTTGGCTTACCCGCTTTCTCTCGGATAGCTGGCATTTCAATACCATGGTCTACCGAGTTGCGTACCAAGTGGACCAACGGATCGGCAAGCGCCTCAACCAAATTTTTATCCAAATCGGTCTCTTCACCGCGCATTTCCAGCACAATATCTTTATTGAGGTTGCGCGCCAAGTCACGTACTACGCGAGGGAAACGACCGAAGACTTTCTTGATTGGCTGCATTCGGGTTTTCATTACCGCACCCTGCAGGTCTGCAGTGACCACATCAAGGTTGGCAACCGCTTTGGACATTTCTTCGTCGTTGGTATTCAAGCCAAGGCTGACCAACCGGTTACGCACCAAGACTAACTCACCGACCATGTTCATGATGGTATCGAGCGTCGAGGTATCAACCCGCACGGTTGCATCGCCAGCCTTACCCTTCTCTTTACCTGCTGCAGGTTTAGCGCGTCGCTCAGCAACAGGCTGAGGGGCGACGACTGGGGCTGACACAGGCTGAGCGTCAGTCTGTACTGGGTTTACCGTCGGGGTCTGAACCGGATTTTGCGCTTGAGCTTGGGGCTGCGCTTGGCCATTACTATCACCCAGCATATCGGCTACCGACTTGGTGGCCATGTCTAGCTCATCCTCGGAGGGCCCTTTACCCGCTCCATGAAGTTCGTCCAGCAGACGTTCAAACTCATCATCGGTCATCAAGTCGTCATTGCCGCTTATGCCTTGAGCTGAACTCGCCGGCGCTTGACTAACAGGCGCTTGATGCACAGGAACTTGGTTGACAGGCTCATTCGTTACTGGCGAGCTGACGTTATTGCTTCCGGGAGCTTTACCGGCACCGTGCAACTCATCGAGCAAACGCTCAAACTCATCATCGGTAATATCGCCGCTTTCAGACTGAATTTGGTTAATGATATCAGTGTCCGCAACAGGGGAAAGGGAAGCTGGTGCCGCCTCTTGAGCGGTTACCGCATCAGAAGGACCACGCCCTTTACCGTGTAGCTCGTCAAGAAGACGATCAAATTCATCTTGGGTGATATCATCAACCGAATCACCTGCAATGGCCGCGTCATTCGATAAGGTGACAGCAGGCTTACTGGCCGGTGCTGCAACAGATTCAACGCTTGATGCTGCTATTGCAGACTCGATAGCGACGTCAATGATGGCTTCAGGGGCACTCATCTGGGCTGCATTGGCCATGGCCAACTCTTGCTCTGAGGGCGGTAGGCTGAAGCGATGCAGGGCTTCGAGCAACGACGGCTCAGCCGGATCGACAGGTTCGCGCTCCTGAACCTGGCCAAACATCACGTTAATGGTATCCAGTGCTTCGAGGATCACATCCATCAGTTCGGATGTGACGCTACGCTTGCCGGTTCTCAGCAAGTCAAAAATATTCTCGGCACCATGGCAGGCATCGACTAGCTCGGTCAGGGAAAGGAACCCTGCTCCACCTTTTACGGTATGGAAGCCACGGAAAATCGCGTTGAGTAGTTCCGAGTCTTCCGGACTGCGCTCTAGCTCAACCAACTGCTCCGAGAGCAGCTCGAGGATCTCCCCTGCTTCAATCAAAAAATCCTGTAGGATATCTTCGTCTAAATCAAAGCTCATATTGTTCCCTTAAAATCCTAGGCTCGACAGCAGATCGTCAACATCATCCTGAGTGGACATGACATCCTCGCGACTGTCGCTGTTGACGATAGGTCCCTCTGGAACAAGGATCCGCTCTTCACGCAGCGCGTCGGTTCGGTCTTCTTGTTCCATGCCAAACGCTTTGAGAATTTCTACCAATTGATCTTCAACCTCATGGACTAGCTCTATCACCCTGCGGATGATTTGGCCGGTCAGATCCTGGAAGTCCTGAGCCATGAGAATTTCAGTCAGCTGGGTACGCAGTATCGTGCTATCACTCTCGACCTGAGTGAGCAACCCGTTGATATCGTGGCATAGCGACTTAAATTCATTAAGCGCGATCTGTCCGCCCATCAAACGCTGCCATCTTGGATAAACCTGCTGTAAGGTATCCCCGAGTTGATCTGCCACCGGCTGGATGCTATCAACAGCATCCATGGTTTTATTGGCAGCGGACTCGGTTTTGTCTATCACATAAGACAACCGGTCGCGTGCATCAGGGATTTCCGTTTTTGCTAAATCGGTAACACGGGGATCAAGGCGGAAATTGGCTAACGAATCATGAAGTTGGCGTGTTAATTTGCCCACTTCTTCAAAGACGGGATCACGACTATCTGACACCAAGCGGGTAAATAGTGTATTTGCTCCATCCTGATCGCTGGATTCAAGCAGACTGACAAGCTGTTTCGCCTGTTCGAGTGTAATCATTGTTATTATTGTCCTTGGATGCCCGAAAAGTGTCTTACTGCATACGCTCGAAGATTTTATCAAGCTTCTCTTTCAGCGTTGCTGCAGTAAATGGCTTCACGATATAGCCATTAACACCGGCTTGGGCTGCTTCAATGATCTGCTCACGCTTGGCTTCCGCCGTGATCATCAACACAGGCAGGTGCTTGAGTTCGGCATCGGCACGGATATGCTTGAGTAGATCGATACCCTGCATGCCCGGCATGTTCCAGTCCGTTACGACAAAGTCAAAACCGCCTTTTTTCAGCATTGGTAGCGCAGTCAATCCATCATCCGCCTCCTGGGTATTATTGAAGCCCAGGTCACGCAGCAAATTCTTTACGATTCGGCGCATTGTTGAGAAATCATCAACAATGAGGATTTTCATGTTTTTATTCAAAGTTGCCCCCACTGAATTATCAGTGTTTTATAGTGTGTTTATTACGAAGTCCACGCAGTCAACTTGGACCGCAAACGTTGCATCGCCTGACTGTGAATCTGGCAAACTCGGGATTCACTCACCCCGATAACCGCCCCTATCTCTTTGAGGTTTAGCTCCTCGTCGTAGTACAGGGACAAAACTAATGCCTCTCTTTCAGGCAGGGTTTTAATTGCTTCGGCCAAGGATTGGCGAAAATTATCATCTACAACCCCCTGAAAGGGAAGATTTTCTTCAACCGCTTCTTCATTTGCGACGGTGTCTTCCGCAACCCCAAGATCATCCATACCCACTAAACGACCACAATTAACATCATTTAAGGCTTGGTGGTACTGTTCTAGCGTCATTTCGAGATATGCCGCAATTTCCTGATCATTGGGATCCCGGCCGAGAGTGCCTTCAAGAGCCGAAATAGCTTCAGAGATACGTCGGTTGTTTTTGTAAACAGAGCGAGGAACCCAGTCCCCACGACGGATATCATCCAGCATGGCCCCGCGAATACGGATACCGGCAAAGGTTTCGAAACTCGCCCCCTTGGTCGGGTCATAGTTTTTCTGGGCCTCGAGCAGGCCAATCATACCCGCCTGAATAAGATCTTCCAACATCACGCTAGGCGGTAAACGGCCCATTAAATGATGGGCAATACGTTTAACCAATGACGAATAACGTTCGATAAAAGCCTGTGGGCTTTGCTGGTAGCGGCCATAGGTTAATGCCTTATTCACTGACAGGCACCTCCCGAGGATGTCGGGTATTCACCAACAACCTTTCAACGAAGAACTCCAGATGACCACCAGGGCTTTGCGGAACCGGCCACATGGCCGCTTTGTTGGCCAAAGCCCCCAGTGCCAATGCTGCCGGGCTGCGCGGGAAAGCTTCCACCACCAGTTTCTGACGTTTCACCGACTGGCGAACTCGATCGTCAAGTGGAATACACGCCACTAGCTCAAGATTGGCATCCAAGAAACGCTCGGTTACCCGGGTAAGCTTGATAAACAGATCGCGCCCCTCTCGGTAACTGCGCACCATGTTAGCCACTATTTTAAAGCGCTGAACATCATATTCACGGCTGAGGATCTTAATCATGGCGTAAGCATCGGTGATCGAGGTTGGCTCATCACAGACCACGACGACCACATCCTGGGCGGCGCGGGAAAAGCTCAGCACCATGTCTGAAATGCCTGCAGCGGTATCGACCAACAACACATCAATATCGTCTTCAAGGGTACTGAACGCCCTGATCAGCCCCATGTGCTGAGCTGCGGTCAGCTCAGCCATATTCTGGGTACCGGAAGCGGCCGGGACAATCTTCACGCCGTATGGGCCTTCGACAATAATATCTTTAAGCTCGCAAACCCCTGCCAGCACATGCGATAAGTTACGCCGGGCACGCAAGCCAAGCATGACATCGACATTCGCCAATCCGAGGTCGGCATCGAGTACCATAACCCGCTTTCCTTGGCGAGCCATTGAAATCGCCATGTTCAGGGTCACATTGGTTTTCCCCACCCCTCCCTTGCCGCCAGTCACGGTAATTACTTTGGTTGAAGTTAGCTGGGTCATACGGCGTAAACCGCTAGCTTGATCGTACATGGCGTTCTCAGTCATAAAAGTCTGCCCCCTGGTTCTCAGCGCTTTCGCTACTCCAGAAGTGGGTTTGCTGGCTTAACTCTTGTTCAAGTAATTCATTTGCCCGAGCAACCAAATAGTTCCCCGTGGCGATCTTAATGTCTTCCGGTACCCGTTGCCCGTCAGCAAGATAGGCAATGGGCAGCGCGTGTTGTATCGACACGCTGATCACCTCGCCCAAGCTCAGTGATTCATCAAGCTTGGTCAGTACGCAGCCTGATAGCGGAATACGGCGGAAGTGCTCAATGGTTTCATGCAGCACCCGCCGCTGCGCTGTCGAAGGCAACACCAAATAACTCCGGATCTGCGATCCGCTGTTTTGCATTAGGGTGTCGAGCTGCTCAGATAGCCGGATATCACGCTGCCCCATCCCTGCGGTATCGAGCAGAACCAGACGACGATGGCGTAGCTGATGTAATATATCGGCCAATTCCTCAGCATCTTTAGCCACTCTGACCGGACAGCCCATAATTCGTCCATAAGTGGCCAGCTGTTCATGAGCGCCAATACGGAATGTATCGGTGGTCACCATGGCAATTTGGTCAGGACCGAACTCCATCGCGGCCCGTGCAGCCAGTTTGGCAATCGTGGTGGTTTTCCCCACGCCGGTTGGCCCAAGCAGCGCGACAACACCACCGTTTTCCAAAATGCTGTCTTTGGTGGTAATAATCTGGTCAGAAAGCAGGTTTAGTAATGCAGGCCATGCTTCGTTAGCAGGCACATCTTCAGGGATATAGCACGCTAGCTGATCAGAGAGCTCTTGCGACAGCCCCATTTTTTCCAATCGTTTGATCATCATCGCCCGCATCGGCTCGCGACGCTCCATTTCCTGCCACATCAGGCCAGAAACCTGATGCTCGAGCAGACGACGGATCGAGGCCATCTCATTACGCATCGCATCAATTTCATCGGTGCTATGGTTGCGCGCTTTGGGATCGTAGCGACTTGGGTCTAAACGATTTTTCGGCTGTTGCGGTGCACCAAACCGTGATTCTGAACGGTGTGACTCTAATTGGCTCTCTGCCGGACTGTGACCTGTAGAACTATGGCCAACAGAGCTATGGCCTGCAGAGCGCGAGGCATGCAGAGGCTCTGCCTGAGGTACCGCCGGACGACGATAATCACCGATATCGAGCTGATGGCGACTTTGTTGACGACCCGCTTGTTGTCGACTTGCCTGGTGGCTTGAATACCGGCCTGGTTGCTGGCGATCAGCAGGCTCATTGAAATAAGATTCAGGCTGGCGACGCTGTGGTTCTTGCGCCCTGCCGCTACCAGCAGCATAGCTGCGTTCACCATATGAAGAGCTGGCAGGATGCTGAGGCTCTTCGTGTCGACCGTACCGAGGCTCATCACCATAATGCTTTGACTGGCGCTGCAGCAGTGCTGACAACGAGTCGGCTTCATTACCTTGACCATTGTCCTGCTCAGCGTTACCAGACTGGCCGGTAAAATTATTTAGCACTTTGGCAAACCGGCTGGATGGCGATTGGAGCTGGACCTTATCATCGGCCAGTTGACGCTTGGCACTATCGAGCCGCTCGGCAAGTTCTTCGCGTGTTTTGCTGGCAGCTGACGACAGTTGGCCACGAGGATCCTCACTGTCCAACGCTGCAACAATTTCCACCCCGCCGGTGACCTTTTTATTCGACATGATGACCGCATCCGCACCCAGTTCTTCCTTAACTTGGGTTAGCGCAGCACGCATGTCTTTGGCAAAAAAACGTTTAATTTTCAATGTGACCTTCCCGTAATTTCAGGCCGTGAGGTGATGACAGCCCTAAGACCATCTCCATCATCGTCATCGCCGTTACCGCCATTATGAATTCCCTACTGCATTGACAATACGGATCTGTTTCTCATCAGGTACTTCCTGATAAGACAACACACGTAATGAAGGAATGGTATTCTTTACAAATTTCGCGAGTGTCAGCCTTAATACACCCGATGTCAGCAACACGGCAGGTTCGCCTTTCAATTCTTGCTGCTGGGTCGCATCGACCAGTGAGCGCTGCAGGCGCTCAGCCAAGCCAGGTTCAATACCGGTCGACTCGCCGCCGGAAGACTGCATGGTTTGATGCAAGATTTGCTCCAACTCTGGAACGAGAGTAATAACCGGCAGCTCAGGTTCTATACCATTGATTTCTTGGCAAATTAGTCGCTTCAAACTGACACGGACTGCCGCGGTCAGGATGTCAGGATCTTGACTCTTGCTGGAATATTCCGCCAACGTCTGCACAATTGTCCGGATATCCCTAATGGGGATGGCCTCATTAAGCAGATTCTGTAGCACTTTAACTATGACGCCCAAGCTAAGCTGATCCGGCACCAAGCCCTCAACCAAGCGCGGCGCAGACTTGGCTAGCAAGTCGAGCAGGTTCTGGACTTCTTCATAGCCAATCAGCTGGGCGGCACGGTTAGTCAATAACTGACTGAGGTGGGTCGCTAGTACCGTCGAAGAATCGACAACGGTGTAGCCAAGGGCCTGTGCATGTTCACGTTGGGAGTCATTGATCCATACCGCTTCAAGACCAAAAGCCGGATCGACGGTGCGCTCGCCATCCACATTGCCAAACACTTGGCCCGGGTTTATCGCCAGTTCGCGGTTAGGATGGATATTGGCCTCACCACAAGCGACGCCCATCAAGCTAATGCGGTAGGTATTGGGTGGCAGCTCGAGGTTATCGCGGATATGAACAGCCGGGATCAAGAAACCAAAGTCCTGCGACAGTTTCTTCCTCACACCTTTCACTCGCTCCAGCAACTCACCGCCTTGATCTTTGTCGACCATAGGAATGAGGCGGTAGCCCACTTCGAGACCAATGACATCAATCGGTTTGACATCATCCCAAGACAGCTCTTTTGGCAGCTGCGGTGCAACCACATCGCTCGAGGCTGCCTGCTCTTTGATTTCAGCCGCTTCGCGCTGTGACTTGATACGCCAATAGGCGACTCCGCCAATAAGCGCTGCCAGTAACAGAAATGGGATATGCGGCATACCCGGCACGATACCCATCACAAACAGGATCCCACCGGTGATGATCAACGCCTGCGGGTTGTTGAACATCTGGTAAATCATCTGCTGGCCCATGTCTTCGTCAGTATTTTGACGCGTCACCATCATGGCGGCACCAATCGACAACAACAACGAAGGAATTTGGGCAACAAGGCCGTCACCGATGGTCAGCAAGCTGTAGATTTCAATCGCTTGGCCAAAGCCAAGGCCATGCTGGCTCATACCAATGACTAGCCCACCGACAATGTTGATACACAGGATAAGGATACCGGCAATGGCATCCCCCTTCACAAACTTGGAGGCACCATCCATCGAACCGTAGAAGTCCGCTTCTTTGGTGACTTCGGAGCGGCGGGTACGAGCCTGATCCTGATCAATCAAACCGGCATTCAAGTCCGCATCAATCGCCATCTGCTTACCCGGTAAAGCATCAAGGGTAAAGCGGGCGCTTACCTCGGAAATACGGCCGGCACCTTTGGTTACTACCATGAAGTTGATAATCATCAAGATCAGGAAAACCACCAAACCAACCGCGTAGTTACCACCGATCACCACCGAGCCGAAAGCATCGATAACCTGGCCCGCAGCATCTGGTCCGTCATGGCCATAAAGCAATACGACTCGGGTAGAAGCAACGTTCAACGCCAAGCGGAGCAAGGTCGCTATCAGCAATACTGTCGGGAAGGCAGCAAAATCCAGTGGGCGACGAGTATAAATCGTCACCAGCAGTACCACGAGGGCAAGTGCGATATTGAAGGAAAATGCCATATCCAGCAGTAATGGCGGCATTGGCAATATTATCATTGCCAAGGTTGCCAGCACCATGACAGGTGCACCTATCGCAGGCATCGACTGTAAACGCGCTGGATTGAACTTATCGGTAAAAGGTAAAGATAGCTTCATGCAATGTCTGTAATGGTTCTGTTCCCGCTAAACCAAGACACCTTCAATATACCGGCAGTCAATGTGACGACGCTGTATCTAGTGGGATCTGCAAGGGGTAGTTATAAGAATTTGATATTGGTTATTGTACCGTTTTCACCGGCAAACAAAAAGCAACCGACACTAACTGTTAAGCAATTATCATGCCTTAAAATAGTGTCATTTTCTTGACCTTTTTAGCAGAAATGTGCGGTTGATAGTAAATACTAACCAGGATAAAAAAAGGGTGGTGCTATTAGTAACGGAACTCGTTAGGGATATCAGATGCTTCCTTGGACAAGGCTGGTTTGCGCCCTCTCCCTTTCTGGTACTGCTTGAGTTGGTAAATATACGCCAGCACCTGCGCCACGGCGGCAAACAACCCGTCGGGGATCTGCTGCTCAAGTTCGGCCGTGTGGTACAGAGCCCTGGCCAGTGGCGGCGCAGGGACTATTTCGATCTCATGTTCGTTGGCAATTTCACGGATTTTCAATGCCAAGAAGTCTGTTCCTTTCGCAATAACCACCGGTGCCGAGTCAATCTTGGAGTCATAGCGCAGTGCGACAGAGAAGTGCTCCGGGTTGGTGATCACCACATCGGCTTGCGGGACATCGGCCATCATTCTCCGCTGTGCCATTTCACGCTGGAGCATACGGATACGGCCCTTCACTTCCGGCTTACCTTCCGAGTCCTTGAATTCGTCCTTCACTTCCTGCTTGGTCATCTTAAGCTGCTCGTTGTGCTGCCAGATCTGAAACGGGATATCGATAGCCACAACAACCAATAAGGAGCAACTGATCAAAAAAATGAAATTGAGTAAAATATCCAGTGCGTGAGCAATATTCTGTGGATATACCTCACGGCTGAGTTGATAGAAATCTGTCAGGTTAGCCTTGAGCAGGAAGAAAGCGACCCCTACCACCAGCAGAACTTTAAGGATCGACTTGAGCAGTTCAACCAAACTCTGCTTGCCCATCATTCGCTTGAAGCCGCTTAGTGGGTTCATCTTGGACAGCTTCGGGGCTGCCGCTTGGGATGAAAAGCGGATCCCACCTAGGCCTGTGGCGCCAATAAACGCCGCAACATAAACAAACAGCAAGAAGGTAAATAACGGAAACAGCACGTTACCGATTGCCGACGCGATCAACCCAAACAACTGCGACAGGTCAAACACTTCCTCACGGGTTAGGCTGAACAGTCTGGTCATGACCTCGCCAATACCGCGACCAAGCGCTTCCCCAAACCACATCATACCGACGGCACCTGCCACCAGCACTGCAATTGATGCCAGCTCCCTCGACCGGGGAACCTGTCCTTTTTCGCGGGCCTGATCCCGCCTTCGGGGCGTGGCCTCTTCGGTTCTTTCTTGTCCGTCAGAATCAGCCATTAGCAATCCAACCGAATTAAACTACACACTTGCTCGACACCGACCTGCCATATCGTTTCGTAATGCGGCAAAATACCGGCAATCAAGAACCAGCTGATCACAAAACCCAGCAAAAGGGCAAATGAAAAGCCGAGGGCAAAAATATTCAGCTGAGGCGCTGCCCGGGTCATGACACCAAACGACATATTGACCACCAACAAGGCCACCACACCAGCAATTGCCATGCTAAGGGCAAACTTGAACATATGACCAAACCATTGCGCCATCTGGTAGTAATCACCAGCATCGAGCATCGACTCACCCACAGGCAGGGTATGGAAACTCATTGCCACCAGTTTGAGCATCATTAAATGGCCATCAGTGGCCAAGAAAATCATCACCACTAGAAACATATAAAACTGACCCAGTACCGGGGTATTCTGCCCGTTGGATGGGTCAACCATAGAGGCAAAACCCAAGCTCGACTGCATACCGAGGATCTGTCCCAGCAAAATGAAAGTCTGGGTGACAAACGTCGTCACCATCCCCATCGCCACGCCGATGATCACCTGCTGGCCTGTGGTGATGAAGCCCTGCAACGACATCAAAGGAATATCGACCGGGGCAACCGGCAAGACCGGTAACAACGCAAAGGTAAACAGCAATGAGACATAGAGACGAATTTTAGGTGCGACATAGCGAGCACCAAAAAACGTCATCACCATCATCATTGATGAGATCCGGGTCAGCGGCCAGAAAATCGTTGCCAGCCACTCCAATAGCAAGGGTGCGGGGTAATTCATCATCAGTGCAGCAATTGCGGGATGTAATCAATCATCTGGTGGAAATAATCCATCAGCATCTGGGTCATCATATGGCCAAAAAACATCAGGGCCAACAAGGTCACGATCAACCTTGGCAAGAAGCTCAAGGTCTGTTCGTTAATCGACGTTGCCGCCTGGAAGACCGCAACCACCAAGCCAATCAACAACCCCGGCACCACAATGGCACAGACCATGATCAGTACCATATAGAGTGCATCTTGGAAGATTTCGACAAAAAACTCCGGTGTCACGTACCAAAACTCCCAGCCAAGGTCGATAGGATCAAGTTCCAGCCATCTACCAACACAAACAACATCAGTTTGAATGGCAAAGAAACGATCATCGGCGAGAGCATCATCATACCCATGGCCATCAGTACCGATGCCACCACCAAATCAATGATCAAAAAGGGCAAGAACAGCATAAAGCCTATCTGGAATGCCGTTTTCAACTCCGAAGTCACAAAGGCCGGGATCAGTACTGTCATCGGCACGTCCTGCGGATCGGTGGCGTTCGAGCCCGACATTTCGACAAAGGTTTCCAGATCTTTAACCCTAGTCTGCTTAAGCATGAACTGACGTAGCGGATCTTGGGCCGCTTCCAGCGCTTGAGAAGCACTCACCTGTTCGTTGATGTAAGGCTGAACAGCTTCGGTATTGATCTTATCGAGCACCGGTGACATCACAAAGAAGGTCATGAACATAGCGATACCGATAATCACCTGATTCGACGGCGTCTGCTGCAGACCCATGGCCTGACGTAATATCGATATGACCACCACAATCCGGGTAAAAGAGGTCATCAAGATCACGATGGCCGGCAAGAACCCCAAGGCAGTCATAAACGCCAGGATTTGCAGAGTTACCGAATAATCCTCGCTGCCATCCGGATTTACTGTCACCGAAAAGGCCGGTATACCACTTCCCCCGCTTTGAGTCAGTGCCATCGCGGTTGAGCCAGCTTCGTTTTGCATCTCGCTCAATGTCGCCCCCGGTTGAGCAGCGGCGCCGTCAACTAGACCCGCCGCTGTTTCTGCAGCAGCAGGGAACACCAACAAAAGCGAAAAAGCCGCCAATAAGGCGGCAATGAAATTAGTTCTTATCATTTTTTCTCAACAGCTTTCCCAGCTGGCTGGCAAATTCCCCGCCATCCTGACCTTGCTCAGAAACAATAGGGTTATCGAGTTTTCCAAGCAGCGAAATATTATGTTGGGTCACCCCGACCAGCATCTGCTCTTCACCGACCTGCAGCAGAACGATTCGTTCGCGCTGGCCAACAGGCAGTTGGCGCAAGATACGAATGGCGCTATCGCCCCCCTGCAAACCGGGAAGCTTCATTCTTTTGATCAGCCACGCCAACAGAACGATAACCGCCAAGACCAACAACAGCGAGGCGAGCGTGGTCGCCAAATTCAATTCAGGTGCCATCATTAACGCAGCTTCTTGATCCGTTCGGTCTGGCTGATCACATCTGTCAGGCGAATACCGAATTTGTCATTGACCACCACGACTTCGCCGTGAGCAATCAGCGTGCCGTTAACCATCACATCCAGTGATTCACCGGCGACACGATCGAGCTCTACAACTGAGCCCTGGTTAAGTTGCAGCAAGTTTCGAATACTGATTTGTGTCCGGCCAACCTCCATCGAGATAGTCACCGGGATATCCAAGATAGTATCGAGCTTGCGTCGTTCATCTTCGCCAATTGGGGATGATTCATCGGTCAGCTCTTCCAGCGGCGCAGGCTGCGCCCCTTCGTCAGTCGCCTGCTCAGCTAAGGCCGCCGCCCAATCGTCGGCAATTTGTTGATCATTATTAGACATGTTTGTACCTATTCGGATCTCGTCCTTAATTGTCTGTATCGTCACTGTGAAGATTCAACAGTGCCGAGCCTAGTTCATCGCGATCGAGGAAAGCCAAGTCGCTTTTCACCATATCCGGACGCTTTAATTTCTCGGTGATCTTCAGTGCGATATTCTCGCCCGATTTACCCATTTTTGCGCGGTAGGTTGGTAAGTCTTCAACAAAGACCGTTGCCGCTTCCGGCACATCAATCGGGATCACATCCCCCGGCTGAAGCTCCATCAAGTCACGCAGAGTCAGGTCAACATCGAGCAACTTGGCCCGCATATTCACCGGCACATCCATGATTTCATCACGCAATGCCTTGCTCCAGCGGACATCAGTATCCATCTTATCACTCTGGACACCGGCATCGAGCAATTCGCGGATCGGCTCAACCATGGAGTAAGGCATCACGACATGGAAGTCACCACCGCCACCGTCCACCTCGATATGGAACGAGCTGACAACAATCACCTCGGTCGGGCTGACGATATTGGCCATCGTCGGATTCACTTCAGAGTCGAGGTATTCGAACTCAACCCCCATCACTGGCGACCATGCCTCGCGGTAATCCTCAAACACCAACTTCAGCAGCATCTGAACAATGCGACGCTCAGTCGGTGTAAATTCACGCCCTTCAATTTTGGCGTGAAAGCGGCCATCGCCACCAAAGAAGTTCTCCACCAAAATGAAGACCAGGCGGGCTTCCATGGTGATCAGTGCCGTGCCCTTGAGCGGGCGGAAGCGCACCATATTCAAACTGGTCGGAACATACAGGGTATTCTGATACTCACCAAACTTGAGCATCTGTACCCCGTTGATAGAAACTTCGGCTGTTTTTCGTAACATATTAAACAAGCTGATCCGCATATGGCGGGCAAAACGCTCGTTAATCAGCTCCAGTGTGGGCATCCGCCCACGGACTATCCTGTCTTGTGATGAAAAATCAAAAGCCATAACGCCAGTTTCATTCTGGCCACCATCATCATCATCATCGACATCGTCGACACCGTGTAAGAGGGCGTCAATTTCGTCCTGAGTTAATAAGTCACTCACATAAAACCTATTGCATTACAAAGCCAGTAAACAGTACCCGCTCAACCGCTTGTCGGCCGGATACCTTATGCAGAGCCTCTTGAACAGCCGCCAACGACTGGCTACGAAGCTCCAATCGTCCTGTCGGTGTTCTCAATTGCTCAACCGTTGCAGCACCAAATGTCTGCAACAACGTACTTTCTATCAGCGGTATATGCTGACGGGCGGCAGCTTCATTGCTATCCCCCCTTACCATTAGCTGAACTTTTACCTGCACCAACCTATCACGCGCATCACCGCTAACATTGAAAATAAAAGGTTGGGGCAAAATAACATAGTAGGCTGATTCCAACACGGCTGGTGCTGACGGGGTCATCGAGCCAGACTGTGCGGTTTCAGGCTCCGGCGATGAGTCACTGAAGAAAAACCATGCTCCAGCGCCGCCTCCTGCAAGCAGAACAACGGCCAGCACGGCAATAATAATGAGCTTTTTCTTACCACCTGGTTGCGCTTCATCTGCCATCTTTAGTTCGTCCTTTGTGTTTATTCATTTTCGTACCCAGCCAGTTTAACAGACAGAACACTTAGGCATAATAATCAACACCGTCTTTTGGTGCCGTCATCCACAAATCAGCAGAATGAGATTGTGCCGCTGTACCCTGCGCCAAACCATGAGGATCCCCTTGGCCACTCCCCTGACTACCATGCTGGGGGGAAGAGCCCGGCTGACCATTGGCTTGCTGCTGCGAACCGCCAGCAAACTGGCGACTGCTGTCCTGCTGAACCGTGCTTTGTGCTAACTGCAGCCCTTGCTGCTGCAGCAGTTCACGTAAGCGGGGCATGGCTTGTTCTACCAAATCCCGCGATTGCTGATTGGCCACGGTAATTTGCACCGACGCCTGATCGTTATTCATTGATAGCTTGATCTGTAATTTACCAAGCTCCGGCGGGTCAAGGCGGATATCAACATGCTTGAGGTTCTTTGACATCATCACCTGAACCCTGTCCGCCAATTGCTCCCCGGCTTGCTCTTTGCTCAGCTGCAAAGGGGGCTGGGCCGCTCCAGGCTTTTCGCCCTCGGCTGTCAATATGCCTGCTGCCGCCGTTCGGTGCGCGGCATGTGGCCCATGTGTCTCCCCCTGACTCGCGATTAGCCCATCTTTCAAGGTGTCACCCTTAGTGCTTAATGCGTCATCAAGTGAAGTCGCAGCCAGTGCACTCGCATTGCCCTTCGCTTCCAGAGACCCCTTCAACGAACCGGATGAAGATGGTTGCCCCATCAAAGCCGCTAATTCACTGTTCGGCGCTGATTGAAATGGTGGCTTTCCCTGGATGGCCTTAAGCTCGGCAGATTCTCCATTGGTCAATGCCATCCCAGACAAGGCAACTTTACCCGCCAGCTCGCCTTTTACAGGCTTACCATCGGTCAGTACCGAGCCATCTTTCTCTTGTGCCACGAGCCCATCAATACTAGTAGCAACTTTACCAACCGCGTCCTTACCATCTTTGCCAACAAAACCTTCTTTTCCAACCAAGCCGTCTTTTTCAGCTATAGCCTCTTTGGATAAAGCTTCGGCACCAAGCGGCAACAATTTGCCATCCGTTCCCGCTCCGGCGATCTCGCCTTTCGCGGTCTGTGCAGTTGTCGCTGCAGAGGAACCCGAGAGTTGACTTCGTGATGCTGATAAGCGCTGAAGGAGCTCTTCACCTTCGCTCATTGATGACGTGGCGTTATCTGGCTTGGCTAAAGGTGAACCCGCGAGTTGGCCAGCAGCAACACTTGCAACTGAACCATCTACAGATAGCTCGTCGTTCGCTTGACTGCCTGTTTGTTTGCTTGCCTTTTTACCTTCCGACTCGACGAGGCCCTCGAGATCACCACTGCCACCCTGAATTAATTCATTTTTATCAATATGCTGTGCTACATCATCGGTAGATTCATTCATCTTCTCCGATGGTTCCTGTGCACTGGCCACTTTGCCATCTTCACTTGTCGTTTTCGACTCAAGATCCAGTGAAGACGATTTGGCAGCAGGCTCTTTACCTATCGCCCCTTGCA
Source organism: Photobacterium sp. DNB22_13_2 (assembly GCF_052873915.1). Taxonomy (NCBI): domain Bacteria; kingdom Pseudomonadati; phylum Pseudomonadota; class Gammaproteobacteria; order Vibrionales; family Vibrionaceae; genus Photobacterium; species Photobacterium sp. DNB22_13_2. The sequence goes on from NZ_JBNNXU010000028.1 coordinate 29,740, forward strand.
GAGTTTCGCTAAAGCCCTTTTCCGGCGTAGCGTCCAATACGTCCTGCTGGCTCTCAGTTGCCGTAGAGGGCTTAGATGCTACTGCTGATGATGCCGGAGCGTTGTCCGCTTTGAGTACTTGAGATAAAAACATAATGGGTATCGTGCTTTGACAGTGGCCTATTAGTGTTAACAATGCAAAAAACACGCCAACACACTAGTGCATAGCCGATTTAATGCATTCCGCCGAATCACACACCACCCGCTAGTGGCCCATAAGTCGACGGGCATATTGCATAGTGGCAAACTCATCCATCATTTTCTGTTCTTGCTTATCGAGCAAGCGCTGCCGCTCTGTCTGTTTCTTGTCAATTAGCCACTCTATGGAGCGCCGCTGTTTACGCATTTCCTGCCAATACCGACTGCATTGTTCCACCTGCTGATCGAAATGAGCGCCCGCACTCCTCTGCTTGACCAAGGTTTCATCAAGCTGATTCAAGAACTTTTGCAAATGATTATATGCGCTGGCAGTTAACCCCTGCTGGCCCCGCTCTGATAATTGACGGCAATAATCCAAGCGATATTGTTCGATCTGTTGCAGCTGCTGCAAGTAATTTTCGCGCTCGATACGGGCTTGGTTCAGCGCCAGTGATGCTTTGTGCTCTGCATCTGCGCTCTGGGTTAAAATCAGCTCTAGTGCACTATCTGCTGCCATCACGTTCTCCTGACCCATCACTTTCTTTTAAAATAGTCATCAACACGCTCTTTATTGCCCGCTAAGAACAGAACGCAGCATGTTGACACACATCTCATAGGGTACCGACTCTTTCATTGATTGCTGCATATACCCATCCAACCGAGGTTTCAGGGCAAATGACTGATCGATGGCCTGATCGGTGCCGGGCTTATAGGCACCAATTGACACCAAATCCTGATTCTTGCGGCAAATCGACAGCACTTGCCGTACCGCCTTGGACATCATCAGGTGCTCTTCGCTCACAATGGCAGGCATCACACGGCTCACTGAGCGCTCGACATCGATCGCTGGATAATGGCCTGCATCAGCAAGTTCTCGTGATAATACGATGTGACCATCCAAAATAGCCCGAGATGCATCGGCGATCGGATCTTGCAGATCATCCCCTTCGGTCAGCACGGTGAAAAATGCGGTAATAGAGCCCTGATGTTCACCGCCATTACCAGCCCGCTCCACCAGTGCTGGCAATTTGGCAAATACCGAAGGCGGATAACCCTTAGTGGCTGGCGGCTCGCCAACAGAAAGGGCTATTTCCCGTTGAGCTTGGGCAAAGCGGGTCAGTGAGTCCATCAGCAACAGAACATCCAACCCTTGGTCACGGAAATATTCCGCAATCGTCAGGGCCGTTTGACACCCTTTCAGTCGCATCAGTGGTGAAGCATCGGCAGGAGCTGCCACGACGACCGCTCGCTGGCGTCCTTCCGTACCAAGGATTTCATCGATAAATTCTTTGACTTCTCGGCCTCGCTCGCCAATGAGGCCAACGACCACAACCTGTGCCGTGGTACCTCGGGTCATCATCCCCAAGGTCACGGATTTACCAACGCCTGAACCGGCAAACAGGCCGATACGCTGCCCCTTGCCGACAGTCAGCAACCCGTTAACGGCCTTCAAGCCGACATCCAGTGGTTCTTTGATAGGCTTTCTGGCCAGTGGGTTGATAGGCTCAGCATTAAACGCTGCCCGCTTGCCGGTATAGATATCACCAAGACCATCAAGTGGATTACCGACACCATCAATGACCCTGCCGAGCAGTTCCATACCCACCGGGATCCCCCCAGCTTCGGTGATCGGCGTGACTCTTGCGCCGGGCATAATGCCGGTTAGCTGTTCACTGGGCATCAAAAAAAGGGTTTCGCCGGAGAAACCGACCACCTCCGCTTCCATCTCGCCAGTGAGGGTTTCCACCTTACACTGGCTACCAACAGGGGCCCGGCACCCAATCGCTTCAAGGGTCAGTCCTACGACACGTACCAAGCGGCCAGATGCCACTGGCCGACAAGTCGTATTGGCGGTTTGGTAGCGGGATAAACGTTCAGCCAGGTTGGCCATTAGGCTTCCCCGGATTCTTTGCCTGTTTCTTTACAAGCGGTAGGCTGAGGCTGGCTATTGAGGCCAACAAATTGCTCAAGCGAATGGCGCAAACGGGTTTCCATCTGATAGTCGATGATCGAATTGCCTGATTCGACAAACAGATCTCCTCGGTTCATTGCCGGCTCAGCCTGAAGCGTCCAATGGCGATCTGCCAAATCCTCGGCACCGTATGCCTGCTTGATAACATCCAGATCGTCAGGGTGAAGTTGAATCGTGGTTTTCTGCGCGGCCATCGGCAGCGCAGCAATCCCTTCGCGCAGGGTTTGCAAAATCACCTGAGGGTTGGTTTTCAGTTCGACCTGCACCAACTCTCGGGCCAAGCTGGTAACAAGTTGAACCAACTGCTGCTCAACCGCGTCATCCACTTGTTTCAACGGCGTTGCTAGCTTTTCTACCAGCTGGGTTAGATGACCGACTTGCTCGTCTATTTGTGCCTTACCTTGCGCTAGGCCCTGCTCCAAACCTTGTGCAAGGCCTTGCTCTACCCCCTGCTGCTGACCTTGCTCTAACCCCTGCTGCTGACCTTGTTCAAAGCCTTCAGTATGACCCGCGGTACGGCCCTCACCGATGCCTTCTTCATAGGCTGAGTGACGAATTTCATCCAGATCGGCCGCAGTCAGCGGCGGTAACTCAGGCTCTTCTTCAAGAGGCTCTACCTGCCACTCCGGCTCGTAGTTAAAGGCATTCTCAGTAATGCCTTCATGTTCAGAGGTATAATCCGGGTAAGCCCAACGCTCAAGCTCTTGCGCTTGATGTTCAGGTACACGGAGGAAGCCGCGACGGCGATCCATTGAACGGTCAGTAGACATAAGCAGCCTTTAAACGGCTTAGGCCCTGTAGGTGGTTATTACAAGAATTCATCTGCGCCGCCCCCAGTCAGCATCAGCTCGCCGGCATCTGACAAGCGACGTGCAATAGACAGGATCTCCTTCTGGGCAGACTCTACGTCAGCCACGCGGATAGGTCCCATCGCCTCAAGATCATCTTGCAGCATTTCAGCGGCACGCTTGGACATGTTGCGCATAATTTTCTCGCGCAACGTATCATCAGCACCCTTGAGGGCTTTTTGTAATAGGTCTTGCGGGACATCACGCATCAGAGTTTGGATACCGCGGTCATCCACTTCGGCAAGGTTGTCGAAGACAAACATCAGATCTTCAATCTGGGTCGCCATGTCTTCGTCATTATCACGAATCTGATCCATAAGCGCGCCCTCAACATTGTTGTCGAGGTAGTTCATGATTTCAGCGGCAGCCTTCAGGCCACCAATCTTCGCCGCCTGTGCACCGGCCTGACCGGCAAACTGTTTCTCCATGATATCGTTCAGCTCATGCAGTGCCGCTGGCTGAACTTCTTCAAGGTTGGCAATTCGCATCATCAAATCCAATCGCACCCGTTCTGGGAACTGCGCCAGAATTTCCGCTGACTGCTCAGGTTCAAGGTACGACAGAACAATGGTTTGGATCTGCGGGTGTTCGTTAAGGATAATACTGGCCACCTGCCTTGGATCCATCCACTTAAGGGAATCAAGACCTCGTGAACCACTGCCCATCAGGATCTGATCGACAAGGTTATTTGCCTTATCTTCACCCAGCGCTGCGATCAGTGTATTCCGGACAAAGTCTTCGCTGCCCATACCGATACTGGTGTATTTCTGGATATCCTCAAGGAAATGGCGATGAACAGCAGACACTTTTTCCTGATTAAGATCTGCCATTTGCGCCATCACGCCACCGACCCGTTGCACCTGCTTGGGCTCAAGATGGCGGATAATACTGGCTGCATCCTGCTCATTAAGACTCAGCAGCAAAATCGCAGCTTTATCCGCCCCGGTGAGGGTGGTGATATCAAATTTCTTGTTGTCTGTGGTTGCGACTTCATTAGCCATCTTCAGTTACCCAACTTTTAACAACCTGCGCTGCCAGATCCGGCTCGTTAGCCACAAGGGCACGTACCGCTTTTAGCAGATCTTCATCTTTATGCAGGTTTGGTAGATCCAGATTGCTACTGCTTAGCTCTAGCGTTTCTACACCGTCAAGCTCGCTGCCAATCAGATCAATAGACTCATGACCTCCAGCTACGACCGGCAAGCCATTCTCATCTAGAGGCGTACCATCAGCCGATTGGTTTGGATACAGCAGCTTACGCATTGCAGGGCGTACCATCACCACCATGATCACAATAATCACAAGGGCGGCGGCAAGCCAACGAACCCAGGTGTTGAAATTCGGATGGTCCCAAATCGGCAGGTCCGCCACCATTTGCTCTTCTGGCACGGCAAACGGCACTGAAATAACTTCCAGCATGTCACCACGCATTTCAGAGAAACCGACACCACCTTTGAGCAGGCGGGAGATTTTTGCCAGTTCCGCTTCGCTCAGTGCAACTCGGGTTAGCTCTCCAGTCTCTGGGTTTAGTACCTGCTTGTAATCGATCGCGACGGACACTGTCTGGCGGTCAACCGTACCCGTTTGTGACCGGCGGTGCCTGATCGTGGTATCCAATTCGTAGTTCCGAGTCGCTTCACGGTGAACAGAGTTATTCCCTGCACTGCCGCCCGACTGTAGTTCGGCCACTTCCTGTGGAATCGCACTGTCTGCAGGTGGTTGGTTACTCAAGGCCCCAGGAATACCTGCGACCATGTTGCCATTGTTAATGTCTTCTAGCGTATATTCACTGCGGGTTGACTGAGATGCCGGATCATATTGCTTACGGGTTTCTTCCACCGCGCTGAAGTCCATCGACACATCAACCTGTGCGGTATAGTTGCCAAGCCCCAATACTGGGATCAGAATCGAATCGATTTTCTCACGCAGCGCTTGCTCTTGCTTGCGCTCCAATTCGTATTCTTTGCGGCGGGCCGTTGCCTGCGGATCGGCCGTACCAGAACTGAGCAAGCGGCCGTGCTGATCGGTAACCGTCACACGGGTCGGTTTCAGTCCCGGTACAGCTGTGGCAACCATATCGACAATCGAATCAACTTCCTGCTGACCTAAACTGCCGCCAGTAGACAAGGTTAGAAATACGGTGGCAGATGCCTCTTGGTTGTGACGAACAAACACACTTTGCTTTGGCATCGCCAATAATACTTGAGCCTGACGAACCTGACGGATCTGCTCGATTGCCCGCGCCAGCTGGCGCTCACGGCTGAGCTTTAAGCGTTCTTGCTCAAGGCGCTGTGACACCCCAAACCCCATGTCCTGCAACAGGATGTCATCACCCATGGCGGTTGCTTGGTTCAAGCCAGCCCGGGTCAATTCCAACTTAATCGCTGAAAAATCGTCGGCAGGAACGCGAATGGTATTGCCATCAAGGGCGTAGTTGATTTTTTTCTGATCGAAATGATCAAGAATAGGGATCAGCTCAGCCGTTTCATAGGTACCGAGCGGCCGCATTTCCGGCTCTTTTATCCAGGAAACGACAAGGACGATCAAAGCGACGCAAATAGCCACCGACAGAACCAGAACGACCTGGCGCAGCACATCAAGGTTCCCCAGCATGCTATCGACACGCGAGGCACCTTTTTCTTCAGCGTCTGGGTTCTGAAGCGCCAGTTCACTGTCCGCCATCACGGCTGTCGATGGTGAATTGCCAGCTACCGCGAGCTCGTTGTTAGTTGATGGATCCGACACGCACTATATTCCTAAATTAGACCGGCATATTCATAAGTTCTTTGTACGCTTCGACCATTTTATTGCGTACCTGAACCGTCGCTTCGAAGGCAACACTGGACTTGTTACGCGCAATCATGACATCAGACAGGGAAACACTGCGGTCGCCTTGGTCGAAACGTGTTGCGAGATCACTGGACTGTGACTGGATCTGGTTAACACCTTTGATGGCATCGCCCAGCATGGCTCCGAAATCAGCGCTGACTTGTTGACCTGTTGCCGGGCGGGATGCATTGGTTGCTTCCAGTTGCATGGCCTGCATTTCGGCCTGAAATCCATTTACTTTCATTTCTCTCTCCTACCCGTCAAGATATTGTCGCCGAATAATTTTATAAATATTATTAAGTTAAGTATGAAGGAATTCGTCCATCATTACGGTGTTCAAACTGGGATATCTATTCCAGCATCACGCATTTTTGCCAATTTATAGCGCAGCGTTCTTGGACTTATCCCTAATTTTTCCGCGACATCCTTGCGCCGTCCATCGCAAATACGAATGGTGTCTAGAATAATCGAAAACTCTTGTTCCCGCAGCTCATTTCCTAACCCATCCGCTGGCGTTGCCATTTTGGCTGCCTCAGCAGCCTGCTGCTCTGTTGCCACAGTCGGCACGGCATGTGACACTCCGTTAGCATCATCACCAAAATGCGCACTCGCTATGGGTTCGCTCAACGTCTGCAAGCCATCGGCCTGCAGCCAGTCCAGCCCTTCGAGCAAGATATCAGATTCCACCACCGATTGACCGTGATGCAAGATCAAAGCCCGTTGGATAACGTTGTCGAGCTCCCGGACATTGCCCGGCCAGGTGTAATGCTTAAGCTTACCCATTGCAGCGGGTGAAAACGCCGGTACCGGCAGCCCTTGCTTACTACAGTGGCGCTCCATCAGGTATTGCGCCAACGGCTCAATATCACCCGGGCGTTCGGACAGTGCCGGCCATAGCAGCGGGAACACATTGAGGCGGTAATACAAATCCTCACGGAAATGACCTTGCGCAACATACTCTTTCAAATCACGGTTACTGGTTGCCAGTACGCGAACATCCAACTTGATACTCTTACGGCTACCCAAGCGCTCAACCTCACGCTCCTGCAATACCCGCAGTAATTTGGCTTGCAAGTTCAAGTCCATCTCACTGATTTCATCAAGCAAAATTGTCCCGCCCTGAGCTTGCTCGAACTTACCTGGACACGCTTGAATTGCACCAGTAAACGCCCCTTTTTCATAACCAAACAAGGTCGCCTCGAGCATATTTTCCGGAATGGCCGCGCAATTAATCGCAATAAAAGGGCCATCACTGCGATTGGAGTGTTGATGAATATAGCGTGACATCACTTCTTTCCCCGAACCACTCGGGCCCAGCACCATGACGCTCGCATCCGTTTTTGCGACTCTCTCGGCCAAAGCCAGTAGTTTCAATGACTTTTCGTCAGCGGCAACGGTATGGCCGTTTTCACTTTTCACCGGTGCATAGCGACTGACCATATTAATCAACACTTCGGGGGCAAACGGCTTAGCCATATAATCAATCGCGCCGTCTTTCATCGCAGAGACGGCATCTTCGATATTGGCGTATGCCGTCATCAGCAAAACCGGCAGCTTAGGCCAGTGCTGCTTGATGCTACGTAGCAAACCCAGGCCGTCCATACCGGCCATTTGAACATCCGATACGACGATATCAACCGTATTGGCTTTGAGCATCAACAGGGCCTGTTCAGCGCTGTCAGCCTCCAGCGAGTGGTAACCAGCCAATGCCAGTGTATCTACCAAGGCTTCGCGCAACCCCTCGTCATCCTCGACGACCAAAACACGGTTTGGGTTCATAGTGTTACTCCTGTCGGATCCAATTGTTGTTCATTGTGCTCTTCTTGAGTGACATCAGCTTGCGGCAATGACAAGGTAAAGCAAGCGCCTTTTCCGATCTCAGATTCTACGGTCAATCGTCCCTTGTGGGCACTGGCAACCATTTGTACCACCGCCAACCCAAGTCCGGTTCCCTGTTGGCGGGTGGTGTAAAAAGGCTCCAAGATTTTCTGTTGCATGTCAGGGGCGATACCCGGTCCGTTATCCAATACCGCCAAGTGGATCCACCCACCTTGCTCGACAACCTTAACCGCGACCCGACACTGCTTGCCCGCCATTTGGATTGCATTGGTGATCAAGTTGCTGACCGCACTCGCCAATGCATTGGCATTGCCCAGCAGCTGCAAAGATTCGTCGTCACAGTCAATACTGAAATCAACTTGGCTGCCCAGCACCTGTGCTTCGACCATGCTATCCAACTCGTTGAGCAAGGTCTCAAGGCTAAAGCATTCCACCACTTTGTTATCACCGCCTTTGGCAAACAACAGCATGTCATTAACTTGCTTTTCCAAATCGTGTAAACGATCGACGAGCTTACCCTGAAACCGTTCTCGCATTGGCGCAGTCAAATTCGGTGCGGCTAAATTTGAGGCGTATAACATCGCGCTGGATAGCGGTGTCCTCACTTGGTGTGCTAATGACGCCACCATCTTGCCAAGCGATGAAAGACGCTGCATCTCACTGACCCTTGACTGTAACAGGCGAGTTTCTGTCATGTCGGTGATGAAAATCAGCTGGCCACTGTTCGATGCCGAGATAGCCAGTTTCACCCTACGGCCATTTTTCAATGAGATCTCATGGCCGTCATCATCACGGGGAGAGAAAGCCCGCTGAATAACATCAACCCAGCGTTGATCCACTAATGTTTGTTCAAAAAAAGGCTCACCAAGCAAACGAATCGCTTCGGGGTTGGCCTCGCGGACAATACCGCCCGGATCCAAAAAAATCACCCCAGATGGCATCACTTCCAGCACCTGCTGATAGCGGCTAACTTGCTGTGACAATGTCCCCAAAGCCGAACTTGAAGTAAGCGGGGCACTCTGGGCTGGCTGATTATCATCCATGGAAAAACCTAATAAAACGAAAGTAGGCACATCACGACGCGTGAAGAAATTAGCGATGAGCTCGGCGTGGAACGTCCAGCAGTACGCTGTCAAAAAGTGCCATTATAAAATGCTATAAATAAGAAGCATGCATGATTAGTGCCATTATTATATCTTTATTATCAGCACGTTATCGAGGAAGGAAAACAGAAAAAGGCGCCAATAATTTGGCGCCTTTGCAGTGATGGTAATTTGACTAGCGACTTAAGCCATATTTACGCATTTTTTCAACCAATGTGGTACGACGCATCCCCAGCATGTCTGCTGCCCGGGCAACAACCCCGCCCTGCGCTTCCAGCGCTTGGCTGATCATGTCAATTTCTAGCTCTGCCAGCATTTCCTTCAAGTTTACCCCTTCCGGCGGTAAATCACTGTGAGCCTGAGCATCATCCAGTTCGGCGCTCTGGCTGCTGAACATATCAGCCAATGCCAGCCTTTCATGATCGTCTACCGACAGGAAGTTTTCTTCCGGCTGAAATTCAGGGAACTGACTATAGCGATACTTCATCGGCAGGTGACTGATGTCGACCATTTCGCCCGGATAAAGAATGATCAAACGCTCAACCAAGTTAGCCAACTCACGAATATTGCCCGGCCAATCATGCTCCATCAAAGACGTGACAGCACGTGGAGTAAAGTGGATCGGCTTGGCCCCCTGTGCTTCCATCCGAGCCAATAGCTCTTGCAGCAGCAAAGGAATATCTTCCATTCGATCGCGCAGTGCCGGCATCTCAATAGGGAAGACGTTCAAGCGGTAATACAGATCTTCACGGAATTTTTCTTCGGCAATCATAGATTCGAGATCGCGGTGTGTTGCCGCAACAATACGTACGTCAGCTTTGATCGTTTCGCTACCACCCACACGTTCAAAGCAGCGTTCCTGCAATACGCGTAGTAGCTTCACCTGCATAGACATTGGCATATCACCAATTTCATCCAGGAACAAAGTACCACCTTCGGCCAATTCAAAACGGCCCTTACGCGCAGAAACGGCACCGGTAAAAGCGCCTTTCTCATGACCGAAAAGCTCGCTCTCCAGCAGATCAGGTGGAATAGCACCACAGTTCACCGGGACAAATGGCCCTTTGCCACGTGTCGAGTGATAATGGATATTACGCGCCACCACCTCTTTGCCGGTACCTGACTCACCAAAAATCAGTACGCTGGCATCTGTTGAGGCGACCTGCTCCATCAAGTGGCGGATCTGGCTAATGGCTTCGCTGCGCCCAACCATGCTACGAAACAAGGTGTTCTTGCGGCCCAGTGAAGGTAGTTGGAAAGTTTGCTTGCCCAAAAACTCTTTGCAATGACGGAAGGCGTCCATTAATTGGCCATAGTGAATTGGCTTGTCGAGGTTACCGATATAGTTAGGTAAAGACGCCAGTTCACTTTCATGATCGCCCATGGAGATCACGGGAATGTGGTGATAGGTTCGCAAAAAATTAAGCAGTGTGCTCAATGACTGGCCGGAACTGACCTTGCCAAGTAAACACGCCCCCCACTCTTTTTCACCGTGCGTACTGTTAACCTCTAGAGACGAATAGGCCTCATACTGCTCACCAATAAAGGAAAGGATCACGCTTAAATCATGGCGATGCTGTTGGTCATCATCAATAACGAGGGTATGAACTTGCATAGAAAAGAGTTTGCCTGCCTACTTAAGAGTTATTTCGTGCTAGCATTATCGACTTTCATATTCAAAAACTATGAAAAACTCTGCCTAATGCGACGAGAAACCACTTCAAATCTTATCTGACCATTGTAATTAAAGTACAGAATAAGGCAACCAACGGTGAACAAAAGCTGTGAAGCTATCCCAATGAAAAGCATACTTGGGATAGCTATCGAATGGATTTTATACTGGAGAGATTAGCTACTCCCCCAACAATAGTATTGTCAGGCTTTTATTTTTCCTCAGCTAGGTGATGATATTCAGCAGGGATCTGCTCCCATGCTGACTTAATTTCACGTAGTAGCTCGACGACCTCTGTGAAGTTTTCTGGTTTATTGCCAGAGCTACCATCAATTACGTGGCGCATCATGAAATCATAAAGGCTATCGAGGTTGGTTGCGATATCACCACCATCTTCCATCGACAGGCTATCACGCAGTGTACCGATAATCGCCAGCGCCTTAGACACTCGCTCTCCCTTAACTGCTACATTCCCCTGCTCCATCGCCGCTTTGGCCTGAACCAAGCGCTCAATAGCACCGGTTAGCAACATCAACACCACACGGTGCGGAGATGCACTGGCCAACTGAGAATTAACTGACACTTGTTTATATGCCTGAAGTGAACCGCGCATGGCTATTTCCTATTTATTTTTGATACATTTTATAGACAGAAACCGATTTTTTGCCTTGCTTGGCGGTCAGTAGTTTCTGTCGGATCCGTGCTTTATTTTGCTCCAGCAATGCTTTTAATTCACGGGTACGTTGCTGGACATCTTCAAATGTTTCCCGGCTTAACCGCTCTTGGTCCGCCAAGATCATTTTAACCCGCTCATGCCTGGCAGCGACGAGTTGCTCGAGCTGCTCAGGGAAATCGTCTGGATACTCATCGAGTGCCAAAAGAGCCTGTATCTGCTTCTCTAAAAGGGTTAGTGTTTTCATGTTTCGACCTTAGAACACCAGCAAGCTCATCATAGTATTCAGTTCATTATTCATTTTATAAATCGCCGCATCCATCGCCGACATCTGTTTGTAAGTCCGCTCTTCATAAGCTTCCATCCGGCGGTCAAGCTCGCGTTGGTCGTCTTCCAAACGCGTCTTCTGACCTTCCAGTGACTCTTCCCGGTTGGTCAATGTGCCTTCTCGACCGACATAGGACTCCATCAACTTATCGACTTCTTTCAAGAAGCCATTTTCACTGGCAAAGAATTGATTGAAGGATGCAAAGTTATCGGCAAGTGCATCATCAAGCATTTCATCGTCAATTTCGAGCACGCCTTCCCGGGTGGTTGTCACGCCAAAGTCTGACAAATACAGCTGTTCACCATTCACCTCTACCGGTGTATTCATCAATGTACGCATTTGACCAGTAAATGTGCGGGTAATACTATCACCGTTTAGTGGGCCACCGGTTTGTTCTTCAATGTCATACTTAGACATTTCTTCAACCATTTCGAGAAAAGCATTATAGCTCTCGGAAAATGACTCAACGGATTCTTTGGCTTTTTCTGTATCATTACTGATCGTAATGTCTACTTTTTTGACGTCAATATCGTCGCGACCGCCATTGAGCGTACCTGTCAGTTTCTCGACATTGAGCTTTACGCCATCGATGACATTATCGAACTCATTAGTATCACTGGTTGCGGTCAGGAAATTATCAATCATGATTTCCGCATCAAGCGCTTCTTGCATAACATCCATTTCACCCGCTAGCGGGTCAGCAGGGTCAAAAGCAAGCTTAGCCAAGTCACCGGTGGCATTTGAGGCATCTATGGTAATGGTATTCGCTGCACCGGTTTTATCACTGGTAAAAACAATGTGTGCCTCACTACCAATGGTGATGGTGGTTGCATTGATCCCGGGGTTGCCATTGGCGTTGTTGATTGCATCAACCACGTCTTTAAGGCTGCTTTTGGCCGGGTCAATCGTGACTGACATGGTTTCACTCCCCAAAGAGAAAACCAACTCACCATCACCCAGGCTCGCATCAGGATCAGCATCCAGGCCATTTTGGCTCACCAATCGATGGGATTGCGCCAGTTGGTTAATTTCGATCGAGTAGTTACCGTTTTGGGCATGGCTTTCAGCGCTGACTTTTAAATAATTAGCTTCTGAGCTCACCGCTTTCTTACTGAGGAACACCTCATCTTCATCAAACTCTTCAAACATCTCCTGCATATCAGACATGGAAGAATTGACCTGCCCATAGGCACTCAAACTCACTTCCACTTCCTGCATCTGTTTGTCGATGCGCTGCTGTTTCGGCGTTCGCTCGGCCGCCACCAGCATATCCGTCATGCCGGCAACATCTAGCCCTGACCCTAAACCACCAACCGATAACCCCATGCGACCCCTTTACACCTTTTGGCTCAGCGAGACTGGCGGATACTTTGCCAGGCTTTCATTTATATCTAGCAATTCTTGTGCCGGAACTTGACGGATCACATCACCACTTTCTTTATCGATGATTATCACGATGGGATCGCCACCTTCGTTATCCACTTGGAACTTCAGTTCACGATTGACGTTTTGAAAGTACATGGCCATTTTTTCTGCCAACGCTTCATCCAGCTGAGGCTTAGTGGCTTCGTCTTGAGGCTTGGCAAGTTTATCGGTGGCTAGAGGTTGTTCAGCTTGATTGGATGTCTGGCTATGTTTTTGCGTCGAGCTAACATCATGACTAGGAGTAGAGGTGTTGTTCGAGTTGTTGGTAGTTGTTACCGGTATCGGCCGTACATGGCTGTCAGGTGGGATCTCCATTATTTCACCCTCATGCAATGGTAAAAAGGCATGGCGCTTTGCACACCATGCCCTTGAAGACTAGATGATTACAGTAGGCTCAGTGCCGCCTGCGGATTCATTTTAGCCTGCGCAAGAATCGAAGTTGAAGCTTGCTGAAGGATCTGGTTCTTGGTCAAATCCGTAGTTTCCTTCGCGAAGTCAACATCTTTGATTCGACTGTTAGACGCAGTAACGTTCTCGTTAACGTTAGCTAGGTTGTTCAAAGTGTGGTTGAAACGGTTTTGCACCGCACCCAACTCTGCACGCTGGTCATCAATCGAAGAGATACCGGCATCCAACGCGTATACCGCTTGCTGGGCACCAGCAGCAGTGGTCACGTCCAAATTGCTTAGCATGTTTGAACCCGTATCAGCCGATGCAACGGCAATATCAGTCAAACCACCAGATGACGCAATACCATTACCATCTTTTCCTTGAGCTGAAATAGCAATTGTCGTTTCTGCAATATCATTATCAGCAATACCGGTGATTGAAATATCACCAGAGGCTTCATCAAGCGAAGCAACCATTCCCGTGCCACTCATACCTGAGTTGATGGCATCAACAATACCCGCCGAGTCAGTCGTACCACTCAGGTCAATCGTCTTGTCAAACGCTGCTGAACCTGAACCCGAGCCAGCCAGAGTAATACTACCGCCAAGCATTTCTGCTGCAGCCGTAGCAGTGATCTCACCAGCGGTGGCATCAGCACCCACTTGACCAAGGTTATCAGCAGAGATATCACCTAGAGTCATGCTGATAGTTTCGTTCGCCGTCGCACCAACTTGGAACTGCTGGGTGCCAAACGAGCCGTCAAGCAACTTCTGGCCACCGAAGGTGGTCGTTTCAGAAATACGGTTAAGCTCAGTGGTTAACTGATCCATTTCTTTTTGGATTGCACCACGGTCATCATCAGAGTTTGAACCATTAGCCGCCTGCAAAGACAGATCACGCATACGCTGCATGATGTTGGTTGATTCCTGCATTGACCCTTCAGCAGTCTGGGCCATAGAGATACCGTCGTTGGCGTTACGCATTGCAACGTCTAGACCGTTGGTCTGGCTGGTTAGACGGTTAGAGATTTGTAGACCCGCCGCATCATCTTTTGCGCTGTTGATACGCAAACCAGAAGATAGTCGTTCCATGCTGCCGCTTACATTGTTAGTAGCAGAACCTAGGTGACGCTGGGCCGTCATCGCTGAAACGTTAGTATTTACGGTAACAGACATATTTCGCTCCTTGTTGAGTTACAACCCAGCCTTAGCAGGGGGTAAATATCTATTTTTCTTTAAGTACTTCTATTAACGGCACAAAGAAAAATACCTTTAGGATTTTTTTAAAAAAATTTTTGGGCGATGGGCGATGGGCGATGGGCGATGGGCGATGGGCGATGGGCGATGCTGTCTTTCGTTAATGAATGGAAACAAGGATTAATTTTGCCGCATTAGTCAAAAAACGTTAAGTGCAAGAAGTAAGCGGCAAGACACTGCCGCTTTAACGAAATGGTTTCTGATTACATATAGTTAAACAGGCTGAGCTGTTTGGTTTGATTGAATGCAGCTTGGGAGGCCTGAAGAGCCAGCATATCTTCGTTCAGCTCAATAACTGCCTTGCTATAATCCAAATCTTCCAGGCTGCCTTTGGCCTTATTGAGGCTCAATTCAAAATCTTTGTGTTGGGACTCGTACGTTTCGAGGGTTTTCAACTCAGTACCGACTTCTGCCCGTCGCTGGTTCATATGGACATAACTGCCATTGAGTTCTTCTATTGAGCGCTGCAGGCTCGCCCTCGCTTCGGATGAGGACGTTGGGTACTCAGAATATTTAATGGCATCATTCAATGTCTGGAACAAGTCAATCGTCGGGGCCTTGTCCAGCGTGACACTATCGTCAGCTTTGATATCTCCCTTGAACTGGAAGTCAAGATGGATTTGGCTTGCCGGGTTCGGGTCGGTGTACTGAATACCCTGAGCAGGATCGTAGCCTTGGGTATCAAGTAGCTGGTTATTCCCGTATAGCTCGTAGTTTAAGCCACCCTGACCATCATCGACAAACGTCACACTGTAGGTGGTTGGGTCATTGAGATCTTGGTTGGTAGCAGAAAGTAATGACAATCCTGATTCAGCTTGAAGCCCTGCATAATCTGGTCGGTAGTCACCAAATGGGTTATCAATGCCCATAAAAACAAGATCGCCGGGCTGGCTGGTATCCACATGCACTGATGTATCGATACGTGCCTGGCGGGAGCCACTGTCTCCCTTATATTGCACATCACCATTGGCATCTTCGACAAACGGCTGGGTCCGCACCTGATGTCCGGCGAACACGTAGTTGCCGCCTTCATCTTGAGTATTAGCCAGACTCAACAACCCTTCGTAAAGACTTTCCAGCTCATTTTTGAATGCCGTTTTATCATCACCCGCCATTGCACCGTTGATCATACCGATCATTTTTTGTTTGGCGCTGTCGACATGATTCTCGACATTTTTCAGCGAGGTTTCCAAAGTCCCTAGCCGGTTGTTAGCAAGGGTGATCGACTTTTGGAACTGTTCTATCTGAACCAGCTGCTGCTTGTAGTTTTGGGTAGAAACCGAAGCGATAGGGTCATCACCGGCGGTCTTGATACGCTTCCCCGTCGCCAGCTGTTCATTGGTATTGTTAACCGCCCCCTGCTTACGCATCAGATTGGAGGTCAGATTCTGGTATTGGGAAAAGGTCGACACTCGATTAATCATAACGCCTCCAAGATTTATACCGCACGTAGCAGCGTATCAAAGGTTTCACGGGCCACGCTCATAATACGTGATGATGCCATATAGGCTTGCTGGAACTTCATCAGGTTAGCGGCTTCCTCGTCCAAATTGACCCCAGACACACTAGCGACTCGCTCTGTTGCCGCATCAAAATCAAGCTGACTGATTTGACCGAACTTCTCGGCATTCATTTTTTGAATACCCACGTCAGTAGTGAGATTCTGAAACAAGTCAATAACACTGGAGCGGCCATTATTCATGCTTTTATTCGTTTGTAAGTGCTGCATTTCCATCAGGTTGCTGTTATCACCTTCAGCCTTTGCCGCACCCAGTTGAACGGAAAACGTATCGCCTGCCAAGGCTCCACTAGAGAGAGCCAGCGTCGGCACCCCATTATTCATCGCGTCAGCAAAGTTAATGGCATTGCCCTGAACTGGGTAATTCAAATCGGTCGTTGGCACGCCTTTTTCATCGATCAAAGTCTGTTTAATGCCTTGATCGTCAAACACTGACAACGTATCACCCGTATTACTAATAATAACCTGATAGTTCCCCGTCACTTGCGCTGACGATAGCGGCTCTAACTGTGCCGAACCTTGGTTTCCCTCTGCAGTACCTACCACTCGCTGAGCTGCAATATCAGACGCCTCGGTCGCATTCATCGCCATTTGTGCCCCTCCTAGACGGACGGGACGGATGGTAAAGATTTCGGAAGAGGGCGCGGCAGACAAACTGTTGACATCGATAGTCATCCCATCAACTTGAATAACTTGCGGATCAGTGGCTTGAATGTTTTGATTCAAAACCTCCTCACCTTTTGCATTAAACATTTGATAGGTATTGTTGACACCATCCGTGCTCGCCTTTAATTGGTAATCACCAACTTGTAGCTTGGAAACATCATCAATGGCTACGGTCATATCTGCCGTACTGCCGACAGGTTTCAGTACCCGCTGACCCATTGCGACCGGATCATTAATATCTGCAAACAAGTTTTTACCCTGCTCACCGTTCAGATCCAGGCCTTGCCGCTGAATAGTATTAACCTGACCGGCAAAGCCGATAGCCATCCGTCCGACCTCATCAAGGCTACGCTCAATCACATCACGGCGAAAGGTAACCATAGCGCCCAACTTCCCCCCCAGACTATCGGTACTGATAGGGGTGGTGTTGTGCCCATCATCAACCGCAACCTGGGTCTGCAGTGGATCTGGTTCTCCGGGGATCACGGTTAGACGAGATGATTCGGTCCCCGAGACTAGGGTTTGGCCATCGCCGATAATCACTGTATTGGCAAGGTTATCCTTGCCCTTAAGGGCCGTCACCTTGGTGTACTGGGCCAGTTCATTGATTAAAGTTTGCTGTTGGTCGAATAGATCATTTTTTTCGCCGGCGGGATTTTCTTGAATGCGCTTGTTCAGTGTGGCAATTTCTTGCCCTAGGGTATTAACCCGGTCAACCGTTGCCACCAACTGGTCATTCACATCACGCTGCATACCAGAGAGCGTATCGTAGGTGCTGTTCACGGTTTGGCTGACGAGCGAGGCGTTTTCTAATACCGCCTTTCTGGATCCCAAATCATTAGGTTGATCCGCCAAGCTTTTTACCGAATCATAATAATCATTCATGCTGGAAATGGTTTTGCTGGCATTGTTGGAAATGAACTCATCCATCACCGCCAGTTGGGCATGACTTTCATTGGCGTGATTCAACTGGGTGGTCGACTGGGTAAGCTCCCTTGCGGCAAACTGATCATAGGCGCGGCGGACGTTATCGATATAAGCGCCAGTGCCATATTGGCTTCCGCCAATCCAATGGGCGTCGTCGGCTTTCTGCTCAGCACTCTGGCGACTATAGCCAGGCGTATTCACATTACTGATATTGTGACTGGTCACATTGAGCTGTTTCTGAGATGTCCTCAGTCCACTCATACCGATATTGAGCAAATCCAACGCCATTGTTTATCTCCAGCCAAACAAAATAAACAGCAATTACACTGTCCGTAACAAAACTTATCCAATGCACGAATGCAATATCCATACCAATCAAGCGGTGGGCATAAATATTGCATTACATCCAGCATCCTTAATGCGGAAATCCAGCGATAAAAGAGTTTGCAATGAAGATAGACTTAACCCAAACCGCGACGCTCACACTCCAACAAGCCTTCCAGTTGGGCGTGAATACCTACCAAGAAGGTAAAAAAGCAAAAGCGCGTGAGATTTTCGAATCTATTCTTGAAAAAGCCCCCGAAGCTGTCGATGTATTGCAAGTTCTAGCCGTACTTGATGCGGAAGAGGGGCATTACGTGAAGGCAGAGCAAAAGCTTAATACCGCCCTCTCCTTATGCCCTGATGATATTGCCTTGAAACTGGACCTTGCCCATACGCAGAAACTGCAGGGACGCAATATTGATGCACTTTCCAAATTGAATGAGATTCTAAACGTATCCCCGCAACATCAAGGGGCGCTCCAATTACAGAGTGAAATACACCGAACAACAGGCAACCGGGGACAAAGCCAGCAATCAAACAAAGCTCTTGAACAGGTCACTCAAAAACAAAAACAAAAACTTGATCAAGAAATTGAGAAAACACTAGAAACCGTTGCTCTGCTACTGGCCGGTCAGAATTACCTCCCAGCCGAGCAATTACTGCAATCGATGTTGTTACTGTGTCCTAACCATTTGGATTTACAGCTCAAATTGGCAACGGTGTATACCCTGCAAGAAAAGTACACTAACGCGACTCACCAACTTAAATTAGCTCTAGAACTCAGCCCTGACAGTGAAAATATCGCCTTGATGAGGGTAAAGCTGTATCGTGAAACTAAACAATATGTTGATGGAATAAAAGCATATAAGGATTTTCTTTCCAACAAGAAAAACCCACCTCTAGAGTTGAGAAAGCTATTTGCTGAGCTGAATTTATTAACAGATGAATTCCATACCGCTTACACAGAAAGTAAGCAATTGCTGCGTCAAGCGCCAGCAGATGGCGATCTACTTTGGATCTATGCGCTGGCTTCATACAAAAAACTTCATATTAAGCAACATTTCGACCTAACTTTGATGAGAAAAGCCGAACATAACCTAGAGTTAGCACTGAAAGCTAACCTCAATAATCACGGACGGGCGATTCAAATTTCAAAAGCATTGTTTGATATCAATTATTATATCGGGGATTTCGAAATAGCAAACACGCACCTTACCCGTATTGAAAAAGATTACCCGGATGATAGTAAAGTGCTATGGAACAAGCACTTTTTGTATAACTACTATCATGATTGGGAGAACTATTATCATTCATTTGAAAAAGGGATCGATAGTGGGGATCGCATGTCATACCGCCCCAACAAACCATTCTGGTCGCCAGAAAGACCTTCGACGGACTGCGTACTTGCCGTGCGAGAGCAGGGGGTGGGTGACGAATTGTATTTCTGCCACAATCTAAACTATTTAATTCAACGGGTAGAAAAAGTCTATCTCGCATGTGATGAACGCCTTATTTCTTTAATTAAAGAAGCATTCCCTACGGTAGAGACTATAGCAATAAAACCAAACTCATCTGTCATTCGTAATCAGATTCCACTTAAGCTACTTGAAAAAGTGGATAGCTGGCTACCAATAGGTAGTATTAAGCAGCATATCTATAAGGAAAGCCAACAGCATTGGTTTGACGAAAGTTATATCAAGCTACCAGCCGCAGTACAGAGAGAGTGGGAACACAAGGTCCATCAAGAGTCGAATGGTTGCCCACTGAAGATCGGCATAAGTTGGCGAAGCGGGCTTCGCTCAAGTTCACGAAATGCTCACTACTTATCCCTGAGTGAACTTGCTCACTTTATGAAGCAATTTCCAAATGCAACTTTCTATAATCTGCAATACGGTGAGTGCAAGAAGGAACTTAAAAAGCTCAAGCAATTAACGGGGATGGATATTATCGATTTTGAAGAACTCGATCTTAAAGATGACTTCTTATCCACGGCGGCCTTAATGCACAATCTTGACGCTGTCTTTAGTTGTGGTAACTCGGTATTTCGCTTAGCCGTTGCTTCTGGCATCCCTTGTTACGTCTACTATGCCAGAGAGCAAAACGATGACTTTACTCAACAAGTAGCACTACATGGAAAGGGAAACAGTAAGCATCATGAGCACCTATTCGCTTACCCTCCATTGCTCAAAAATAAATATCCGCTTGTAGAGTCAATCGCTAACCAAATAAGAAAAGATTTGTCTATATAAACAAAATGGCTTACTTCAACTAGGGAGTAAGCCAAATTTTCTTACATTAACGTATTTTTTCTACCGTTAAAACATTCACCGTCACCATCTAAAATCATGATTCTGATAATATTCAATATTATAAACACCTCACAAAGCACAATTTATTTAAACAAAAGAAAAAGGTGTCAAGTCAACATAAGAGTTCAGCGTGAATCTAAAGAGAAAGAACAACATATTAAATAACCATCATTATCCCTATAAAAACACTTTACCCACCCAAACTACTACGCACACCAACAAGCGTCAAAATAACCGTCAAAAAACCGTCAACACAAAATGAGATAAATAAATTAGTATAATATCTCATCGCATAAAATTAAAACATATAAGATAATGCTCGATACGACCCAAACCCATAACACAAAAGTCATTTACTGATAACCAGATCTAACATTTACAATTAATTTAGATTTACACTAATTTACACTAGATAAACAGTATAACTTGCATATATAATTGATATATCTAATTGACTAGAGCTATTGGTGGTGTTTATGAATATTGGTCTTGCAACATTACTGGGCTATGCCATTAAAGAAATTATTGCACCTGTCATTCTGGATAATGTTAGGGAAGGTAACCAAGAAAAAGTACAGACTAATGAAATTCAGTCTGCATTGTCTGAAAGTAAAGATACATTGAATATCATTTCATCAATTGTGGATGTGTTTGTATAACTTATTGTCTGTTTTTTATTACGGCTCTTCACTCATTAAATCACTCACCTGGTCAAATACCCGCATCACTTTCTCGCTGTAACTTGGATCGGTCGCATACCCTGCTTTGTGGATTTCGTTAATAAACGCTTTCGGATCTTGCGTATTTTCTAGCGCAACCGAATACCTTGGGTTCTGCTTTAAAAACTGCGCATAATCATTAAAGCTTTCATCGAAAGAATCATAAGAACGAAATGATGCACGTTCTTGCACGGCAATACCTTGATGATATTCCAAGGTTTGCGTCGCCATTTTATCCCCTTTCCAACTCGGATCAGCTTTGATATTAAAAAGGTTATTACTGTTACCGGCCGCATTGTTGATCACTTTTTTACCCCACCCGGTTTCCAAGGCGGCTTGGGCTATCAATACCGCAGGATCGACCCCCAACACATTGGCAGTCCGGCGTGCATAGGGTGCCATATGTGAAACAAAGGCTTGCGGAGAATCAAAGCTTTCTGGCATAGGAGCTCCCGCTGCTTCCATGGCAGAGACAGGAGCACGATTCGCCACATTACGCTGGGCAATCGCTTTGTTGGCAATCTGAGAAATTTGCTCTTCACTCATAACGGGGTGTTTATTTTGTTGAGCAACAGGTGAAAGGCTATGCGTGTTAATCTGAGTGTTATTATCCACACTAAATTCTTGCCGCTCAAAGGGCAGATACCTGCCACCTTTATCTAGCTCAACAAACTGCTGCTCTTTGGCTAGCGTACCATCACTTTGTTTCGTTGCACTCTCATCTTGGTGGGCACCAAGTTGCTGTACAATCATATCGGCCAGACCCAGTGAATTGCTGCGGCTTAGCTCACTGGCCATCTGCTCATCATGCATCTGCTCAAAGAATTTTGCGTTGCGGCTACTCATCAAGTCCGACTCAAACACTGAGTTTGCCTCGCGCATTGATTTGAACATCATCTGAGTAAAGATAGCTTCAAACTGCTCGGCAGCGGCCTGCAGGCTCGCCTTCTCACCTTCTTTACCGGTTTTCACCCCAGCTCTCAAGCGATCAAGGCTTGATATATCAAGAACAAAACTGGTGTCGGTCGGACTTTTCACCTTGCTCTCCCGTTAGATAATGATCAGCTGGCCTTCAATGGCACCAGCTTGTTTCAATGCTTGTAAAATAGCCATCAGATCTGACGGCGCAGCCCCTACCTGATTCACTGCACGGACTAAATCATCCAGTGACACACCCGGCTCAAATAAGAACATCCGCGAGTCTTCTTCGGTAACGGTGATTTCGCTATCGGGTACCACCACGGTTTGGCCACCAGCAAATGCATTCGGTTGGCTTGCCGACAGGTTTTCTTTAATGGAAACGGTCATACCACCATGGGTAATAGCGGCAGGTTTCAACCGAACATGCTGGCCAATAACAATGGTTCCGGTACGTGAGTTAACAATAATTTGCGCGCCTGAATCAGCGGTTTCAAATTCCACATTTTCAATAGTTGAAAGGAAGGCTACGCGCTGACTGACATCACGCGGGGCACGAACACGCACCGATGCCGCATCCATTGCCGAAGCCACATCAGGACCAAGGAAATTATTAATGGCATCAACCATGTTCTGCGCAGTGGAGAAGTCAGGTTCGAATAGGTTAAACGTTAAGAAGTCGCCACGGCCAAACGGGTTTGGTACCTCTTGCTCGACGATAGCGCCAGAAGGGATAGTTCCCACGGTTGGGGTGTTACTGACAATCCGCGAGCCGTCAGCACCGTCAGCAGTAAAACCGCCGACCACAAGGCTACCTTGCGCGACCGCATAAATATTGCCGTCCAAGCCTTTCAAGAAAGTTTGAAGTAGCGTGCCGCCGCGCAGGCTCTTGGCCGAGCCGACCGACGAGACGGTGATATCAATTTGCTGTCCCTGCTTGGAAAAAGGTGGCAACGTGGCATGGACAGCCACCGCCGCAACATTTCGGGTACGGAATCGCTCACCTTCCGGAATATTAATGCCGAAGCTATTTAGCATGGCGCGGAAGCTTTGTTCGGTATAATACGCCGATGATGACTCACCGGTTCCCGGCAAACCAACCACCAAACCGTAACCGACCAATTGGTTATCCCTGACACCGGCAACACCGGCAACGTCTTTGATACGAGCAGCATGGGCCGATGCTGATACCACCGGCAGCAGCGATACCATCAAAAAACTAAATAGCACTGATTGGATTAACGTTTTCATGCATTACATCGCTGCGTTGAAGAATCGGGCAAACCAGCTTGGGGTTTGGGTATCTTGACGATCACCGGTCGCCGAATATTGAATTCGAGCATTGGAGATACGCGTCGAGGGAATCGCATTGTCCGAATCAATATCATCTGGGCGGATCGTGCCGCTCACCCGGATATATTCGTCACCACTGTTTAACGTCAGCCACTTCTCCCCTCTTACCAGCAAGTTACCATTAGGCAATACTTCAATCACCTCGACCGAGATAGAGCCAGAGAAGCTGTTGCTTTGATCAGAAGATAGGCTACCGGAAAATGAGTTATCGTTGGTAAGTGCATACGACAAGTCATAATTACCAATATTGACGGGACGGCCACCAAGCATGATTGGCTGCATGTTCATATCGGTCGATTTGCCCAAATCAGAGCTGGCACTTTTTCTGGCTTGGGTATTCTCTTCCAGCATGACGGTAACGATGTCACCCAGCCCTGTAGGGCGGGAGTCATTATACAATCCCATAGAATTGGTGTTGCTAAAGAGTGAACCGGTAGAGGTCGCATAATGTTCTGGCTTTTCCTGTGGACGTACCGAAGACCAGTTCGGATCACCCTGAACGGCATCTTCCCGCGTTCTGACCATCCCGATGATGCCATCGCTTTGCTCAGTCGTGCCTTCAACCGCATCAACCTCACTAACGGCACTGTCAAGATCAGAGCCTGTATCAAAGTTCTGCGCACAGCCCGATAATGTCGCCACCAGCACTGCCACCCAAAATACTGGCCAATACTTACCCATACCTTACTCCCTGTTATAGCTGCTGATTGACGTAGCTCAGCATCTGGTCCACGGTCGAAATCACCTTGGAGTTCATCTCATAAACTCGTTGTGCTTCGATCATGTTGACCAGCTCTTCGGTAACATTCACATTTGAGGTTTCCAGCATTGACTGGCGAACACTACCGAAACCATCAAGGCCGGGGATCCCTTCTTGCGGGTCGCCACTTGCACCTGTCGGTAGATAAAGGTTCTGACCAATCGGCTCCATACCGCCTGGATTAATGAAATTGGTCAGGTTGATTTGACCCAATACCTGATTTTCCTGTTGATCTCGAATGCGGGCAGAAACTTCACCATCGGTACCAACCGTAATGGCGACCGCGTTGTCCGGCACCACAATCTCAGGCTCCAGCACATAACCCGCGCCAGACGTCACAATCTGGCCTTCATTACTAACCGTAAACTGGCCGTTTCGGGTATAACCGATGTTGCCATCTGGCAGCATGACCTGGAAGAAACCATCGCCCTCGACCATCATGTCGAGTGCATTATCCGTCGTCTGGGTATTACCCTGGGTAAATACCTTCTGAGTGGCAACCACTTTTGAACCAGCACCCAGCATCAAACCTGATGGCAAAGTGGTATCTTGCGTTGCCTGACCACCAGGCTGGTTAATATTCTGGTAAAAAAGATCTTCAAAAACCGGGCGGCTTTTCTTAAAACCTATTGTCGAGGCGTTAGCTAGGTTATTTGAAACCGTTGAAATATTGGTTTGCTGGGCATCAAGACCAGTCTTACTAACCCATAGAGCTGGATGCATTCGTTAACTCCTCGCTATTATCCGATTCGCATTAAAGATGAAGACGATTTATCCATGTCTTCTGCGGTTTTCATCAATTTGACTTGCATTTCAAAGTGGCGTTGAAGATCAATCATACTCACCATCTCGCCCACCGCATTCACATTGCTGCCTTCCAACGCGCCGCTGAGCAAGGTGACTCCGGCATCAGCTTCCAAGCCTTGGGGATTAGGGGTCGTTGGCTTGAATAAACCGTCGACATCCTTGTACAAGTCACTGTTGTTGGGGTTGACCAACTTGATACGGTTGATTGCCACCATAGCTTCCGGTGGCGCCCCCTGCGGTAAAATACTGACCGTACCGTCTTTTTGGATTTCAATTTTGTTGATAGGGAGTGGGACAAAGATCGGGGCGTCGGCATCGCCTAAAATAAGCTGGCCGTTGCTGTTTTGCAGCATACCCATTTCATCAATTTTCAAATGACCGGCACGGGTATAAGCTTCTTGGCCCGACACATCTTGTACTGCCAGCCAACCATTGCCTTCGACAGCCACATCCATTGCACGACCGGTCATTTTTACCGAACCCTGCTCAAAATTGTTGCCCGGACGTTCCGTCATGGCAAATACTCGGCTTGGCAACCCTTCGCCATACGCTTGCATACTTCTCGCCTGCTGCAAATCAGCACGAAAACCGGTGGTATTCACGTTCGCCAAATTGTTGGCTGCAACCTGCATGCCGTACATGTCTTGCTTGGCGCCACTCATGGCTAGAAATAATGCGCGATCCATCTGTCAGTCCCCTCTATCGACAGCCATTATCAATGCAAAAAGTATACCATTAGTGAAATAACAGGTAGACCATTGATTTTAAAAGAAGTGATGCACAAAAGGGAAAGTAATAGAAATAAAGGGGAAAAACGTTGCCGCTTAACTGACGGTCATGCTCAGTAAACAATCAATCGCTTTTAATATGGGAGTGATAGCGTCAATAAACCGACGAAAGCCCATAACACTTGGTATTATGGGCTTGGATCTATTACAGCATTCGATTAACAAAGAAACAGATTAACGGATCTGCAAGATGTTCTGCTGTAGCTGGTTGTTCACATCCAAGGCACGTGAGCTGGCCTGGAAATTACGCTGGGCAGTGATCAAATCCACCAACTCTTGGGTCATATCGATGTTCGATTGCTCCAAGGTACCGTTCTTGATCGCACCGAATGAGCCTTGAGACGCATCCCCCCAAACGGCTGATCCCGAATCTTGGGTAACGTTCCACAATGTACCGCCTAGCTGAGCGAGCCCTTGCTCATTAGCAACACGGGCCATTGCCACTCGGCCAATCACTTTATCTTTACCATTTGAGTAAGAGGCTAAGATGTTGCCGTCTGAGTCGATATCAACATTAGACAGGTAACCGGTCGTTGCCCCATCTTCATCTTCCAGTTTACGGATCTCAAATGGAGAGGCGTACTGGGTTGGTTCGTCGTAATTGAAGATCAAGTTCTGGGAACCATCTGCACCACCAAGCTGAATTCCCGCAGTTTGGAAATCAACGGTTTGGAAATTTGGCGGAGTTGTTATCAACTGACCTCCAGCATCAAACTGCAGGCTATGACCTAAATGGCCATTACCGCTTCCAACACCTTGAGCAACATCAAGGGCTTTTTCACCACCGCTATCGCTGACTGTGTAGTAGACATTCCAAGTATTCTCCGGAGCTCCAGGCTGAGTATCATCCTGTTTCACATAGTAAGCCGACATTTTCAACGGATTACCCAATGAATCATAGATAGTCGAAGAGGTTGATTTGTTGTAACTCTCAGGATTATTAAAATCAAACGGCGCTTCTTTCGGCGTAGTTTCACCACTTGGCAAGTTCATCGAAACATTGATGTTCTTCGACATATTCGGCTGGCCGAAGGTATCATCAATAGCCATTGGCTTTGGCTCGTAGGAAGCAACCGTATTAGTCTCTTGGTTTACTTCGTAGCCCAGCAAGTAATTATTGTCTGAGTTAACAATCTCGTTATTGTTATTGAGGTGGAAAGCACCATTACGCGTCAGGTTATTGTTCGCGGGCTCCGTTTTGTTCGGCGCAACAGCGAAAAAGCCAGTGCCTGATACCCGTAAATCCAATGGATTGTTGGTGTAAATACTAGAACCTTCATGGAACTGCTGGGCAACCGTTGCCGTTTGTACACCACCACCGGTAGTGGTTTTCGAATTCGAGAAAATCGAGTTCGAATACACATCGGAAAACTCGGCACGGGACTCCTTGAAGCCGTAGGTATTGGAGTTGGCGATGTTGTTACTGGTAGTGTTTAAATCTTTTTGAGCCGCACCCAGGCCACTCAAGGCAATATTCATGCTCATAATTGATTATCCTTTCGCTTGTGCTTTTCCGACCTGAAGTACATCAGCCAAATTAAATTGTTTGTCGAGACCGGCTAGGTTCAGTAATACCTGACCATCTCCCTGCCCCATCACTACGCTATTAACGTTGGCATGGGTGAATACGTCATAATTCTGAGTTTCGCCACCGACCAGGCCCGATACTCGGATGTTGTATTGCCCTTCTGGCATCAACTTGCCTTGTTCGTTCTTACCATCCCACTCGATATCGTGGTCACCGGCCGCTTTTGCGCCAAGGTTAATGGTTTTAACCAACTCACCTTCAGGGGTTTCGACACGCATCATGGCTTGGTCAAGCGAGTTGGTCAGGCGTACACGACCGCTTAAACCACCTTCTTCTGCTTTCATTCCGGTCGCACTCGGTACCAGTACATCCTGGCCAACCAAGGTTGAAGCCTGCAACGCTTGATTAGACGTCATGGCAGTATTCAACAACCCAAACTGTTCATTCATCTGGCCGATGCCATCCACTGTGGCAAACGATGCCATCTGGGCAATCATCTTATCGTTGCCGACAGGCTCAAACGGATCCTGCTGCGATAGCTGCTTGGTAAGCAAAGACAGGAAATCTTCTTGTTTCAGCTGGTTCTGTCCAGTGACTTTCTGGTCTTCCTGAACCTTCTTTTCCTGCATCGACTTTAACTGGTCAAGGTAAGAGAGGTTATTGGAACCCGCACCATTAATACTGCTCATTGTCATTACTCCCTAACCTACTTACCCATCTGCAGTGTTTTCATCAGCATCTGCTTGCTGGCATCAGCGACTTGCACATTGTTCTGGTATGAACGCGATGCCGAGATCATGTTGGCCATTTCTTCCATCACATTGACATTCGGCTTATAGATATAGCCTTCGGCATTCGCCAACGGGTGATCCGGGTTGTACTCTGCACTCAGCGGCTTCTCGCTCTCGACAATCCCTTTGACCTGAACCGGCACGCTGTCGCTGCGCTTGTAGCTGGCACCTTGCAGCTCAGCGGCAAATACCGGATGCCTCGCCTTGTAAGTTTCTTCTGCCGAGCTGCTGACGCTATTGGCATTGGCAAGGTTACTGGAAGTGGTATTAAGACGTACCGATTCAGCACTCATTGCCGATCCCGATACATTGAAAATATTAAATAAGCTCATTCATTAATTCCCCGTCAGTGCCTTGCTCAGGTTTTTAAATTTTGATCCAAGGAAATCTAGCGATGCCTGATACTCAATGGAGTTCTGCATAAACAAGTTCTGCTCCAACTGGGAATCAACGGTATTGCCGTCACCCGTGTCTGGCTGGGTAGGTACGCGGTACTTTTGCTCACCCATAACCTGAGAGGAGGCAGAAATATGCCGACCATCAGTACGGCTGAGGCCAACCTTTGCCTCCGAGGTTGCCGCATTGAGAGCCCGCTGAAAGTCGATATCTTTCGCCTTGTACCCCGGCGTATTGGCATTGGCAAGGTTGCTCGCCAGTGTTTCTGCACGTTTGGCACGTACGCCAACGGTATGCTGGTGAACACCTAATGCTTTATCAAAAGAAATGGACATGTCTGCCTCCAAAATTCGTTACCAGATAGAAAGCAAAGGATGTGCCAAAAATTTAAGGCGAGGGAAATTAGGAGGTTGGGCGATGGGCGATGGGCGATGGGCGATGGGCGATGGGCGATGGGCGATGGGCGATGGGCGATGGGCGATGGGCGATGGGCGATGGGCGATGGGCGATG